>CAYMLS010000682.1:0-1517 GCA_964390665.1 uncultured Bacteroidales bacterium | reverse complement strand
GCAACAAGAAATGAAGCATTTTATTGATGAATTAAAAAAGCATACAAAATCTGAAATATAAATCAATTATGGTCTGATACCGGATACTCACATTGTTAACTATCATGGTAAAATAGTAGTAGTCTTTGACATTCAGGAATACCTTGTTAAACCGTTAGCATACCGTGGTAATTATATTAAAAAAGTTACAAATTCAAACCACCTCCTTAGTGTTTCTGAAGTTGTAAACCTGCATCTGCAATCTTTTAATACAAGTTGGGATTATCATATAAATAACCATTTTAAAATTGAGGGGTGCCCAGAGTGTTTGCTCTGCAACTCTACTCTGCTGGATTATATACTTCTTGTCGTGGTCTCATCTATGTTCTCTCAATTTTCTTTTTTTACCTCGGCTGGCATCTTTTGCCTTTATGGAAGTTTTGATTTTTATGACCTAAAAGGGTCGTAACAATAAGTGTTTTACGGACTGAAAGTCGTTTTTTCTTTTTAATTTTGTACTCATCAAAACATTCCTGATATTTCGGATAGGGTGGTTTGCAGGAAAGCAAAACTGATAAATTGGTAACCTGTTTTATTGTTTCAATTTCAATTTCTAATATTTTATCCCATAACCAGGAACTCAGATTATCAT
Organism: uncultured Bacteroidales bacterium; assembly: GCA_964390665.1. GTDB lineage: Bacteria > Bacteroidota > Bacteroidia > Bacteroidales > UBA7960 > SKVR01. The sequence continues at coordinate 886 of CAYMLS010000682.1, read as the reverse complement.
TGCCTGGTTTTTTAATGTCCAATGAATCTTCAACGTCTATTTAACAAGGCAGTTTTTCTTAGTTTTGGTCTCTCTTTGGTCATTGTTTTTCTGGTGTATTATTTTACCGTGAACAGGTCGCTTGAACAAGAACTTGAACAGGAACTTGTCAATGCGGCAAAACTTCATGCGCTTTCCATTGATTTCACTTTACGGACTTTTGAAACTGATATGAAGGCGTTGGGAAGCCGAACAATGATAAGAAAACAATTGTACCGCTACTCACAAGGCGGTGTTACACTGGAAGAGATCATTGCTTTTACGGATCCCAAATACAAAGATGGTGCTGCTGTAATTGAAGATCTTATTGGTGTACGACGTGTTCTGACTGACGGTACATTGGTCAGCTCCTTTGGGAATCAGAAGATATTGGCAAACAGAAGTCTTACCAATCCTGGTATATCTCTTATCAATGACACCGTAAGATATGTTTTGATCGTGGAACCCATTATGGAAGCGGGGGATACCATAGGATATGATGCAGGTTGTTTTGATACGGGGTTTTTATTTCAACAAAAACCCAACCCCGTAAAGCAATTTAAATTGTTACCGGTTGGAAAACCTGCATCAAACATGAAAGAAGCAGGTTTCGTTTCGGTTACGCTCCCTACACATCCTTTTAAATTGGTTGCAGAAGGTGATCCTGATCTTTTGTTAGAAAGAAAAGTAAGATTGCTGATACCTGTTGTTGCCAATTCATTGCTTGTTCTTGTTGTGATCGCACTTATTTTTTATTTCACACAATTTCGATTGGTGAAAAAAATCATCAGACGTTTGCGTGATAGTGAGATTTTACTCAACGCAACCCAGCAACTGGCAAAAGCTGGTGGATGGGAATACAACGCAG
>CAYMLS010000681.1:0-1530 GCA_964390665.1 uncultured Bacteroidales bacterium | reverse complement strand
ATTTCACAAAACGTAATTATTTATTTAAATTTGGAAAAGATAGATTGTAAAAGGTCATATCCATAAAACCCGATCCTTAAAATATTTGAAATACAGTGCATCATTCATGATTAAAAACGCCCCTTCGGTTCATCCTCATATCCATCTTACTGATTCTTTGCCAAAAAGGACTTTTCATGATTTCCCCATACCTGAAAATATTGATTTTATCCCCTCGGTTTTAAACTGGGCAAACAACACTTTTAACACACTTACATTCCTGAATTCCAACCAATCCAAACGTGATCCTTACAGTTCTTTTGACAAGATATTGGCGGCAGGTATCATATCTGAAATTCGAATTCAAGATGAAAAGCTGGAAGCATTTGGGATGTTGAAAACATTTTCGGATCAGAACCAGGATTGGATATTTGGATCCATGTCTTATGATGTAAAAAACAACGAAAACAAACCATCCCAACTGAAAAAACCTGCAAAAGCAGATCATATAAAAATGCCACTGATGCATTTTTACATTCCCGAGATTGTTTTTGTCATTCACAAAACAAAACTAAGCATCGGCATAGCAGGTAATGCTGATACCAAACAACAGGCGGAGAAAGTTATCTCCGACATTAAAAATTTTCCTGTTTCTGAAAAGACACCCAAAGCATCTCCGGAAATTAAACACCGTGTATCTCGCAAGGACTATCTTCAAAATGCAGAAAAAATAAAAAAACATATCCTCAGGGGCGATATTTATGAAATGAATTATTGCATAGAGTTTTTTGCACACGATGAAATAGACCCTTTGAATACCTACTTGAATCTTGCGCGCAAGAATCCTTCACCATTTTCTTGTTTTCACAAAACAGAAGATCGGTTTCTGATCAGCTCTTCGCCCGAAAGATTTTTGGCCAAACGAAAGAACAAATTGATATCGCAACCCATCAAAGGAACCATCAGACGGGGAGAAACACCGGAAACTGACGAGCAATTAAAAAAACAGCTACGCCATGACCCCAAAGAACGCAGTGAAAACATAATGATTGTAGATCTGGTAAGAAACGACCTTTCGCGCTCAGCAGAAAAAGGGACAGTAAAGGTAGAGGAACTCTGCGGAATTTATAGTTATCCGCAGGTGCATCAAATGATATCAACCATCAGCTGCTTTTTACATCCCGACCGCCATTTTACAGAAGCCATCAAAGAAGCATTCCCGATGGGTTCAATGACCGGCGCACCCAAAATCAGTGCCATGCAGATCATAGATCATTTTGAGACCACAAAACGGGGACTATATTCGGGAGCAGTGGGTTATATAACACCAGAAAAGGATTTTGATTTTAATGTGGTCATCAGAAGCATTTTATACAATTCCTGTCAAAAATACCTTAGTTTTATGACAGGCAGCGCACTCACCATGGCTTCCGATCCTGAAAAGGAATATGAAGAATGCCTTTTGAAAGCACGTTCCATGGCCCATGTTCTGGGTAGCCAATGGTGATTACACCCTAATAATTCAGGCCGATGCATGCCCAATAAACCAAC
>CAYMLS010000680.1:0-1541 GCA_964390665.1 uncultured Bacteroidales bacterium | reverse complement strand
TCATACTTTATATAATTGCTTTTATCTGGTTTATAGTGTGTTACGTTGCCAATTGAATTGTAATTACACACAGTAGGACACATTTAATCTTTTATTTGGTGTGGTGGTGGTACCCGGTTTTTATGCTCTAAAGGTACCAAAAAAAAATTCAGCAGCATATAACGCTTCACAAAAAATTGCAGTTGCCGTTTTTTCCACAGGGCGGTGCGTGCGGAAGTATTCAGATTTCCGAACAGGTTCGGGGTAAAAAAACAGTTAATCAATTCATTCAGTGAATTGTATCTTTTAAAATACCGAATTTTAACTTATTTTATTGTAGGTGTAACTGCATGTTCCTGAAAAAACTTGCAGTTGCAAATAAAAAAACCCAGTAAACACTGATTAACAGCGTATTACCGGGCGAAACAAAACAAAAAACAAAGAAATACTATTCTTGCGGGCGATCTGAGGGGTGCAACAGTCTTCCCAAACAATCACCTGGGACTTTATCCCGTATAAGTTTTTTTTGTGGCGTCATCCACACTAAACAAATACTGTTCTGGTCATCATTGATGATTTTTTCCACTGTCATTCTGGTTTTTTGGTCATCACCTTTCAAATAGACGGTTTGACCAACTTTTAAATCTTTCATGTTTTTAGTATTTAATTGTTAATAAAATGTTGATAACTTACCTTACTGGGTTTAAAAGCTGCCATGAGTACATCATGTTTGCATTGTTTTCTGATTCTGATTTTTCGGCGTTCCTGCTTTGGGGTTCTTTTTTGCCGATTTTTTCCGCATATTCGATTATTTTTTCAGCAACATTGATATTTGTAACTTTTGTGATACCCGATAATGAAGCGTTGCCGTTTCCTTCTATGATGTAGGGGCGGTCGTCCTGATCACTATCCCTGCATATATCCACACCACAAACACCCGGTAACATAACAGCCTCGGCGGCGTTGACTGCCATCTCTTTTTCTTCTTTTGTTAAAACGATTTTTTCACCCGAATGTGAAAGAGAATAATTGCTGCGAAAGTCCTTATCTACAGCCCACCGGCGGTAAGCCGCTACTACTTCACCATCGACTACATAAGCCCGTATATCACTCTTTGGTTCCCCGGTATTGATAAATTTTTGCAGCAACAAATTTTTATTAATCCGTGAAAATGCTGAAAGCGTGGTACTTACGCTTAATTCATCCGTTAATATAAACACGCCTGAGCCCTGAGAACCAAGCGGGGTCTTAACCACCAAAGGCAATCCCAATTTTTTTACAATGAATTTAAAATCAATGGGTTGGTTAATGTAAAGGGTGGGTATAGTCCTGACCTTCCAGGAACTAAAGGCCTGATGAGAAAGAAATTTGTTTGAAGCAATTTGTAAACCTAAACCTTCAGAGGTTGAAGGGATGTTCAAATTATTTTCCAAATGGTACAAAAGGGGAACACCAAAATTAAATGCATTACTGCCGGAAAGTCGGGGAATACAAACATCAAAATCTTTGCCGTATAATCTGTTGATGTTGCCCGTTTCCTGATCTTTGAGAAAAATAGCATC
>CAYMLS010000679.1:0-1564 GCA_964390665.1 uncultured Bacteroidales bacterium | reverse complement strand
TCTTTAAGGGTAGAAACAGCACCGGGGGATTCATCCCTGATCTCATCGGCCAATGCAATATATCCAACAGGTTTATCATCCACCAAAACGAAAACTACCGTGCCAGTCTCATCCTTTATGTTATCTTTTTCAAAATCAATATTATTTTCTTCCAGGTACCCCGGGCCTGCCACCACAATATTTTCACCTTCTACTTTGGCTTTTATCCCTTTGCCTTTTATGTTGGTGAAATCCTCCGGTTCACCGTATTCAATTTCCTGTTGTTTGGCTTTGTTGAGAATTCCTCTGGCAATCGGATGTTCAGATTGAGATTCGAGTGTAGCGGCAAGTTTCAGTACTTTGTCATCAGAATAATCCTGATGCAATGATTTATACTGATAAACGCCGAATTCTCCTTTGGTAAGGGTACCTGTTTTATCGAACAGGATAACAGATATTTTGCGGGCATTCTCGAAAGCGGTACGATTTCGTACCAACAAACCATTTTGGGCAGAAACAGAGGTTGAAATAGCCACGACCAAAGGCACAGCCAAACCCAGTGCATGCGGACAGGAGATGACCATAACGGTAACCATCCTTTCCAGGGCGTAGTGAAATTCCTTCCCTGCTATTAACCAGATGGCAAGGGTAATGAATCCTGCGCCCAGTGCAATGTAAAACAGCCAACCTGCCGCTCTGTCGGCAAGGTGTTGTGTTTTCGACCGGGTTTTCTGTGCTTTTTCCACCATTTCAATAACTTTCGACAGGTAGGAATCTTTTTGCGTATGCTTTACCCTTATTTTCAGTGTTCCATTGTCGTTTACCGATCCACCGAAAACTTCATCGCCCGCTTTTTTCAGAACAGGTTTTGATTCGCCCGTCAGCATGGCTTCATTGACGTGGCTTTCCCCTTCATCAATTTCACCATCTGCAGGAACTTTTTCACCGGGTTTCACCTGCAACAAATCATTTTCCTGAATTTCATCAAGGCCCACCTTTTCCTGTTTTCCATCTTTGATGCGTGTAGCCTCAGTGGGCATGAGTTGTGCCAGTTCCTGCAAAGCATTGGAAGCACCCATTACAGATTTCATCTCAATCCAGTGTCCCAGGAGCATTACCGCTATCAAAGTGGCCAATTCCCAGAAGAACGTTTTTCCTTCCAAACCAAAAACAACGGCAGAGCTGTAAAGATATGCCACCGCAATGGCCAAAGCGATCAGGGTCATCATGCCCGGCTTTTTATCGCTTAGTTCATCTTTAGACCCGGTAAAAAATGGCCATCCTCCATAGAAAAACACCACAGAAGATAAAACAAACTGCACATAGGCGGCGCCCCTGAAAGTCAATTCATATCCAAGAAGGTCTTGTATCATGGGTGCCAGAACCACTATTGGTAAACTCAGCGCCACGGATATCCAGAATCTTCTTCTGAAATCACGGATCATATGGGCATGATGATCTCTGTGATTGTGTCCGGAATGGTTCTGATCATTTTGATCATGGTTATGGTCTTTCATCTGTGTATAATTTTATTAAATAGTGCTTGCAAGAAAACGCCAATTGCTGCGTTGGGCTCGCCTTCAAA
>CAYMLS010000678.1:0-1567 GCA_964390665.1 uncultured Bacteroidales bacterium | reverse complement strand
GGTCATAACTTTTCGAATACTCCACCGATACACCGGTTTCAATTACCTCACCATCGAAAACATCTGTATAATCTTTGGTTCTGAATCCTTTAAGAGACAAATTCCCTTCGGGAGTGATGAAATATTCTATCATGAAATCGCCTGCAATATCTCCCGGGTTTCTTTGTTGCTGTTCTTCATTTTCCAGTTCAATATTTCCGCCAACAGTAACCCTTACTCTTTCGTCGAAAAAATTTCTGGAGACTTTCATTTCCAATTCGGTGCTACCTGCTGCCTGCTCGCCTGTATAATCCACCGAAGAGCGAACATTAAAATCAATATCCACCCCTTTGATGTATCGTTGTGAGAGGCGGTTGAGCTGTTGTGTAAGGATCTGGCTTGCTGAGGAGCGGGCTGAGGAAGTCAATCCTCCACCACCTCCCACAGCATCAAAAGGATTATCGGGTAAAAAAGTTCCCAGGATCAAAAGAGCAAATACCTGTTTGTTTCTTTCTGATTCGTTTCTGTTGATCTGTTCTAATTGGGCTAACAGGGCACCATCCATTGCATTTTGGTACTCATTGGGTAATCCGAGATTAAAACTGACGTCTGGTTTTTCCAATTCTCCTTCCATATTTAAAAATACACGGAAGGGATATTGCCGGGCAGCAGGATTATTAGTATTGTCAGTTGTTGTTTGCCGGGTCATCAGATCTCTTGCATTGGTTGTAACGGTATATCTTGCTGTAATGTCAACCAATGCATCCATAGGGTCACCACTCCATGTAATACTACTGCCTTTTTCAATGATAAAATTTCGTCTGATCACATCATAAAAGGTGAGCAGATATTCACCCTGTTGGATTTCATATTGTCCGGTCATGGCAATTTTCCCTCCCTGATCGATACCCAGGCTCAAAAGCCCACCTCCCTGCACTTGTAGGAAATCGCCTGCATATTCATCAATGATGATCTTTACTTTTGTTTGTTCGTTTACATCCAGGTTAACTGCTATATCGAGGGTTTCAAATGATGATTGAAGTTCTGTGGTTTCTGAGGTTTGTTGCGCCAATCTGTAAAAGGTTGTGTCCTGGTAACTGGTAAACTCGACAATTCCCTCATCTCCAATAGCCTGGGGTTGGGTTTGCGGTATTTTGAAGGTGAAGTTCGATCCTTCATTAAGTTTCAGATCACCCTCTATGGTGGGAGATGCTTGATTTCCTGTGATTGTCAGGTCGCTGTCCACCAAAATTGTACCCCAGTATAAATCATTATTATCTTCTTCGGCATCCATCAATAAAAAATTATCTGCTTTTACATCCAGATCAAAATTCAGACTGGCAAAGTCTTCAATATCAATATTTCCATCTACAAACGCTTTTCGTCCTTTTGTATCGCGCAGCGTGAAATTCTCCATGATTACTTTATCATTCCCGAATTGAATTTTTTCTTCTTTCAGGTAGAATCTATTGTTGAGGTCGGTTGCATTGAAAAAAGTTTCTTTGAAAGATAATTCTCCCCTGATCTGAGGTGCAGATAAAGTACCGGTAGCTGAAAGGTTTCCCGTAAGATCCCCCTTCAGGTCTGT
>CAYMLS010000677.1:0-1571 GCA_964390665.1 uncultured Bacteroidales bacterium | reverse complement strand
AAGGTAATTCTTTTACAGACGTTATGAGTTTTTATTCTAAATTAGTCAGTACGCTTACAATAAAAGTTGCAGAGAACAACACAATAATTGCTAGTATTTCATTTGATGATTTGGAAAGGTTGTATTCAGAATCTCAGCGTTGGGCTTTATGGGGTACAAGGTTTCACCAACAGGAATTATTGAGATTGACCTATTATTATGAAAGTCTCAGAACCAAGGATGCCAGTCAGCGATATCACGAGCTTGTTGATGCTTATCCTGAAATCTTACAAAGAATACCATTAGGTCATATCGCATCATACTTAGGGATAAGTCAGGTAAGTTTAAGTCGAATCAGGGCAGGTACCCAGAAAAAATAGTTTCCTCTTTTTAACAAATGTAAAAGGGAATCAAAAAAAGAACGCAAATCTTTGCATCATTTAATCAAAAGTTCTCATAATGGAAAATGCAAAGGTTTTATTAGCAGGTGGCACGGGTTATTTGGGAAACCATATTCTCAAAGAACTTTCAGAAAAGCATGTAAGTACAATCGCTATTGTTCGCAAAGGAAAGAAATCAACCTTCCGGAAACTACCCTCTATTCATCTGATTGAAGCGGAAGTTACTGAGTCCAAAACCCTGCAAGGGATTTTTAAAGGAGTTGATATTGTAATTTCAACCATTGGCATAACACGGCAAAAAGATGGTTTGACTTATTGGGATGTAGATTACCAGGCAAACAAAAACTTACTTGATCAAGCCATTTCAGAAGGTGTAAAAAAATTCATTTATGTGGCATCGCTCAATGGTGAAAAAATGCGACATTTAAAAATGTGTGCGGCAAAAGAACAATTTGTGGATGAATTGAAACAATCTGGAATTGACTATTGCATTGTCCGACCAAATGGTTTTTTCCCGGATTTGGGTGAATTTTTAGAGATGGCTAATAAGGGAAGAGTGTATCTTTTTGGCAAAGGAAAATATAGATTGAATCCTGTTGATGGTGAAGACTTAGCACTTGAAATTGTCAATATTCTAAGTACCCATCAAAATGAACTAACTATTGGCGGACCCCAAATCTTTTCACACAAAGACTTAGTAGACTTAGCATCTGTTGTGTTAGGAAAAAAAGTAAAGGTTACCTATTTACCGGATTGGATTCAAAATGTTGTTCTTTTTTTTCTTAGAACATTCACATCCTCAAAAACATACGGCTCAGTTGAGTTCTTTCTAACAACATTATCAATGGATATGATCGCACCTAAATACGGCAAAAAAGAGTTAGTGGTTTTTTTTGAAAATTACAGACAAGAAAACGCATCCCGATTTTAACAATTGTAAAAGGAAACATTGCGATTAGTATCGAACTTTGTAAAACAAATTTAAACATTGAAAATATGAACCGGGCATGCCAAAAATTTTGACACACACGCGCATGATTAGATTTCTCAGGATGGTAAAGCATGCAGTCAGTCTGCTGGCGAGCTCTCCCGCATAAGCGGGACAGGCTATCTGACCTATTTAATAAAAATTATACACAGATGAAACATCCATGATTAAGCATTAAACACACACGAGGATGATTATTCACG
>CAYMLS010000676.1:0-1583 GCA_964390665.1 uncultured Bacteroidales bacterium | reverse complement strand
ACGCATTCTTTGCCAAAAGCAAATTACAAAGCTTAATGATATAAAAAAAGCCCGGTAAATTCGTGCTTTTTTTATTGTAAAGATAATGTCAATTACAATCTTCCTTGATTAATCTCTCCAAGCAATATTGCCATTCCGAGGCAGACCAAAAATGAAATCCCTATAAAAACAATTAAAATCTTGCCTCTGGATTTTTCCTTTTCGTAATCTTCTTTAGCCCACTTCTCTGATAAACTATTAAAATTATATCTACTTGAGTGATACCTGATATAATTTATTACTATTATTCCGATAGTCAATATCAGCCCAAATTTCGCATCTATTTTATATGACTTGGATATAAATGCATAGGTAAAATACAATATGGATAAATTAAAAACCTGGATGATTGAAACTAAACCTAAAGCATACAACCAAGGCATGCTTTCTTTCCATTTGGTCAAGTATATCTTATAAGTTCTATAATATAAATAATCATATATCTTTAAAATATTCATAAAATATTTTTTACTCTTTTATTTCCAATGATTTAAGCATTACTCTTTGCCCATTTTTATTCAAGGGTACTTTCGAGGTGTTTTTTAAATTTTCACTCTCATTATGGACTAAAAATCCATTTGCAAAATAATTATTACTATTCTCTATCTCCGTAAGGTTATATGTTTTTACTTCAATGTCTAAAGAAATGATTTCGACAATCTTTATTTCCAATAGTTCACCGTCTTTATAGTAATAACAAATATCACCTTCTTTTAGCTGTAAAGCTTCCAAACCGTATCTTTGAAAAGTTAGTTCCGGCTTAAATGAGCACCAGCCTTTCCCTTTCACATAATATGGGTGGTCTTCAGTGTTAATATTCTTAATATCATTAGTAAAACTAATGGTGACTAAATCATTATGTATTGGATCCGAAATTTTAAGCACTCTATTATTTTCTAATTCCGAGGTTCGGAAATTAAATGTTTTTACAGTATCACCTACTTCAATATTTTCTATGTTGCAGAGCGAAAAGTCCTTCATTAAAACTTGAGTTCCTTCCACAAAACAATGCCCTATCATATGAGGCGGAGCTCCTGTTATTGGATATTTCTCACGCCATTCTTGCTGCATATCTTTAAACCCTTCACTTTCCATAATAGCTTGCCCACCAAAGTAGACTCTTGAAACTACCCAACCCCATCCAGGCACAAAAGCAATACCATTAAACACTAAGTCAGCACCATACTGAACAGACATTCCATCTTGCGATATTTTATACATAGTATGTCCAGCACTCGCAACATTCCCAAGAACACCGACAACTTTCAAACCAGTACCAACTTTTCCGGTCGACCTCATTATGTCCTTTATCCTATCTGTAGGTATATCGTTATTGACAGCGGCTCTTAATATGCCTTTATTACTCATTTGAAAGTATTGAACAGCTTTATCTCCACCTTGTTTACCCATGCTAACAGCAAACAGAATATTATCTAACCCATCAACACCCCCTCCATTCGCGCCCCTCCCCCACCAATCCGGAACGCCACCTGTCAATCTGCCACTTCCTGCTCTTCCACTCCATATAACATGAACGATGGGTA
>CAYMLS010000675.1:0-1584 GCA_964390665.1 uncultured Bacteroidales bacterium | reverse complement strand
CTTTCGGTAAAAGAACCTGATCAAAGAAATGAGATCATCTGAAATATTAAAAATAATAAACGCAATTTTGGGAAGATAAATAAGAATAAATGCCCCCGTTATGTAGAAATAGCTTCTGTACTGCACATAATCGGGCCACGAACTATTGCGTATAATGAAAGTCCAAACAACAGAAAACACAAGAAAGGAGAGGTCCATTAACCAATAAACAGTTACGATTGTTTTCCGAAACCGGGCATAAGCATCAACCTTTAAAAATTTCCTTAATCCATAAAAACCATAAAAATTTAATGCAATCAGAATTGCTAGCGTAATAAGAAGATTGATCCACATTTTTTATTGAGGTAAGATTTTAATACTGAAAAAAGAATAACTACCAAATAAGAAATAAGTTTGGATGGAACTTATAGTTTATTTTACAAACCTATTGGTATTTCCCGGAAGAAATATAAGGTTAGTTGAAAGAAAGGTATCTGTTCAGGAAACACGCAGCACAATTTTTATTTCCATTTTGCAAAATAAGCATTAAAAAAGCAGCATGACAAATAGTAAAACTATCCAAACAAATTTCTGCAAACCATGATTCCAATTTGAATGACAGAAGAAAATTTTTTGACGTTTTTTTTGGGGGGGGAAAGGTCTTTTAATAGTTTAGCTGATATTTAATGGGTAAAGTAACGGCCACTCTAACCTGTTCACCTTTAATTTTTCCTGCTTCCAGTTTAGGCAATTCCTTTACCACCCTCAGCACTTCTTCTTCACATCCATAACCAATACCTCTTATGATATGAGGATTTGAGACAGTACCATCTTTTTCAACCACAAAATTCACCCACACCAAACCTTCCACATGATTTTTAACAGCACTTTCAGGATAAACAATTCTTTCATCAAAAAAACCAGCATACCCACCAGGATAAGAAAACTTTGGATATTCGTCAACAATAAAATACACTGGGTTTTCTTCTTTGGCAACATTTTCAATGATCAGCTCACTTTGATGAAAACTCATCACATTTCCACCTCCGATAAAAACCAGTTCTTTGTTTTCAACAACAGTAATACGACCATTGTCAGCAAAAGAAGAAACAGAGAAAACAATGAAAAAAACGACAAAGAAAAAGATAGTGCGTATCATCAGCAGGGTTAACAGAATTAAACGAAAAAGTAAACTAAAAATATTTCTTTTGACCTAAACAATGTTTTGGTCTGCAAAAGTACAAAATAAAAGCATGAAATTTTCATGATTCATATTTAATTATTGTCTATTGTAACCCAAAGAAAACATCTGGTAAAAACCATCCTTCAGTTTAGATCCTTTGGTAAACAGATAAAAAATCCATTCAAATGATTAAAATACCCATCAAAACAGGACAGAAAAATACAAAAGGTTCATCCTTAAAAAATTTGAAAATATTGCCAGGAGGAAAACTGATGTAATTTTCTTGTGCATGATAAAAATACTTCAGTAACAGAACGTGCAATGACGAAAAAGCACAGCAATGGCCTTAAAAACCCTTTTTCGATGGATCATTCGGGAATCATATTATGCTGTCATTCGGTCATAAAGACAGTAAAGATTGC
>CAYMLS010000674.1:0-1590 GCA_964390665.1 uncultured Bacteroidales bacterium | reverse complement strand
TCATCCTCAACCTTTTTCTATTCGTCCGACGAACCGGAAGTCGTCGGACGACGGGGCGAGCGGGGTTGGGAAGACCGGGGAAGCGGAACTGCAAATTCTGCTTAGAATAAGCGAAAACGGTTGTCAGTTATTCTTTAGAAAATATTCGTACACAGGCATTATTTTAATGGTTTTGTCCCGGAATTTCTCTTCTCTCTTATCGTCAAAGGTGATGATTAATCCTTCCTTCGTGCCCAGGAAGTCACATGCTGAACTTAATCCAAGGAATTCACGTTTTCTTGTTGATTCATCATCCAGTGACCAGCTCACCTGAACAGGTTTATACTCCGAACCTGATTTTACAATAAAATCACATTCTTTGCTGTTTTTAAAATAAAAAACCTCTTGCTCACTTTTTAAAAATTCCAGAAAAACCATGTTCTCCAATAATTTTCCCTGGTTTTTTGATACTGAAAATTCCACGGCATGAAGCATTCCCGTATCAATAATATATTGCTTTTTCTCGCTTTTGGCTTGTTTGATTCCCGAAAAGTCAAAACGATTGACGCTTCGACTCAGAAAAACATCATTGCAATAAGTAAGGTATTCGTATAAATATTTGTTACTTACTTTATATCCCAGAGACTTTAAATCATTGTATGCCTTGTTTACCGAAAATGGTTTGGTTATACCTGCAAAGATTTTTTTAATGAAAAATTTCAATTCCTCTGTATTTCCAACATCATAACGCTCTACGATATCTCTGAAGATCATTACATTGAAATACTGTTGCAAAAGACGTATCCGGTATTGTTTGTTTACTGTTAGTATTTCCGGGAACCCACCATCTGTGAGAAACTGCATGGTAAGATTTATGATCCTGCTCTTTTGGCTCTGGGGGAACAACCTTTTTTCCACACCCAGAAAATCGAAATATTCAGATAAACTCAGCGGATACAGGGTAAATGGAAGGGTGCGTCCTCTGAGCTCGGTGGCGATTTCTGTACTCAGGTATCTTGAGTTGGAACCTGTAATGTAAATATTCCGGGTTTTCGTGTCAAAAATACGCCTGACAAATTTTTCCCAACCACTAATATTCTGAATCTCATCGAAAAAAAATGAGACATCATTCATACGAATATCAGGGTACATTTCAGAATATGCATCCAGGATCAGATGTAAGTTGCTTTCGTTAAGATTTAAACGCTCATCTTCAAAATTGATAAAGATGATATTTTCCTTTGGCACCCCTTGCTTTAATAGTCTTTGAATAGCATTGTAAAGCAAATATGTTTTACCACCACGACGAACGCCGGTAATGCTTATGATAATGCCCTGACCAAGGGGTATATTTAATCTCCTTGGTGAGATTTCGGGTAATTCTAGATATTGGTTTTCGAGGATGATGGATTGAATGATGTCCTTCATATTTTTGAAAAGTTAGGTAGAAAATACAGAGAAATTTGGCGCTAAGTTAGTAAATATTACTAAGGTTTCAGGGTTTTTTTCATGATTTCAGATATTTTTCTTAGTCGTCCGACGAGCTGGAAGTCGTGGGACGACGGGCAAACCATCCAGCAATCCCAACCACTTCGAGGGTTTTCAACCGCT
>CAYMLS010000673.1:0-1601 GCA_964390665.1 uncultured Bacteroidales bacterium | reverse complement strand
TACTATAACTTCCAACTCGGGTGCCTTTTTCACTAAAAAATTAACATTCCTTTCGGGAAACAGGTTAAATCCATTGGTTTCATTTATTATGATGCTTAACAAGTGCCAACCCAAGTGAGCTTCCCTGCTGAATTCAACAATGAGTGTTTTCCTTATTGTATCTCCGGGAAAAACAGAAAAAACAGGAAAATCTGCATTGACTAAATTTAATGAACCACTATTGTTTTTGAAGATGATCTCACAATCCTCAGCAACTCTGTTCCCGTTATTGATGATAACTAAATCAAAAGATTTTACGATCCCCGGATATATTGACATATTATCTTCCTTGGTATGTAAAACTTTTAGCTCTAATAAAGGTCTTGGAAGCAAAGGTGCTATGGTACCCTGCTCTGAGCTCCCTGTGACGAAATTTTGAGCATTCAATGAATTTGTTAACAAAGTTATCAGACCTATGATAACAAATGCTTTTAATATACTGAAATTATGAATAATTGAATAAATGAAATCAATGAGATATTTTAAAATGTTTTTTTTCATGATTATTTTTTTGTAAATTGTTTTGAAAATCAATCCTGTTATTGGTTGTGAATGACCAATGCTACCCCTCCTGTTATAACGGTTAAAAAGAACCAACCCCATCCATTTTTTCTTCGGGCCCTTATTTCAAAATAAAAGTCGCTTACAAAGGGATCTATATAAAAATTTTCTGCTTGCTCATTTTCCATACTCCATACTATTTTATTATCGGTCCCGGCAAATTTTCCTTTGCCAATATCTCCAGCTACTGCAGTGGGTTGCAACTCAAAAAGTGGATTTTGTTTTCTTTTAAGGGTTAGTTCAACAAGGTATTTTTTGTCTTTGCCCAAAAGATCGTAGTTTATGACGATTATTTTTTCATCGAGCACCCTATATTCTACATTTTCTATAGTATGTTGTTGGGCATATAAAGGACCAAAAAACATTATAAAAAATAAAACAAAGAAAACTTTCAAAGATTTCTCAATGGCGAAACGTGAAAATGATTTTCTTTCTTTCTCCTGCCTTAGATTATGAAAATTGAATTGTTGCTGATAAACCAAACCATTAATGTTCTGAATGCTTTTATTTTTATGTGCTTTCATTTTGAAATATTTGATTTTTATTATTGTGAATAATTACCAATTAATTACTCTTTACTATCCTGAAATATATATCATATCTCTTTTTTTTTCTCTCCTCGGCTGCCTCGTCATGAAAAGGTCTGTAGTAGAATTTAGCCATATTAGGGTGTGCACCTGATCTGAAAACAGGCGGGTCGTTTACCCATTCGTTTCTTTTGTCATTTAGCAATCCTTTATTGTGGGATTGTTTAACTTCTTCCAGATTAGGTAAACGATAAGTGTTGTTTCCCCGGGATATGTCGTTTAATTTTTCTATAAATGATTGTATCTGTTCGAATGATATGCCTGAAATGGGTTGATCATTGCCATTGTCAACACCATTCATTACAATATTCCATAATCTGTTGGTTATAAATTCGTTTTTTATTCTGATATTATTATGGCTTATCATATTGGTTTCTGCTAACTCAATTTCTATTGGAAGAGCAGGATCACTAT
>CAYMLS010000672.1:1397-1608 GCA_964390665.1 uncultured Bacteroidales bacterium | reverse complement strand
CCCGAGACGGAAGATAACGCGAAGCAGAAACCTCAAAACTTGCACTGCTCCCGTCTCGCTGACAATAACGAGATCAGGTATAGCGTGTTGGCACCTGGCGATTGCTACTTCAGGGATTTTTCAACCAATTCTATCAATTTTTCAACTGGTTCAAAATATGGAGTGACTTTTTCTTATGTAAAATCAAATAAATCAGCATAATCACCCTTTT
>CAYMLS010000672.1:0-1387 GCA_964390665.1 uncultured Bacteroidales bacterium | reverse complement strand
ATATATCCGACCAAGTTCCGTTGGGAATAATCCTGTTTTTATAAATTGTTCAGAAAATTTTGATTTTGTTCCGTTATGAGTAGTGGATTTAAAGTTTCCTTTGAGAAGTAAGGCAATTACTGCATAATAGGCTGCATAATAAAGTCTGTTTATAGCAGAGTTCCACCGTTGTTTTTCGGCTAATAGTTTAGCGTCTACCAAAGTTTCTTTGGCTCTTTCCAAACGGTAGTTAATTAAATCATTCGTTGTTTCTGTCATTTCAGACGAATTCCTTCCTTGTTTATGTTTTCAAAAAGCGGGGTTACCTTGTATTTAGTATTCCACTCTTTTTTGGGGTAAATAATCGGTGACATAATCTCCCCTGTTTCAAGTTCAATGTCGTAAAATTCGTCCATTATTTCAGTCTCAAGCGAAAAAGAGATGTTTTCTGAATTCAACAAGATTAATAAATCCCAATCAGATAAGGTTTTAGCGTCTCCACGTGCCTGAGAACCATATAAATATATCTCAGCATCTGGATACTTCTTTTCTGATAGTTGCAATATTTTCCGTATGATTTTTTCTCGCTTAGTCATATAACAAAAATAATCATTTTTTTCCGTCTTATATGCTGAATTAGTGCGTTTTTTCGCTTGGTGCCCAAACACCCCCATACCACCATTGCCCTTATCATTATTATAGCACAACTCTTTTTCGGGTGTAACAGCCTGATTGAAGAAGGATATTGCAAATTCTGGTATTTTTCCTTATGCGCTGCTGTGTGTCCCCAGATTTTGGTGTTTCCAGGTGTGCGTGATTTTGGTTTTTAGGTTTATACTTCTTTTATGTGTCAAAAATAAATGCTTTTTTTTAATAACAGAACATTTTTAACTCATCTGATCCGGGAATGATTCATCAGATTCACCCCGGGCAAAACAATACAGGGTCGCTTTGATGGCGACCTGGTGAATGTTGACAGGAAAAATCACACTGAAAAATCAAATGGGTTTGTCAGGGATCACGAATGCGGGGCGTGTTTTGGACCATCATCCGGTCAAACGGGTTCGAAACATTACCGGCTTTGATCCTTATCAGTGTCAGAAATACAAATACAAAACCATCGAACGAATGACAGTAATGTCACGGATCCGATCCCCGTCATCAAGCATGCTTGTTTTGCTACGCTACAAATTGCTTTAACTTCTGATTGTCAAAATTGTAATTCCCTCCGCCCGGCGGGATTGGGACTGCTTTGCCTAAAAAATTGGGTTTTGGTAATTTTTCTGTTCACTGGTAGTGTGTTTTGGTGAGCAGAAGGTCAGAAAATCAGCAAAATGCATGACTGGTTTAAACCATCACCCCCATCATCCCTTCCCAAAATCAATCAAATTCGTCATTAAGTACATAG
>CAYMLS010000671.1:0-1610 GCA_964390665.1 uncultured Bacteroidales bacterium | reverse complement strand
TCCGCTATTCAGGCATTCCGGAAAGAGAGACACATGGAAAAGGATAAATAAAAAGTAAAATATAAAAATAAAATTGTATCTTTACTTTAAATTATCATGATATATCAAAGTATAAATTTTAATCATCATGTATTTACGAAGTCAGGCTTTTGAAAAATCAGATGAAGAGAGTTTTTTTCTCTGGGGTGCCAGGCAAACCGGAAAAAGTACGCTTTTAAGGAAAATGTATAATGATCATATGTACATAGATTTGCTAATGTCTGATGTTTTTGAAAGATACAGAAGGGCACCTTCGCTGTTACGCGAGGAGTTGCAATCTTATGAAGGGAGCTATCCGGTGGTGATTGATGAAGTTCAGCGAATTCCTGAGCTGCTCAATGAGGTTCATTGGTTAATAGTCAACAAAGGTTCCAGGTTTATTCTGAGTGGATCAAGCCCACGTAAAATTTTACGAACTGACACCAATTTACTTGGAGGCCGGGCCCTACGGTACGAGCTGTACCCTCTGATTAAGAAAGAGATTCCGGATTTTGACCTTGTAAGAGCCTTGAATCACGGACTGCTCCCCAGGCATTATTTGTCTGATCGTCCTGAAAAGCTATTGGCTGCCTATATTGGAAGTTATCTTCAGGATGAAATTATTTCTGAAGCGAAGATTCGAAATGTTCAGGCATTTACCCGTTTTTTGGAGGTGGCTGCTTTTTCTAATGGTGAAATGATTAACTACTCAAATATAGCTACAGATTGTGGAGTGAGCGCACCTACCATAAAAGAATATTTTCAAATTCTTGAAGATACCCTGATCGGTCGGTTTTTACCTTCATTTCAGAAAAAACCAAAGCGCAGAGTTATACAATCCCCAAGATTTTATTTTTTTGATGTGGGTATTGCTAATTATTTGCTCAAAAGGCATCAGATACAACCTGGCAGTGAGGTATTTGGCAAAGCTTTTGAACATTATATCTATCATGAACTATATGTACACAGGCATTACTGTCAAAAAGACCATAAGCTAAGCTATTGGCGCACTACTTCTGGTCTGGAAGTTGATTTTATCCTGGGCGATCATGAGGTGGCAATTGAAGTGAAGGCCACCCGGCAAGCACAGGAAAGGCATCTTAAAGGCTTAAAAAGTTTTGCCGAGGAATATCCTGTGAAAAAACTTATTTTAGTAAGCAATGACCCTCATCCGCGCGAAGTACAAAATGTCCATATTATTCCCTGGGATATTTTTCTGGAGAAACTATGGATTGGAGATATTATATAGTCATTGCAAGAAAACGCCAAATACTGCGTTATTCTCGTTTTTGAATCAGTCATCTCGTTAATTTTAACGGGACTCCTTAGGTTTAAAAACTTCGAAAGCCTTGTCTTTGACGATTTCTTATCAAAGACATGAAAAACAGGGGTTTTCTTGCAGGCACTATATAGTGCTGGTAGGAAAACCAATATTTTTCTCTTACACCCGGGCGGGAAAGTTTTCGTTTATTCCTCATTCGTGCCAATTTGTGTTATAATTTGCGCACATTTGTGGATAAATAATCCCGTCTAATGCCGGGACACGGTAACGAACGATCATAATGTCAGCGCTACGCGCCTTTGGTTTCGTG
>CAYMLS010000670.1:0-1613 GCA_964390665.1 uncultured Bacteroidales bacterium | reverse complement strand
TCCTGCTTGTAATGTTCAGCATCTAATATGGAGATTTGCCACTGCTTGAAGAAGTTTATGGTCATGGATATGCCAATAAACCCGAACAAGAAAATAATGGAGCCGATAAAAATGATTATGGAAGCCGGCGGATAGATAAGCGACCGTCCGTTGATGAAATACCATATTGTAAAGGGAATTCCAACCGATATGATTGTCCACATAAAAACGAAGGCAATTTGTATCACAAGCCGCTTGTTTGGTCTTATGTACCAAGGCATTTTCTTATTTAAGTAGCGATCGAAGAACAGATTGCCCTCGGTGTTGAGGTTAAAAAAGAACAGGTAGAAGATCAAAAACAGATATTTCGGAAAAGGCGGGTCAAAAACCGTATTGTCCTGCCGTGTAAACCCCACCAAACCCAGCACCAGTAATGAATAGACGGATACCATCAGTATTCTTGCAATTGTCTGTTTTAGGTTTTGGGGCATGCAGTGTATCGCTTTTATTTGCAAGACTAAAGATAATCAGAATCTTGTTTTAGAGCCAGGAAAAACATTCTAATAATCAATACTTACCCATTCAACGGTTTTACTGAAAAACCCGACTTTGATGGAAATATTTAGCTTGTGGCCCTCAGGTGTCAATTGTGCCTGATACCATTCGCCTCTTTCGGGTGCGAATATTTTGCCTTCATACTTGCCTTTTTCCCATTTTATATCTTTCAAAATCAGGGAACCCAATTTTGCATTTG
Organism: uncultured Bacteroidales bacterium; assembly: GCA_964390665.1. Classification (GTDB taxonomy): domain Bacteria; phylum Bacteroidota; class Bacteroidia; order Bacteroidales; family UBA7960; genus SKVR01. The sequence continues at coordinate 880 of CAYMLS010000670.1, read as the reverse complement.
GGTTGTCAGACGAATAAATCTTTCCTTCAAAAATGTCATTGTTCTTTTGTATTTCCACAATGGTGTTTTGGTTGCCGGTATGCCATTTCCCGTCCAGGTTTTTTTGTGCAAAAAGGGCAATGTTGGTTGTGCTGAGCATGAGGATGAATAATAATGTTTTCATAGATGGATGTTTTTAATGGATTGATTATTTGAATGAAGTTAATACTCGCCGCTACTCTGCCTTTACCTTAAAAAGCAACTTGTACAGCACCGGCACGAACAGAAGCGTGATGATGGTAGCAAACAGTAAACCCACCATAATGGCAACCGCCATAGGTTCCCACATCAGTCCACCGCCGAGGTACAGCGGTATCAAACCCAGTACGGTGGTAAAAGTGGTGAGCAAAATGGGTCTGAACCTTTGTTGTGATGCATCGAGGATGGCACGGTAGGGTGATTTTCCGAACTTGAATATTTCCAGGTCGATCCTGTCGATCAATACGATGGCATTGTTTACCACAATCCCGGCCAGGGCTACCAATCCCATAAATGCCATAAATCCGAAATAAGAACGAAAAACAAAAAGTCCTACCAACACACCTATCACACCCAGGGGAATGGATGAAACCACCATAAATGATTTCCGGAAAGAATTGAACTGAACGATTAGGAGCAACAGGATGATAAACGCGGCCAGGGGCAGGTTGGCACCCACAGCACTCATGGCTTCGGCACTTTTCTCGTTTTCACCACCTAAACTATAGCGATATCCGCTTCCCCATTCTTTTGATGCTTTAGCAAGATAAGGTTTTAGCTGATCGGTTATTTCTGCGGCTGTCGTTCCGGGTTTTGCATTGCAATTTACGGTGATGGTGCGGGTAAGATCCTGTCGCATGAT
>CAYMLS010000669.1:0-1619 GCA_964390665.1 uncultured Bacteroidales bacterium | reverse complement strand
CCTCTTTTCAAATGAGTGAGTTATCAATTCGCAGTAATTATGGATATAATAATTTTATTTTTACCGAATTCAATGATTTTGGAAACGACAGGGCCGGGAATTTAATTCCGGGTATACCCCGGCAGGTGTTACATTTTAGTTTTTATGCCCAAAACGGATTTGGACTTTATCTGATGCCCTCTTTAAGGTGGGTTGATGAAATGACCATGAATGATGCCAATACCCTGTTTACCAAACCTTACACTGTCCTGAATGCCACGGCAGGTTATAAAACAACCTTTGGTAACAGACGATGGAATATCGATTTATTCCTGAAAGCCAACAATATACTCGATCAAAAGTATGCATCCATGATCCTGGTCAATGCACCCTCTTTTGGCAATTCATTGCCCCGGTATTATTATCCGGGTCTGCCTCTTCACTTTTTCATGGGTTTGAAGATTGGTTTCGGGGCATAACATTAGTAAAACTTTTCGATCATAAAAAAAGAAAACCCTTTCACGCAATTGCCATTGCTGAAAGGGTTTTCTTTTTTGAAAAAGATGATTGTCAGGCAAGACGATTAAAAAATATCTTCATCGCCAAAATAGAGTATAAACTGATAGTTGTAAGAATCTGCGGGGATTCTGAATTCAGGATGAGGTCTTGCTTCATGATTCCAGGAATTATCACCTCCCACACCCATTTGTTTCAAATCAATATTGACGGTTATGTTTCCCGGGGTTAACGGGTAGGTGTGCTGTGCGTCATTGATTTCTTCCATGGTATAAGGCCATGCACTGACACTGAGGTCAGGTTTGCCCTTGACCCTCAGTCCTGTCTGCTGATCATCCAGGAGCGTAAACCATTTTATCTCTGTCCTGTTGTTGCTTTCCTGCGGCCAGGCATAGTGGAAAAAGTCGTCTTTTACCGAAAGGGTGTATTGCCCCATCATGGCACTTTTTTGTCTGTCTATGTAGTTTTCATGCGGTCCTTTGCCAAAGAAAGTCCATCTATCAAGCGCTGCGGGCAGGCGTGTTTGCATTCCAAAACGGGGCATATCCGGCAATCCGCCAGCAGGATGTATAGCAGCGGAAACTTTTACTGCACCATGGGCAGAAATTTCGTATTGCAGATGGTAGGAAGACCTGATATTGTTGAGCATGAGATCCGCCACCACCATCACATTTCCGTTTTCAGCAGCAAAATATCTGAAGTTTTCCACAGTTACCGATTCGGCAGCATCTTTCCATTCCGACTGGTTCTCATGAATACGCGCACCACGGCGGTCGTTGTCGGTAAGAGGACGCCAGAAATTGGGTCGGAGTGGTTCGAGAAGGTATTCTTTACCATCTTTTTGGTATGAACTCAGGAAGCCACTTTCTTTGCTGATAACGATCGAAAAATCTTCACCCGACAAATTCAATGCTGATGCGGTTTCTGATGTTGTAACCTGCCCCCGGGCATCGGTTAGTGGTGAGGCTTCAGCAGGTACATTCCATGGCAGTTCAAACTGGTTAAATGCCACCCTGTGTCCTGCTTCGGCCCATTTCGTTGCCGCTTTTCTGTCGAAATACACATTCAGGTAATAACTTTTGCCGGGTTCAATGGTCGGTTTTTCATAACCCAACGATGCGTTA
>CAYMLS010000668.1:0-1628 GCA_964390665.1 uncultured Bacteroidales bacterium | reverse complement strand
CCTCTTCACTGTTGTTTTGGCGGTGGTCATAAAGTTCTCTGTCGAGCAGTGAATCGGTTGGCAGGTGGATCCACTCGATATAACGAAATTCATTGGTTCTTACCGAGTAACCCAGAATCACTTTTTCTTCATCGGTACGATCTCCGCGGTATGATGGCCAGACACTAAAAGCAGCATCGTTTACTGATGTAGCAGGATTTTGCAGAACCGGCACCAGGCTGGTTCCCTGCACATGAGCAGGAGGCTGTAATCCTGCATATTCAGCCAATGTGGGATATATATCCAAAGCCTCAGCAAAGGAGTTGGTTTTCTGATTACGCTTAATACCCGGACCCGAAATGATCATGGGTATGCGTGTATCGAGTTCAAAATTGGTATGTTTGCACCACATGGCATGGTCGCCCAATTTCCATCCATGGTCGCCAACCAGCACCACAATGGTATTCTCTTTCAATCCATTTTCTTCAAGAGCATCCATGACCAATCCTACCTGAGCATCCATATAAGATACGCAGGCATAATAGCCATGAATAAGCATCCGCGCCATATCATCGGGAACAGGATCGTTGCCCACGGGGGTATTGGTGTAGTTGCGCAGTTCACCAAAATTGTGCAGGCCATATCCGGAAGCATTTTCTGGATAATCGGGCTGACTGGTCAGACTGATGGCATCGTGATCGTAGATATCCCAATATTTGCGGGGTGCATTAAAAGGTAAGTGCGGTTTATAGAATCCCACCCCCAGGAAAAACGGGGTATCGGAATCTTTGCGTTTTTCAAGTTGTTCAACAGCCCAGCGCGCGTAAAAACCATCACGATACTCATGATCTTCAATATCGGCGATCTCCCAGGCCGGCCCTCTGCCGTTTTCATCTAATTGTGCAATGGCTTCAGGAGTGATGTATCCTCTGCCAGGTAGTTTTTCACTTTTATCAGAAGGGAGCCAACCTTGGCCAAATTGTTCCACATGGTCTTCCCTGTGATGGTAAATTTTTCCCTTTGCCATCACATCGTACCCATTATTCTCAAAAAACCGGTTCAGTGTCTCTACCCCGGGTGTAAGCTCCTGCACCGAAAGGCAGCTGTAAATTCTTTGTTCACTGGCTCGATAACCTGTGAGCAAACTGGCGCGCGATGCCATACAAATGGCCTGCTGCACGTAAGCCCTCTCAAACAGGACACCCTCACTGGCCAGCTGATCAATATTGGGTGAGATGATCTGCTGGTTTCCGTAGCAGTTCAGATCTGGACGTAAATCATCAACCATGATAAACAGCACATTGGGTGGTTTCTCTTCTTCCCTGGCAGTATTGTCGCAGGAAGTAAAAACGGCTGAAAATGTTACAGGAAGGATCCCTGTCAAAAAGATGGTTTTTGTGTTCATAGTTTTTTATTATGTTTAAATGTATTGACTCTATCCTTATTTCTTCAAAGAGGACAATTATATGGATTTTACCTGTTTTATTTGCTTTTCGGTTAGCAAGTTTTACTGTGTTCAAAAATATAGTCTTTAAACAAGAAAAACATATCAAATTCGTGGCAAAAAATATCGATCAGAGACAAAAATATTTTCATTGGAGGCGAGTAAAACATCACAATTGCATTTTCCCGCAAGCTACATTTAATTA
>CAYMLS010000667.1:0-1636 GCA_964390665.1 uncultured Bacteroidales bacterium | reverse complement strand
ACCCGATTATTATGGAAAATTCAGCCATCACTGGGACAAAAACGGTGTTGTGGATGTGCGTCAACTAAAATCCTTTCTTGATCCTGCCGGGACGGGTGAAACTGAGATCCCGGGATTTGATCCTTATTATAATGAGTTCAGAAGTCCGGGTTTTGTAAAAACAGATTATGATGCTCAGGAAAGTCTGGTGGCAGTAAAATGGTATGCGCCCGGCAATGCACCCAACAATCCCGGTTGGTTTAAATATACAGAAGATTATACGCATCTTACCTGGGCTACACCCGAAAGGGCAACTTTTTTCAAAAGCGATATCATGGGGTTCTCCTTCCCCGTTACATTAAGCAAAGTTTCTCACACTTTTGTGGAACATGACAGCTACCCCTGGCCAAGTGACCAATTCCGTTTTAAAATATATGACTCAGATGGTAGAACGCTGCTTTATGAATCTGAAGACTTGACCGCGGAGCATTTCCAGGAGCATATTCATACCCTTGACGAACCCCTGATCCTGAATGATCACTTTTATGTGGCAGTTAGAAGTGTGGACCCCAGCGGACACCCATCCAGTTTGATGAGAACGGTGAATTTCGGACAAGGAATTTCTTTTATCGGTGAAATGGACTCATGGTCGGCGCATCAGGACCAATCCCAGGCTTTTGCTCATCTTACCGGTATTTATATTGAAGACTCTGAAAAGAAAACGGGTGTCGTTTTCCCGGAGATCAACAATTCACTGCAAGTCAATCAATTCAATAGTATGGATAAAATGATCCCCCTATCCAGATCAAAAGAAGATTCTTTGCGATACAGACTTTACAGAAATAATCAACTGATACATGAAACCGAAACGGGTGATATACTTGAATTTTCAGATGAGGAGGTAAGTACGGGTATCTTCCATTATCATGTTACGGCGCTTTATCCATTGGAAGATGAACTTATGGAGTCTGAACCATCGAACATTGCAACCATGCTTATTACAGAAGAATGTGGTGAAATGATAGAAACATTTCCCTATGTGGAAAATTTTGCTGAAGAAACATTGCCTCTTTGCTGGGATCAGTATAGTTTGGGAGAGAACTCCTGGGAACTGACGCCATCAACAGATTTTAACGGAAGTACCATAGAACCTGTAGAAGGAAACCATTTCCTGAACATCATGCCACAACAAGATGATCAACAGGAATGGATCGTAACACCTTTTATGGATATAACCTCTCTAACAGTCCCGGCAATGCGTTTTTCATTGATCAGCGACACACAAGATGAAGATGAGAACCCGGAAAACAGCCTGAAGATCATGATGAGAACTGCCAATGCTTCTTTCCGGGAAGTCTGGAACACCAAAGGGAATTCTTCGGAATTTTCAGGAACATGGAAGGAAGTTGTTGTGAATCTGTCAAATTACATACAATCCGAAGACACGGTTCAAATTGCTTTTTTGTATGAAGGGAAAAACGGACGCGCTTACGGGGTTGATCACATAGAATTCTATAACGGTCAGTTGTACAGTCTTACTTTACTTACAGCGCCCGATGATTCAGATTTTCTGCCCGGTCAGGTAACAGGAGATGGAAGATACCTTGAAGGTGAAAAAACAGTACTAAGGGCATATCCGAATATTTTACATTACTTT
>CAYMLS010000666.1:238-1637 GCA_964390665.1 uncultured Bacteroidales bacterium | reverse complement strand
AAAAAGTGATTCCCAGCAAAATCTTTGGACTTATTTTGACAAAGTAGCAAAAAACAATAATCTTAATTACTTTTCATTGATTTTGCTTCCTAAACTAAATTACTCCCTGCTTACCGCTTCAGATTATTATGCAACATCAGACTACATGAGTGATCTTATATTGGATTCTGATGAAGACTTTGGCCTGATAACCCCAAAACTCAAAAAAAGAGTTTTAGAGTACTTTGAAAACAATAAGAAAAAACCTTTTAATAATGAGCTACTTGAAAATTTTGACTATTTCCAGAGCTACCCTTTTAAAGACCTTCAGGAAACAAACAATAAAAACCTAAACATTCTCCGTCAAAAACTTGGAGCCGAGGTAATGAGCGGCATTGAAAAACATAAAAAAGAAAAAGTTTTCTACATCGAGGCACCTACAGGTGGGGGGAAGACGAATATGTCTATGTTAGCTATTTACAAGCTATTACAAATGCATTCAGAAATTGATAAGGTATTTTACGTTTTCCCTTTTACCACTTTAATAACCCAAACTATCAAAGCAGTAAAAGATACATTTGGGCTGACAAATGAACATGTTACCGAATTACACTCTAAATCAGGCTATCAAACAAAAGGTACGGAAGATGATTCTAGTGCTTCATATGGGAAGGATCTTAAAAATCAGATTGACAACTTATTTGTAAACTACCCATTTATCTTTCTTACACACATAAAGTTTTTCGATATTCTAAAATCCAACGAAAAGAAGACTAACTACATTTTACACAGACTTGCCAATTCCGTAGTAGTTATTGATGAACTTCAGGCTTACAACCCGAAGCATTGGGATAAAATTAAATTCTTCATTTCCCAATATGCCGATGCATTCAATATCCGGTTTATTATAATGTCGGCTACACTGCCAAAAATAAGCAACATAGCATTGGAAGATAAGGAAACAATCAATTTTATTCCGTTAATTGAAAATGCAAGAGAAAACTATTTACAAAACCCGAATTTCAGCAAAAGGGTGACCATCAAAACAGATTATTTGACTTTGGGTAAAATTGAAATCCCTGACCTTGCCTTAAAAGTTTATGAAAAATCCGAAAATTATTCAAATTCCAGAAAAGACAACCTTAAAGGCAGTGTGTTTTGCCTTATCGAGTTTATTTTCAAAAAGTCAGCCACTGAATTCTTCAATCATATTCAAAAAAACAACTTGTTTCCCAATTATTTGATATTTGTTCTTTCAGGAACCATAATTGAACCCCGCCGAAGATACATAATTAATTACCTAAAGGATCCAAAAAACAGTAATCAGAAAATATTGCTGATTACAACCCAGGTTGTAGAAGCAGGCGTTGATATTGATATGGATTTAGGGTTTAAGAACCAATCTCTTATTGATAGTGAT
>CAYMLS010000666.1:0-228 GCA_964390665.1 uncultured Bacteroidales bacterium | reverse complement strand
CGAAATTTCAATAAGACTGATTGTGAGCTTTATTTATTTGATCATGACAAACCAAGCATGATATATGGTAGTGATGAGCGCTATAAAGTTACAAGTAGTATTTCTCTTGAAGAAAGGCAGAGTATTTTGCAGGATAAAAAATTTGATTTTTTGTACGATCGGGTCATGGATGAAATAATGAAAAATAATAAATCCGCATACAAAAAAGGATTTGATGATTACAGATTA
>CAYMLS010000665.1:0-1648 GCA_964390665.1 uncultured Bacteroidales bacterium | reverse complement strand
TTTGATGCCACAAATTATAATCATGCGCGTGTGTGTCAAAATCTTTGTCATGGCTCGGTTCATATGTATATATTTTGTTAACCCGGTTCTCATTTTTCCAACGAGAGAGCTCGCTAACAGTCTGACTGCATGTTTTACCATGCCGCGGATTTTAATCATGGGCGTGTGTGTCAAAATCTTTGTCATGGCTCGGTTGAATTTGTGCAAGAATACTGTTTTTTGGAAATGTGGTGATGGTTGATTGTGGAAAACTGAGGATGAGGTTGAGGGGAGGAACTTCCAGCTTCCGAAGGAACCGGAAGCTACCCGGTTGAAAGGTGGCAAGGGCTGAGGCGTTAGGCATTTGACTTTGGAGGGCGACAACCAAAGTTCCGCGACTGAAAGAATACGGGTTGATATGCCCGCAAGCGCGAAGGTTTAAAGGGTTTTGCTTTTGCTGTATTCAAGCACTGCTTTATTGAGACCGGACTTCACCTGGACCCACTCAAGTTCAGGTATCCTCAATAAAACAGGCCAATCAGTCAGATCAACATCATCAAAATAAACCAAACTCTTTACTATATGCATATCTCCCTGCTGATTGTATTTTCTCTGATAGTACGAAATCAAATCATCCACAGAATGTTTTTCAATAGCAAAAAAAATGTCAATGAAATCCTTTGATCTCTGACCACTCACACAAATGGCATTTAGTTTCATGGCAAGAATGTCTTTCTCTGAAAGCATTTTAATGCCGTTGGAAATAAACGGTTCATCTAAATATGGATAACGATGAGCAATGAAATCAACATTCACTTTATTGATATGCCCTTTTATAGTGCCCGTGGAAGTTTGGTACAACTGAATGGGATAGTCATTTTGCAATTGCTCAATAAGTCTGATCGTGTCAAATGAATCATTGGTAAATAAATCAATGTCGATTGATTTACGATGACCATAATATAAAGCAAGCGCAGTGCCTCCGACAAGGTAGAAATTTCTTAAATAGTGCTTCTGCTGAAGCGACATTAAGAGTTCCAGTGCTGATGCATCAACTGTTTGCGTCTGTAACATTTAAATGATTTTAAGGGTAAATCAAAATAAAGGGAAACAAAATTTAATGTCTTGGCATCAAGGTAAGATAATTCTTTCAATACGTTTTTAATAGCATCATTGCCATAGAATCTGATCAGGTTCGACACATCGTTCAATGTGCCCAAAGAAAATACCCTTTCTATAATGAACCTTTTGGATTTTTCAGGGTCAATTTTTTGCACATCAACATCCCAAAAATATTGACTACGGATGAAACTGGTGGCGTCTGAGTGTGTTTTCATAGGTATCTCAAAGATACAAAAATCCGATGAACATGACAATAACATGGGAAGTTGACCGATTTTTTTAATCCGGACGTTTCCACCATCTGTATAAAGCCATCATCACCGGAATATCCAGTTATTCACATTGAAATCCTACAGACTTATGTTTTTTTCTGAGTTCCGTCGCTGGGAAAGAGTTTGAGGATGAGGGTGAGATGGCTTTTAACAAAGGTTTGCGGGGTACAAAAGGCAGGGAGCGCTGATATTATTTTTTGTTCCTCCCTGCTGGAATATACACTTCGTGATTCCACAGGGTAAATCCCTGATGGAATATTCACTTCGTGATTCCA
>CAYMLS010000664.1:0-1687 GCA_964390665.1 uncultured Bacteroidales bacterium | reverse complement strand
GAGGGCTGCAAATAGCGGGGGTGTCACGCAAGCAGGAAGTGGTTATAGCGAGGCAGCGTATTTAATGGGTACAATTAATACTTTGTACGGGATAAATGCTGAAAAGAATTTAGCAGCCAATACAAGCAGAGCTAATGCCTACAAAAAAGTTACGGGTCGAGTACCAAAAAGTTTACGAAATGCGACAAGTTACAGTAAACATGTAACAACTGTAGCTAAGACTGCGAGTAGAGGGCTTTTTGTTGTGGGGACAGCAATGACTGTCTATGATATGGCAACTGACCCAACACCTGAGAATCTGGCATGGGGTACTGCTGATTTAATAATGGGCGGCGTTTCATTAGCCTTTCCTGTGGCAGGTCTTATCTATTTTGGTGGCAGGATGATATATGAAATAGCAACGGAGGATTGATGATGAATAAATTAATTAATGCATATTACACTCTTTTTGTGAGTGCTTGTAATTTTTCTAAAAAGATAAAGGCTGATGGCAAACCATATGAGGTTGCTTATTGGTCAATCTCTTTTTTTAATGCAGCTAATTTAGTGGCGATACTTTTGCTTTTGAAATTTTTTATTGGAATAGATTTAGAAATAGGTAAGTTTTTATTCATTTCAATCGTTTTTGTACCTTTCTTCATACTAAATTATTTTGTTTTTCTGAAAGGTAAAAAGCATATAAAAATTATCTCAAATTTAGAAAAATCGACAAGTTATCTGTTTTACTTGTTTTATGCAGTATTGTCTATTTTGCTTTTTGTAATAACTGGATATATAAATATTTAACGTAAAAACCCGGACTTATTCCGGGTTTTGTTTTATAACAACCCTGCCAAACGCAGAAGTTCATCCAGTTCCTTATCCGAAATATTGTCCTTATCTGATTTATCGTATATTGTCAGAAGATAAGCGGTTTGGTTTACAATCTTTACACAAGTAATAACACGAGAACCACCAGATTTACCTTTGCCTTTACTGGTAATAGCCATACGAACCTTGTAACAGTCTTTTCCCAAAGGTTCGCCTTGTGTTGGGTTTTCTTCGAGGGAATCTATTAGCTTGTTAAGGTCAGATTTAAGGGAACGGTGTTTTTTTGCAATGCCTTTGGCATGCTTTTTAAAGCCATCGGTAACAACAACATTAAAGCTCATTAAGAAAATCTTTAGCAGATTGCAGTTTTATTTTGCCTTCCTGATGTTGCTTTACTTGTTCCAAAGAGTGCTGTAAATCATCAACAAACTGTTTTTGTTCCTTAGAAACCTGTTTAACCTTTTTGAAACCAAGATTATTTACAAGCTCCATAAAGAAGTTGAATTTATTATCGGGTATGTCAATTACTACTCGTTGCATAATCGTTATTATTTAGCTGCGTATGCTTGCCCGGTCTTGAAATCCCGGATTAAAGCATCCATTACCATATTGATTTGTTTTTTAGCTGTTTCCGGTAAAGTAGAAACTTCCTGGAAACGTTTTAGCATGTCCTGGTTAAGTTCAAAAGAAGTTTTACCAACCAGGTAATCAATAGAAACATTAAGGGCATCGGCAATTTTAATAATCACTTCAATCGAGGGTTTTACTTCGTCCCTTTCATACCTCCCTATTAAATCACCGGAAGTGCCAGCCTTTTTTCCGAGTTCACTCTGCGAAAGCTTTTTATCCTTCCTTAAAGCTGTTATGTGTTGTCCTA
>CAYMLS010000663.1:0-1693 GCA_964390665.1 uncultured Bacteroidales bacterium | reverse complement strand
GGGGATGTTGTTGGTGTGCTGCTGCTTTTCTAATCGTCCGACGAGCGGGTAGTCGATGGATGACGGGGAATATTACCGGGAGGGTGGTTTGGGAGGGTGTTTATGCTACCTATATTTGCGCGCCGCTGGCGCTGGATGAGGTTTGGGAGGGGGTTTTTTGCTACCCATATTTGAGCATCCGGGGATGGGTTAAGGTTATTCGATTACCGGATATACTTCAATCCGGGGATTGTACCCGGGGTTATTCATATTGAAGTCCTTCGGACTTTTAGTTTTTTACTGGGTTTTGCTGCTGGAAAAGAGGTTGAGGTTAAGGATGAGATTGAAGATGAGAAGGCGTATAGTTCTTTGCACTCGTCATACGACTTTGAGTCGTCAGATGAGTCGCATCTTTGTATCAATTTTGTTTCACGCAAAGGGGCAAAGGATGCGCAAAGAACACAGAGAATTGTTTGATGGAACCGCACAGAGTTTAAGGAATGCTCAAGTAAGAAGGGTAAAATTTAATCTAACTTTTTTATACGCGCTTTATCTGGGTGTTGGTTGGTATCCCAAAGTTCTAATACTGCAATAACACTTTCCTGAACCTCATAAAATATAATGTAATCTGTAATTATTAACCCTCTTGTGTTTTTTCTGTTTGTTCTGATCCCAATATTGGGTCTTTTGGCTACAATCCCAAGTTCCAACTTAAACCTTTTATACAGTTTGCGGGAATAGGTAGCACTTTTATTCCTCCTTTTATAGAAATCCAGAATTTCCTTTAATTCAAACTTTGCCTTGTCTGACCAAATTACTCTTCGTTTAACCACTCTTCAACGGCATTATCAAGTTCATCCTGTTCAATAAATTTTCCTTGCTTAATCTGATCACTGGCAAGGTTAAGCTTTACATCCAGGTCGGAAGATATTTCAATAAATCTTTCTGATTGCCTGGATTGAAGTAAGCTGTTAATTTCCTTCAAAAATTCCTGATCATCAAATAGCAGAATCCTATCTATGATTTCTTTTTTTATTGCTTTGGTGTCCATCTTTTTTTATATAAAGGTAAAGAACTTTTGAATATGATTGGTTATCCCACATTACAGAAAAAAATTAAAATATAGAAAAAGACGGTCAAAACTCCTGTTTTTCAGTCATCGCCCGCCTTGCTCCTGGTGCTTTAATTTAATGATAATGTGTCCAGAAATATGTTCATCTTTCAATTCTTCTATCATCTATTATGGAATCAGAGATTGATCCTTTAAATCGTTTGGTCTTTTCACGCGCAGCAAGAAATGAAAAATCTCCGGCTGCCAGTCTGTTTTTATCAGCTTCCGGATCTTCATCCAAAAATGTTATTATCACTTTTGCTTTTTTACGAGATAAGATCTCTCTATCTAACTTTACCGTGCCATTTTCATAGGTTCCTTTGCACTCGTCATACGACTTTGAGTCGTCAGACGAGTTGAATGCTGTGGATCATTTTTGTTTCACGCAAAGACGCAGAGTCGCAAAGTTTTCATTCCAGGGATGCGCAAAGAAAACAGAGAATTGTTTAATGGAATCGTTCGTAAACCTTTCGAACGGTTGAAAACCCTCGAAGTGGTCAGATGAGATTTTCCCTGATGGAATATCCACTTCGTGATTCCACAGGGTAAATGTTCGTTGTTCCATTTTGATCTGCCCCTAACAGGGTGAAGGGTTTCTCGATA
>CAYMLS010000662.1:0-1698 GCA_964390665.1 uncultured Bacteroidales bacterium | reverse complement strand
AACTCAGGCAAAAACATATTAAAAATCATCTCATCCTTCAGGTATTCGACAGGGATAATGCCTTTTACATAACTCAACCGGTCAAAATTAGCAGCAGTTTACTGACGTATTGATTAATCGAAATGGTACACAGTTCTTCATAACCCTTAGATTTTACGAGTCTACCTTATTGAGTTTATCTGGGTCTGATAAAAACAATTAATAATGAATTTGGGTCAAATTTCTCGTTTGCACCTGAACGAGAATTAATAATATACTTTTCACGAAGAGGATTACCCGGTAGCAATACATCAATCAGATAATTACCGGCAGAAACATTGTATAATAATCCACGGTATTCAGGACCCCAAAATATAAATTCCGGAAACTCTGAAAGATCATTTTTTATTTTATGAGCATGCAATGTATTTTGATTTTCAGACATGTGTATATAATGACGGTTTGAATCATGGTTAGTTAATCTTGTGCCAATTGTTACGGTTGATTTATACAAATAGGAAATCATAACAAATCTGCTTGAATGAACTTTGATAAATGGAAAAAGAGCAACTTCACTAGCCTGATTCAGATAATTTAGTTGTTCACGCCCAGGATTATACATTACTGAGTTATCTGTCTGAAACTTCCCAAAATCAATTAAATATTTGGGGTGGGGCTTACAATCTTTTATTTTATAAATAATGTTGTCATACATTCGGCTGAAATAGACTTCTCCGCTTTCACTTTTGACAAAGTTATCAGCATGAAAATTCATAAAGTAATCATCTGTTTTCCTTTCGTAGTTGAGATGAGTTGCAATATTTCCATCTGAACAAAATGCTAAAAAACTTGCGTTCGTGGGTTTATCATTGATTGTATTTACGGATTGATGGTTTCCTAAATAATAGTTTTGGTCTGCTTTAACACCTGAGTCAACATACAAAACAGGATAGGGTTGAAAACCAAGATATGTAAATTCAGGAATTGAATATCTCAAAAGACCAAAACCATCGCCTGAATTTGTTAATATTTCAATCCATGATTCATCCTCATTAACAAAAGATGGTCCTAATCTCAGGTACTCGCCTGGTCCTCTTCCTATTGCATTAAGACTGGATAAAAAGTTCCCCTGAAGATCAAAAGCAAGAATGGCACTACTTCGATTGTCCGTGGTTAATATAAACTTTTCACCTATATGTAACTGGCGAACCTGAGCAAATGTCAGTTCTTTGGGGGGTTTCAGTTGAACTATAAACAAGGAGTCTGCAATTAATGAAAGGTTTAATTCGTTAACAGCATCATCTGGATTAATTTTAAAAGTTTGAAGTTTGTTCTTTGCTATATCATTGCAACTTTTAAAAACAAAGATCATAATTATAGCAAAAACGGTTATGAATACTCTTTGATTTCGAAGCATTTTTTTAGTAATTGATTATGAAAAATCTTTAGTGGATTTAAAGAGTTCTGGAAAAAATCTGGCTAATACAAGTCAGATTTTTTCCAGAAATTTTGTCAATTTTTTGAGGGGATTGGTACTTTATCTTTCTTCACATTCACAACCCCAACTGTTACATATTGGTCTGTCACTGCTTGCGCAGCAGGCAGAACAAGATGTATTAAAGTTATGGTCAGTATATGTGCAACTACCTCCAGGGCATGAATAACCTCCACCTTCATGATCAGATTCATCAATGATAACCGTAGGATCTCCGGCCAACA
>CAYMLS010000661.1:0-1702 GCA_964390665.1 uncultured Bacteroidales bacterium | reverse complement strand
CCGCCAAAGACCTCCGCTGCATCTTTGGTTGTCCCCAAATTATTCAATTCAACAAGGTTTGCCAACCTGACGATTTGCAGTTTCTTTTTACGGTTACCTGCAGCGTGCGCATTGCGACAATATGTTTTTTTTGCTATATGTGAATTTGTTTTTTCTTTGAAACTATCTGGTGTCAAGACGATATAACGGAATAATTCCAGTGGAGCATCATTTGAAATGGCACTCTGATCGCGTGATATTTTGTAATGATCAAATGCTTTAAAAAGCAATGAACATTATCTTTATTATAATTCTGAATTACAAATTCAGGTGTGGTAAAAGGGAAATTGAAAATGCTGCTTGGCTTGAATATTTTGTATTTCCAATTGCCTTACCTGATGGTCTGTAGCTGATGCCGTATGCCCGCCAAATACAACTATATCGCAGTGAACATTACTCCAGTAAACATCCTTCATGTGTACATGAAAAATGCGACCCGGGAACTCATAACTGAATTTTACATAATCCTTCATTTTTCATTCTTCATTCCCACACGCCTGGAAAGCACGTTGCCCGGTAAGCGACAACCTGCAAAACATCACACCCATAGAAATTGAATTGGGAGAATATGCTGCTGCGGTTTAATTATGCCGGTTGCTAATACTGTATGATAAAACAAACCAATCTCACAAAAAAAAATCCAGCAAAGTTTGCTGGATTTTTTCCAATTAAAACTACTAAACCAAACAAATTAATTCCCTTATAACAACTCTGCATAATCCAAATCATTTAGATAATGTTTGATTTTCTCTCTTTCGGGGGCATTGTATTTTTTAAATGGTTCGGCAAGGAAGTCATTGCAAATACCCAACAAAGATAAGGCGCATTTCACACCTTTCAGGAAACTGGAATTATATTGTCCCACCCCATATATCGTGGTGGAAATTTGCATTACTTTTTGTTGAATTTTTAAAATCTGGTCAAAATCTCTGTTTACTGCAGCGTGATATAGTTTTACATAGAGTTTGGGAAACAAATTTGCTCCACCACTGACACCACCATGACCACCAAGCAAAACAAACTGTGCGTTCAGCTCTTCCGGTCCCACCAGGAAAGTAAAATCATCCCGGTTTCTCAACAGGTATTGAACCTTATTGAAATACACCAGATTTGCTGAACTGTCTTTCATACCGACAATTTTGGGGTTTTCTGCGAGTTTCAAAACCGTTTGTGGTTCAATCATCACCTTTGTGTGCATAGGCATATTATAGAGAAACAATGGTAATGGTGAATGCTCAAAAATGCTGCTCATGTATTCGATCAGTTCGGGTTGCCCGGAAGGGAAATAATAGGGCGGTGAGATCACCAGGGCATCAGCGCCAAAATCGGCAGCAAGTTTGGCCTGATTGATACTTTCCCTGAAAGCAGAATCTGTGATTCCCACCAAAACCGGAACCCTCCCGTTGACAACCTCGCAGGTACGTTTAATCATTTCGCGTCGTAATGCGTAACTAAGACTGGCAAATTCGCCGGAAGTACCTAAGATGAATATGCCGCTTACTCCACCTGCAATAACGTGCTCAATTAACCGCTCCAGTCCGTCTTTATCCAGTGTGTCGTTATCGATTAAAGGGGTTACCAAAGGGGGTATAATTCCTCTTAAATTTAGTTTTGAGTTTGTTTTCATCTGTTTATAATTTGATTAAATAGGTCAGATGGAGCT
>CAYMLS010000660.1:0-1704 GCA_964390665.1 uncultured Bacteroidales bacterium | reverse complement strand
CAAGAAAGATATCGGATTTACGAGGGTTCTGGGATTTTATACCCGCCCCTTTCCCAGATCAGAAAAATACCAAAATAATTGCAGGAACTTATTCGGGACTGGTAACCCTTCAAAATATCAACAACCAGTGGGTTTTTGCTGACACGATCAAAGGGTTTAGCGAATCAAGCCGCACAATTTTTATCGACGAAAAAAACATTATCTGGATCTCTCACGGATACAGGGGTATATACAAACTACAGGTCAATGAAGATCTTGATTCGGTGAAATCATTTAAATTATTCCGTCAGACGCATGGCTTGCCCGAATCACTACCATACAACATCCAGAAAATCAATGATCAGATGTTTGTAACGACACCTGCAGGCATCTTCCAATACAATTACGATGAGCATACCTTTTACAAACCAATGGATATCAATCAGCTTTTTGAAGGAAAAGAGTTTATTGATTTGATCCGGCAGGACGAAAAAGGCAATTTCTGGTACTTTACCCACGACTACATGGGCGTTATGCGCTTGCTGGAAGATGGCACCTACCGCAACATTTCTGCCCCTTTTTCCGGTATAAGCGAAAACCTGCTCCCGGCCTTCCAGAATATTTTTATCGATGAAGATGAAAATGTATGGATCGGATCCTGGAACGGACTGGTTCATTATAACAGCGACCTTATAAAAGATTTTGGATACATGGAAGATGTTTTTGTACGTGAGGTATATTTTTATGGAAACCAGGATTCTATATTGGTGTACAATCTCGATAAAGCTTTCCGAAAACCTGAACAGAAAGTAAAGGAAATACCTTTTCAACTCAATTCTGTAACTTTTCGGTTCACCCTTCCCTCCTATGAAGACCCCCGGAAAATATTTTTTTCGCACCGGCTGGTTGGGTTTAATCAGCTATGGTCAGATTGGGATGATGTGAATTTTAAAGAATTTACAAACCTCAGAGAAGGTGATTATGTTTTTGAAGTAAGGGCAATGAATCCCTCCGGAAATATAAGTCCTGTGAAATCTATCCATTTCAGGGTTGCCCCCCCTTTCTTTCGTTCTAAAACAGCCTACAGCATATACGCTTTCCTGCTCTTCATCACGATCGTTGCCAACATCTATTTTGTGCGCCGCAGAATTTTACGCATACGGCAGAGAGAAAAACTAAAGCACGAAAAGAAAATGGCAGAAAAAGAACAGGATTTCAAAGAAAAAACCGCCCTGAGCAAACAGGAGATCATTCACCTGCGAAATGAAAGTCTGAAAAATGAAATGAACCATAAAAACAGGGAACTTGCCAATGCAACACTTCACCTTATTCAGAAAAACAAAACCCTTACTTCTTTGCGCGACGATCTCAACAAATTGCAAAAAAACAATACTGCCGATTCTTCTCAAAGCTTTCTGCTCAATAATCTGATCAAAAAGATCAATCGCGATCTGCGAAACGAAAAAAACTGGGAACTGTTCAACAATTATTTTGATGAAGTTCATCAGGATTTTATCAACCGACTGAAGTCAGATTATGATGACCTCTCTCCCAAAGAACTCAGACTGTGTGCCTACCTGAGAATGAATATTTCAAGCAAGGAAATTGCCCCGCTGATGAATATTTCTGTCCGCGGTGTGGAGATCAGCCGCTACCGCCTGCGGAAAAAACTCAATTTGCCCCATGATACCAACCTCACAGATTTTATCATGAGCTATTGAAGTC
>CAYMLS010000659.1:0-1710 GCA_964390665.1 uncultured Bacteroidales bacterium | reverse complement strand
TAATGGGTGCAAACCTTTTGAAAAGGTGTAATAAATGCTCCGCCACTAAAACCAATGAGAGATTGGCTTCGCCGAGCTTACGGTTCTTCACTCCACTTCGTTGCGTTCGGAATGACAATGCTGCTTTTATGAGCACCCAATAACACGCCAGGCACAAACAACACTAAAATTCTATCAAAATACAAAAATCTTTTTATCTTTATCAATAAAAGCGTAATTTTACACATTGCATATAAAATATTACGCCAAAATTATGAAATCAAGATTTCTGAAAACAATTATTGAAGAAAAAAGCAAAAAAAAGTTTGGAAGAATCATCATCCTAACGGGCGCCAGACAAACAGGTAAGACCACACTGGCAAAATTGACTTTTCCGGTATATCAATACCTGTCTGTTGAAGACCCTGTTTTACGCATGGAATATAAAAAACTTAGCGCGGAACAGTGGAAAACCAATTATCCGCTTGCCATTCTGGATGAGGTTCAGAAAGAACCACAACTGATCGAAAGTATCAAATCGGTGTATGACCAATACGATGAACCCAGGTATATTTTAATGGGTTCCAGCCAACTGCTGCTTTTGCAAAAGGTAAAAGAGAGTCTGGCCGGCAGATGTTCTGTGTATGAAATTTTCCCACTTACCTTTCCTGAAATGCTTACCAATGCATGGGATGAACCTCCCCGGCGATCTTTTTTTCAAAAATTTTGCACCACACTCTCCCTGCCTTCTTTACCGCCTTCATTTCAAATGATGGAAGGACATGCCAAAAAGATCGGGGCTTTTGACCAATACCTCAACTTTGGCGGATACCCTGCCCTTTTTGACAGTGCATTGTCATCTAAAGATAAACGCGAATGGCTGGCTGATTATACCCGGACCTATCTGGAACGGGATATCAGAGACCTTGCTGATTTTAAGCAACTGGAACCTTTTGTGAAAATTCAGAAAATAACGGCATTGCTAACAGGGAACCTGGTTAATTATTCACAACTGGCAAAGGAGGCAGATGTTTCTTCCAACACCGCACGACGTTTTCTAACCTATATGGAGCTGAGTTACCAAACCATTATGCTTCAACCCTGGCACAAAAACAACTTCAAAAGACTTCATAAAAGTCCTAAACTCCATTACCTGGATCCCGGAATACAACGCTCCATCCTGAGAAAGCAAGGTGCTTTATCGGGAAATGAGTTTGAAAGTGCTGTGGTAGCCGAAATATACAAGCAGATCAAAACCGTCGGCCTTTCTTGCGAAATGTACCATCTGAGAACTTTCGACGGACGGGAGACCGACCTTCTTTTGGAACTGGAAAACGGATATATTGCCATAGAAATAAAAATGACCTCTTCTGCCAGAAAAACCGATGCACGTCACCTTACAGGACTTGAAGAATTTCTCGACAAGCCACTGATTCAATCTTTTGTACTTTCCAACGATATGGGAATTAAACAACTCGCACCCGGCATCACCGCAATGCCAGCAGCCATGTTCCTGGCGTAAAAGGGGTAATTTTCAGCGTTCCCCCTGTTGGAATATTCACTTCGTGATTCCACAGGGTGAATGTTCTTTGTTCTTTGTTCCTTGTTCTTTGTTCTTTGTTCTTTGTTCTTTGCCGTGTCTCGTTCTCAGACGAGATTTTTTGTTTCTCCCTGTTGGAATATTCACTTCGTGATTCCACAGGGTAAATCCCTGTGGGAATATTCACTTCG
>CAYMLS010000658.1:0-1724 GCA_964390665.1 uncultured Bacteroidales bacterium | reverse complement strand
TAAATAGGTTCTCGTTTTTTCCAACGAGAGAGCTCGCCAAAACGCTGACTGCATGTTTTACCATGCCGCGAATTATCATCATGGGCGTGTGTGTCAAAATTTTTGTCATGGCCCGGTTCAGTGTTTTTTGTTATATATTCAGTTGTTTTGCGGATGTATTGTTTCTTGTTGAACCCAAAAAGTGTGTATGAAATTCCCCAAAAAAAAGATCAAAGATTACTCGAAAGAGGCCATCAACGAAAGAGTTGACTTTTTATCTGAAAAAAGCGGACAACCCATTCAATATATTAACGGATCATCTCTCGATACCGAATTGGGTAAAGGTAATATTGAAAACATGATCGGTTTTGCGCAGATGCCTCTGGGTGTTGTGGGTCCGGTGAAGATAAACGGAAACCATGCCCGGGGTGATTTTTTTGTGCCCTTTGCCACCACAGAAGGTGCTTTGGTGGCTTCTTACAACCGGGGGGCAAGGGTTCTGTCGCTTTCAGGAGGTATTAATGTGCTTGTGATGAAAGACCAGATACAACGGGCTCCGTTTTTTGTTCTGGAAAATGTGTTGAAGGCAAAAGAGTTCGTAGATTGGGTTCATTCCCATTTCAGTCAGATTCGTGATGTGGCGCAATCATCCAGTAAAAGACTGAAATTAGAGGGATACAATGTTTTTGTGCAGGGAAGAATTGTTTATTTGCGACTGAATTTTTATACCTCTGATGCCATGGGCATGAACATGATCACCAAAGCTTCGTATGAAATATGCGCTTTTGTTGAGCAACAGTTTCCGGTTGAAAAATGCATTATTGAGAGCAATATGGCTGTTGATAAAAAACCTTCGCACATCAACACTGTTCTGGGACGGGGGAAAACGGTCACATCTGAAGCATTTATAGAGGAAAAGGTGATATCAAGGGTTTTGAGAACAACGGCTGAAGAAATTGATCTTGCTTACAAACGACAGGTTACCGGCGGACAACTGGCAGGGGCAATGGGATCGAACGGACAATTGGCCAATGGCATTGCTGCCACGTTTATTGCCTGTGGGCAGGATGTTGCCAATGTGAGTGAATCCTGCAACGGTTACATTTATACGGAAACCATAGGCAAAGATCTTTACCTTTCTCTGAGTATCCCTTCTTTGATCGTGGGCACCGTTGGAGGCGGGGTTTCTTTGCCAACCCAGCGTGAATGCCTCGAAATGATGGGGTGTTACGGTAGCGGAAAAGCATTGAAATTTGCCGAAATCATTGGCGCTACCATGTTGACGGGCGAAATTTCCCTTGCAGCGGCAATTGTTGCCGGAGATTTCGTTTCTGCTCACGAAAAACTGGGTAAAAACAGACCTTCCGCGAAAAGTGATTAGCAAACTTCCTCAGGGTGTAAAATGGCGTATATAGTAGTTTTGTCTGCTCTGTGTTTGGTTTGCAGATATTCAGACTTATGCGTTTTTGTTGCAACCCTTAAACCCGGTGCTACACACCTTTGGTTTTGTTCTGGTGTCACATTTCTACCATAATTTCAGCGTTGTGCGTCTTTTTCCCCGGTTAATCAGGATGCAGGAAATAGCACTTGCCAATATCAAAATTTTCCATCGTTTTTTTATCCAACGTCCTCTCTTTGTTTTCTTTCCGGGAAACTGCAGATGATTCTATCTGTTCATTCGGGGTATTTACATGTTCATTCATCCATTCAGCAGGTTCATCCTGTTTTGCTTTTGTGTATATTTT
>CAYMLS010000657.1:0-1725 GCA_964390665.1 uncultured Bacteroidales bacterium | reverse complement strand
AATATTCCATCAGGGATTTACCCTGTGGAATCACGAAGTGAATATTCCATCAGGGCGAACAACAAAAATATCAATAGGATTATGCTTCTAAAACATTATCTTTGTCATGCATAATAAAATTCTTGTTGTATGTTTGTAAACAGACAGAAAGAAAAGGACAGACTTACAAAGGCATTTCATAAAACCAATCCACAGCTTATCATCGTTTATGGGCGACGCAGATGTGGAAAATCAGCATTGCTTCGGAACGTATTACCCAAAGATTCCATTTATTTTTCGGCTGATTTACGCGAGAGTCGCCTGCAAATCAATGCCTTTGCCAATCAGGTCAATCAGGTAGTCGATGATTTTAACCGGGTCATATATCCCGACTGGGAGTCATTATTATTAAACCTGAACCGATCCGTAACGGGGATTACAACCGTTTGTGTGGATGAGTTTCCTTATTTAGTTAGAAACAGTCCTGAACTCCCTTCCGTTATTCAGAAATTAACCGATAACAAATCTTTAAATAAAATTCATTTGGTGCTATGCGGTTCATCACAACAAATGATGCAAGGTATGGTAATGGATAGCGCATCACCACTCTATGGCAGGTGTAATGAAGTTTTGCGCATTGATCCTATGCCTGCTTTTTACCTTTCGGAGTTCCTGGGTTTATTACCTGTGAATACAGTAACTGAGTATGCTGTATGGGGTGGTGTGCCAAGGTATTGGGAAATACGCGCAACCTCTCCAGATTTTAAGGAAGCCATAAAATACCATGTGCTTGATAAAAATGGGATTTTGAATGAAGAACCCGAAAGATTGTTTCTTGATGAGATGCGTACATCTATACAGGCTTATTCAGTTATTGCCCTGATAGCAGGGGGCTGTCATCGTTTATCGGAAATTGCAGCACGATTAAATAAACCGGCTACACAGTTGTCGAGGATACTGCAATTTTTGGTAGACTTAAAGTACATCCACCGGGAGTTGCCTTATGGCGAGTCGTGGAAAAATTCAAAAAAAAGCCTCTATAAAGTTCGCGACCCTTTTCTCGATTTTTATTTTCGGTTTTTAGTGCCCAACAAAAGTATGCTTGCGTTTGGAATGGTTGATCAGGTTTGGGAGAATATTCATACCCAGTTAGATCAGTATGTTTCTTTTCATTGGGAAGAACTTTGTAGAAAAGCAGTTCCAATGCTTACCATTTCCGGGAAAAAATATATGCCTGCCAGCAGATGGTGGGGCAATCTTAATGGTCAAAATGCGGAAATAGATATTATGGCCGATTCAATGGACAAAACAACGTTGCTCATTGGCGAGGTAAAATGGTCGGAAAAGGCAAACCATCAGGAAATTCGTGATCAAATGCAAAGGAAAATTCATCATATGCCTGTTTCAAAAGGCAAAAAAATTCAATGGGTCTGTTTTACAAAAGATAAAAAGGGAATCGAATCAGATTGGTTTTTTGATGCCTCAGACGTAATAAATGCCCTCCGATAATGCAGTTCAATGACTTCTCCCATTTAAACCAACCGATTCCGAATCTGAAGCAGCCGAAACGCAGGTTTGGTTAGATTTTGCGGTGGAATTCAACTACATTGATGAGGAAACTTTTACCCGATTAGATAGTAACTGCAACAGTGTAATCGGTATGCTCCTCACCATGTCCAACCAACCCGGGAAATGGTCCTAACCTGCCCCAAGTCCCTATTTCCCCAAGTCTCCCTTTCCACAATT
>CAYMLS010000656.1:0-1729 GCA_964390665.1 uncultured Bacteroidales bacterium | reverse complement strand
CTATGGAAACATTAAACATCGGTTTTAACATGACTGCCATGGTTTTGTTTATTATTGAAAAGCGAAAAATACTAAAATGCGAATTCGAAGAATAAAAAAGGGGTAGACCGGGCGTAAAAAAAATACCCCCGGAAATAAAAAACATTCCGGGGGTCCCATTGTCACTGAAAACAAATTATTTCCTTACAAATTTTTGAAGGTGTTGATTGTTATCAGATGTTTCGAAGTTTATAAAATAAACTCCTGCGGGTAGCTGCTGAATTTCGATCGTTCCCTGCCGGGAAAACGTATTTTCTGACTTCCAGACCTGCTTACCACAAATATCAAAAATACGAATCCTGTCTATTTCCAACTGCCCGCTGAACTTAAATCCCAAATGATCCTGCGCAGGATTGGGATAGATGCTTAAAGGATTCGGAGTGGTTTCTGCCACCCCCACATTGTTTTGTGAGAGCATTACATTCAAGGTGATCTTCGACGTTCCTTCCTCAATTTGAAGCTCACCTGTTTTGGGCAGGTATCCCTGTTTTTCAACAGACCATGCGAGGGTACCGGGTGCCACATGCAAAAACTGATAATCTCCCGGTTCACCACTGTCATTGTTTAAGGTAACAATGGCATTTTCTATTGCATCTT
This sequence comes from uncultured Bacteroidales bacterium, assembly GCA_964390665.1. Lineage (GTDB taxonomy): Bacteria > Bacteroidota > Bacteroidia > Bacteroidales > UBA7960 > SKVR01. Next base: position 1,093 of record CAYMLS010000656.1, on the reverse strand, counting down.
CGTTCTGATCTGTAATATTGAAAATTATTTCACAGTATTGTTGGGTATTGGAAAAAACATAGGGTTGTTGTGCAGAACCCATATGCTCCCCTTCGGAGAAATCTACTTTGCTTGCCAGGTCGGTCACCTGATCAGCTTGTGCGTCATAATACCGGAAAGTAATCTTTTCACCCCCATAAGTATTGCTGAATATGGTCATGTAAAGAAAATAACGGTCGTAATTTTCATTGTAAACCGGTGAAGCAACTCCCCGGCATTCATCGTTAACAAAAGCACCCAGAACAGCATCTGTATCCGATACTTCGGTTTCATCCAACCATACAACGGAGGTTGTACTCATAGAGAACTCAAAATGAGATGATTCCACTGACCAGTCGGGCATCTCGGCCATTAAGGGCACCTGAATGATCAAGAGAAGATATACATATATCAAGATTTTTTTTGCCATGACAATTTATTTTTTATTTGAATGAATAAACCATGATTTTTTCAAAAACCCTCATGCACCTGATCGTGCATGAGGGCTTCCTGTTACTATTCATATTTCACAACAGATATTACACGTACAGTTCCGTTGGTTTTGATTTTCACAAAATATACTCCGGGACCAACCTTGCTTCTGTTCTCAGCATCACCATTCCACTGAATCACAAAACTACCGTTGTCTTTTTGCTCTGCTTCGGGATGTGCCACAACAGCACCCTGACTATCCACTATGGTTACTTCGGGTGTGGAGTTAACATCAGCAGTAAACATGATCTCGGTGGATGTTTCAAATGGATTGGGATAGGCGTTGATCATATCTGTGGTTAGATGCAAATCGTCAATGCCTGTACTCTGGTCAAGGGTAAACAAAACAGGATTGCTTAACGTGCCTTCCAGTCCCAGTGGGGCAAACTGTACCTGAGTGTTGAGGGCATAAGTCTGATCGCCTCTGACAAGTTTGAATTCAATGTGGGCATCGGTGTGTGCTGCCTCACCGGCAATGGTCATGAATACATAGTCGCTGTATCCTGAAACATCCGACAATGGTGCGACACCATGGAGGTTGCCATTGATATAGGCGGCGATCCTGTCATTCTTCTCTGTTTCA
>CAYMLS010000655.1:0-1730 GCA_964390665.1 uncultured Bacteroidales bacterium | reverse complement strand
ATTTTGGACAGGGTCTTTTTGTTCAGGGAAATGAGGGAATTGATTCTGCCATTGCCATTTCTCATAAACTTGTTGAGTTGTTGGGTGGAACCATTGGTTTTCATGTTAATGATGAAAAAGAAGGAAGAACATTTTACTTTACTTTCCTTGCTAAAGTTCTTACACCAGATCATATACCTGAAAACTTATCAGCAGAAAAACAACAGGATGATTTGAAAAAACTGCAAGGAAGCAAGATATTATATGTGGAAGATAAAGTGGTTAATCAGAAAGTTGTGGCTCTGATGCTCAAACATGTAAAGTGTAAGATCGACCTGGCTGAAAATGGAAAACAAGCCATTGATATGATGCTGAAAAAAGACTATGATGTTATTTTGCTCGATATGGTTATGCCCGTAATGGATGGACTGGAAACAATGAGGGTAATGAAAAGCAAATTTAAAATGCACCCCCCGGTCATTGCCCTTAGTGCCAATGTGTTGGAAGCAGACAAAGAAAAATATTTTTCTTACGGGGTAGCAGATTTTATTTCTAAACCTGTAAAATCGGAAGACCTGTACAAAAAACTACTGCTGTGGAAACGCCACGTAGATAAAAATGAAAACATTACCCTAACAAGATAGCATTTTAGAGATGGTGCGTCTTTATAAAAGTTATATAACAGAATATTTTGGAGGCTAAAACATTTTTTTTATTCCTGATTTTTTAAACGAAAGATATGATAGATTATAAACTGGAAGACCTTCATGAAATACCGCATATCAACCCTGATACATTGCAAAAACTCAGAAACAGTACTGCGAAGAACCCGGAGTTTCTCAAAGAAATTTTTCAGAGTTTTATAGATGATACCGGCGTTTTGCTTCAGGAAATAAAGAAAAGCACCGAAGAGAATGATTTTGACACCTATTATACATCAGTGCATACACTGAAAGGTTTATCGGGAACGATCGGATGCAGCAGGATTTTTAACCTGCTCAAAATTATGGATAGTTTGAATAAAGAACAGGATTTTTCACAATCAAAACAACTTGTTCAGGATCTGGAAACCATGTTTCAGGAACTTGAAGTGATCATCAAAAAAGAAGTTTTACAATCGTCATAAGTAAATGTTCACCATTTTTAATCCTGAATTTTAAACGAATATGTGTGCGACAGGGTCACTCCAGGTGAGCCCGCCCCGCCGCAAAAAGGAAAAACTTGTTAGTGACAGGGTGAGCTGTAGTCACCCCGTCACCACTACCGCCGCTAAAAAGAAATGGTTTAGTTTCTGCTGAATTGTAGGCACCCCGCTACCGTTTTTGGGACGTGGGAATTGGTATGAAATTCTGTAACATCTGTTTAGGGTTTTGCAAAATCGCCCAGATGTCTGCAGCATGATTTTTATTTAGATGCCTTAACTTTTTCCCTGTTTTCCCGTAAAACAACCAGAAGCAATTGTGTAAACCCATATTTGCTATTCGCAGGTTGGTTATATTTGCCGGCCTCTGTAAAATCTGAGAGCACTATTTCTGTTTGTTTTGCCTGAAGGGATGAGAAGACCCGTTGGGCAAATAAAGTGCTTTCTTGTTAAATGATTAAAATGTTTATGAACCGGGCATGACAAAAATTTTGACACGCACATGTAAATGATTATAAATCAAGGCATGTAAAGCATATTGTCAGCGTTTTAGGTGAGCTCTCTCGTTGGAAAAAACGAGAACCTATTTAATAAAATTATAAACAGATGA
>CAYMLS010000654.1:0-1738 GCA_964390665.1 uncultured Bacteroidales bacterium | reverse complement strand
GAAGTGCAAAAATCGCGAAATCCGGATCCTATCATGCGCTTCAGGCGATACTTAGTGCTTGCAAGAAAACGCCAATTGCTGCGTTGGTCTCGCCTTCAAAACAGTCGATTACGAAAAGTAAACTCCTGTTTTTCAGTCATCGCCCGCCTTGCACTTGACGCTTTCTTTATCAAGCACAGATAAAATCGTGGGTTTTCTTGCTGACACTATTTAATAAAATTATAACCAGATGCAATTCTGAACATTTTTATACCCCGGGTAATGCCCGGAATTTGCAATTCGCCAACATGCTCATTTCTTATTACCTGAAAGTCCATCCTGATTACCGCAATTCACTCTTTCCTCTCGGCAGCATGACGAGATGAGAGGATCTCCCCGTAAGTTAATCAGGGCGGGGCGGTCTGCGCGATTTGGGCAACGCTTTTCTTTATGTCTGGTTACTTTTCGTTATTATTCTGTTAAAGTCTTGAATTACTAGAATTGAGAAAATTGACCATGGTATCAAGGAAAATAATGCCATAGTCATTCCAACTACACCTGCTGTTGCTGGCACAGTCATAAGTATTCCAGCTACAAGTCCAATATATGCGGTTGTTTTTCTGAATCTATTACTTTTAGTCATTGCCGAAAAGAAAAGTATCAGAGCAATACCATTAAGAACATAGTAAACAGCATACGATGTTCCTTTCCAAATGGAATATAAAGTCTGTCCTGATGCATGAAGGATTGTTTTTTCCTGTTCTGTGAAGGCTTGTGCATATTGCTTACTAATTGAAAGCATTTCTATTGATGTATTTGAAGGAAAATAGATGGCTAATCCAATCAGTCCAAGTGTTAATGCAAATATACTTAACGATTTTTTTTCATCTTTGAGTGCAAAATAGAGAGCAAGATAAAGAAAGATAGATGCAATCATGCTCAATAAATACAAAAAATCAAAACTAATCAGTCCAATAATCCAGTTATTCTTAAAAAGCGAAAACCAGTCAATAATAGTTGTTGGGTGAGGCCACAATAAATAAAATATTATTTGAACAGGAATCATGGCAAGCATAAATGTAGTTGCAATTCTGCCTGTTCGGTATATAGTTATTTTAAAATCTGATTGTTGTTCCTGGTAATATTGTTTTTTCGTTGTCATAATTTTTTTTATCTAAAAGATAGGTTGTTTTGTAAATGATCTAGTCTTTTAAAGTGTTGCTAACGTTTGGCGGCTTGGCGTAGTGGCGGATTTTTAGCACAAAAGTTCAATCGACGAACTGCGCTTGAACCTACCGCAAAACTGTCATGCGAATCACTGCACCTGCCATTACGCCAAACCGCTGTTGGGGGCTGGTGTTTTTTCATCATTTATTTTCGGTATTCTTATGTTTTTTGGACTTACAATAACGTAATTTGTTTTCTTTCCGCTGTCTTCTGCTTTCAACATTTCTTTTGCGACTAAATCTTGCAAATCTCGCAAAGCTGTGTCTGTAGAGCATTTGGTAAGTTTCGCGTAGGTTGATGTTCGTAAAAGTCCCACTTCTTTACCATAATAGTCATAAAGATAATTAATTACAAGTCGCTGTCTTTCGTTAATGTTTGTTGACTTGTGTCTGTCCCAAAAGTGTGCTTTATCCAAAATGATTTTCAAATTTTGTTCACTTGCTATTAACGCTCTTTCAAAACAACCAAGAAACCATTCTAAATAGTCTTTGCAAGAAAACGCCAAATACTGCGTTATTCTCGTTTTTGAATC
>CAYMLS010000653.1:0-1768 GCA_964390665.1 uncultured Bacteroidales bacterium | reverse complement strand
ATCACATATTTTCCTTCTTCATTGTCTCTTCTCCAGGCGGGTTTTCCATCTTCAACAGATTCAAGCGGAGCATTATAATACGGGCCGTAAAGCAATGGCCAGCTGCCATATTGTTCGCGTCCAAGATAGGACTTGAGGGCCAGGGCATTTTTAGGTGCATTTTCATTGATGGGCACATGGGCATTACTCCTGATCACCAACATGAGAAAAGAGGTGTATCCGATCAGGATAAAAGTAAGTGCCAAAACAATCGTATTCAATATGACTTTATTCTTTTGGTGCGTATAATAGAGGGCAAATACGATCACCGCGATCAGAAATACGAAATAGATGATCGTTCCTGTATGAAAAGGCAAACCCACAGTATTCACAAAAAACTTCTCAAACCACCAGTCTAAAGTTACAATTCCCGGAATGAAAATATTTTGAATGAACCCCAACACTGCAATAGATATAATTCCGGTAATGATGATCCCTTTTCGTGTGGGTTGAAATTTCTTAAAGTAGTAAACAAAGACAATGGCTGGTATAGCCAGGAGGTTAAGCATATGCACCCCGATGGATAGTCCTATGATAAAAGCAATAAGAATCAGCCATTTTAATGAATCCGGTTCTTTTTCTGTAGCCTCCCATTTAAGGATCGACCAAAAAACGAATGATGTGAGAAAAAGGGAGGTTACATACACTTCTGCTTCCACGGCAGTAAACCAAAAAGAATCGCTGAAAGTAAGTGTTAATCCACCCACGATACCAGCACCCCAAACACTCCATGTTTTAGCACTGTTTGTATCGGGTGTTGCCTTTAACAATCGATGCCCCAGCCTTGCAATGGTCCAGAAAAGAAACATTACGGTAAGTCCGCCGGCGGTAGCCGACATGGCATTGATCCAGAAAGCGACCCTAGAAACATCACCCAGTGCAAGCAAAGAAAACATCCGTGCCAGCATTTGATAAAGAGGTGCACCCGGCGGATGGGCAATTTGCAGTTTAAAAGAAGCGGAAAGGCGTTCGCCTGCATCCCAGAAACTGGCAGTAGGTTCAAGGGTTAGCATAAAAACGGTGGCTGCCGTCAGAAACATCAACCACCCCAAAATGTTGTTCATTTTGTTGTAAGAAAACCGGTTCATGGTAAAATTTGTTGATTTGCAAAAACTTAGAACATTGATTTTATTTCGGATGCGAAGTTAAGAAAAATACATTTCACAATGTTGTATCCTTTCAAAATTTGTATTAAAACAAAGGTGTAAAAAAACATTACGCTGTTTAGAATAATGCTCTGAGAGAAACAGTACCTGTATGAATGGCAGATACATCAGGTGGTTTTCGACCATTGTAATTTAAATTTAACTGCAAATAACTATTTATATTATGCTGCCAGTTAAAATGCCATAAATGATTCATCCCACTTTTTAATGCCTGCAACATTTCAAAAGCAACAGGTGTATTTTGCGCATAAGGATAGTGTATTTGTGAAAGCTGATAGCGTATCTCCATCCTTCCCCGTCCGGGAAAACCAAGACGGCTCTGAACACCTGTATTCCATATCTCTGCTATCTGCCCGCCATTTCCAGTACTGTTTTTTTGTTGATCATATCCTGCTTCCAGTTTAAATCTCACATTCCTGTTCATCTGCCAGGTAAGTCCTACCTTATATTTCTGAAAATCAATATCAAAATTGCGTTGCAGAAAGAATTCCGATTCACTCGATTTGGCGCCATGCTGCACGTCAAGATCCGTCCCCAAAAAGCGGTTAAACTGCACCCTTCCG
>CAYMLS010000652.1:0-1771 GCA_964390665.1 uncultured Bacteroidales bacterium | reverse complement strand
GCCAGCGCTCCGTTTTCTGCTTCATAGATCAACAGGTTATTGTTTTCCAAATAACTGACAACCAGTTGCCTGTTATATGCCACATCGTCGATCACAAGCACTTTTTGTTTTCTGAAATCCAGTACCTCATCATCCCACATATACTCATCTTGCTTTTCTTCGGAACTTTTGGAATACTGAATGTTATGAAACACGATGGTAAAAGTGCTTCCTTTGCCGGGTGTGCTGGACAGATGTATCTCGCCATTCATGAGTTCAACGAGTTTTTTGCTGATGGATAGTCCCAATCCGGTACCACTGAATTGGCGGCTATCCTGACCGGATGCCTGCCTGAAGGAGTCAAAAATAAGAGATTGCTGCTGAGGGGCAATGCCAATGCCGGTGTCTTTAACTGCCACTTCAAAACTGAGGGTATCCTTTGAGATATTCAGCATTGTTAAGGTAATTTTTATATACCCTTTGTTGGTAAATTTTATGGCATTGCCTGTAATGTTCAGCAAAATTTGCCTTAGACGGATTTCGTCGACAAGTACGGTATGGGGAAAATTTTCGTCAATTTCGGTAATAAGTTCAATGTTTTTCTCTTCTGCATTTTGGGAAAAAAGCCGTTTGATATCCGAGATGATCAGGCGCAGGTCAATGGGTTCATAGGATATGTCCATTTTTCCGGCCTCAATTTTCGACAGGTCGAGTATATCGTTGATGAGCGATAGCAGGGTTTGCCCGCTGCTGAGGATCGTATTGAGATAATTCTTTTGTTTTTTATCGGTGGTGGTGTTGAGCATGATCTCGCTAAATCCGAGTATAGAGTTCATGGGAGTGCGTATTTCGTGGCTCATATTTGCGAGGAATTCGCTTTTGGCGGCATTGGCTGCGGCGGCTTCGGCAGCCATATCGTTGGCCCTCGCGGTAGTTTCTTCGAGCATCTTGTTTTTTTCAATAAGCTCGTTTTCGGCTTTTTTGCGTTGATCGATATCAATGTGCACCCCAACAGCACGGTTGGGTTTCCCGGTGTTATCGTCAAAATAGGCTTTCCCTTTACCCATGACCCATTTGTAGGAACTATCCTTGCATTTTAGTCTGAACTCTGTTTCATAAGGCACTGCTTTTTCAATGCTCTGTTGTATCATCGGCAGTACTTTTCGGGCATCTTCAGGATGAATAAGTTGCATGAATGTATCCAGGTTCATGGGAAGTTCTTTGTCTTCGTAACCAAGCATTGTATAATAAGCAGGGCTGAAAAAGGTATTGTTTGAGACAAGATTCCAGTCCCAGAATCCATGCTCTCCGGCATCCATGGCCAACTGCAAACGGATTGTATTTTCCCTGAGTTGTTCTTCCATTTGCTTGCGGTGTGAAATATCGCTGTGCGAACCTGCCATACGATAAGGGATGCCGTTTTTATCGCGTAATGCTTCCCCTTTGGCGAGTATCCATCTTGTTGATCCGTCTTTGTGCACCATCCTGAACTCCAGTGAGTAATGTGGTATTTTTCCACTAAGGTAATCCTGAATATATTGATCCAACCTGGGCATATCTTCAAAATAAATCAACTGGAAGAAAGTATTCAGATGGTTTTTTTTCTCATGGTCTTCATATCCAAGCATTTCTTTCCAGCGTTTCGACAAAAAGAGCGTGTTGGTTTTTAAGTCCCAGTCCCAGATTCCATCGTTGGTTCCTGCCACTGCCAGTTCAAACTGGTTTTTTGTTTTCTCCGTTTCCAGTTGAATTTCTTTTATTTCGGTATAATCGAAAATATATCCATGCCACA
>CAYMLS010000651.1:0-1774 GCA_964390665.1 uncultured Bacteroidales bacterium | reverse complement strand
GGAATATTCGCTGGGTTTTGCAAACCGCTCATATTCCTGTTAATTGCCAACAGTAGTTTTTTAGGCTATTTTGAAATCACCGTCTTGTAATTCTACGTTAAAGTTCACTTTGGCTTTTAAGGCGTTAAAAACTTTTAAAATTGTCGCTATAGTTACATTTTTTGCATTTCTTTCAATTCTGGAAATCTGTGATTTTTGAACGCCAATCATTTCTCCCAGTTCTGTTTGTGTGAGTTGCCTTTCCTTACGCGCCTGTCTTATCATTTCACCTAAAAGGTCAAGTCTCAACTCATATTCGTATTTATCTCTCTTTTCTGTCCCAACTTTCCCAAGGTGTTTGTCTTTCAGTTGGTCAAGAGAATACGTTTTCATTTTTTTTGACTTTTCCATGGTTTCTTATTTTTTGTTTTTCTGTTCAAAATAGAGTTTCATTATCGCTCGTGCCTTTTCAATTTCTTTCTTAGGCACTTTGTCGGTTTTCTTAATAATTCCTTGGGTAGCGATCACTAAGGTTTCAATATTGTCTTCTTTATCCCAGAAAGCAAAAATCCGATAGTGCAGATTAGAAAATATTTCGTCCGGAATTCTCAGATATCCGTTTCTAATTTTTTAAAAAGTTCAGGGTCATTTACATACTTCGATTTATCGATGTTGTAAATTATTTTATCCTTAGTTTTTTCATTCAAAGTATCAAAGAACTCCCAAACTTCTTCAAGTAGAATAATATCGAATTTTTGTTTCATTAGTCACTTTTTTATTCTCTCAAAGATAGTCAAAAGTTCTAATATATGGAAACTATTTCCTGTTGGATTTTCGGTTTACTATAGTTGGCAACGTTGAGTGCAAGAATAGTAGCCGGTTGCGGGGCAGTTCACTTTCAAGTTACATGAAAGATGTTGCGTACTACAAGCCTGGAATACACTACTGTTCCGGCTATTATTTTTGCACATTGTTACCACCCTGTGCTTTTTCTTTTTCGATAATTTTCAATAAGTCAGTTCGGTTCTGTGATAAATTATTTTTTGCAATTTCCCAAATCATCTCGTAGTCAACTCCAAAGTATTTTCATGGGCAATTAAATTTCTTAGTCCATACATTTTTCTCCATGGAATTTCAGGATATTTTTTCTTTATTTCAGCAGGAGTATTTTTTGATGCTTCTCCGATAATCTCAAAATTCCTGATAATAGCATCTACAACCATGTGGGTCATTTTAAATTTTTTGAAGTCAAGGTCGCCAAGATATTCTTCAATCCTTTGCATTGATTGAAACATATCTTCAAGGTAAAGGATAAATTCTCTTTTAATTGGACTCATACGTACTTAACATTATTTAGAATTACTTCTTTTAATTGCTCTTTAAGGGCTTTGTCTGACACCAAATCAACTTTTAACTTTAATTCATTCTCCAGAAGTTCCTGAAGGTCAAAGAACTCCCAGCCCAATGGTTTTTTGAACGATACCAAAATATCTATATCAGAGTCTTTTCTCTGTTCATTTCGCGAAAAAGAACCAAAATATCCAATCTTGTCAACAAAATATTTTCGTGAAAGAATAGGTTTGAGTTCTTTGATTTTATTTTCTATTTCTATACTTGATTTCATATTTCAAATTTAATCAATTTTGAATTGAATTCGAACTTCTTCCTTTTCCAGCATGGGTGGTAACGGTAAATTGTCGAGTAGGCAAGGGGAATTTCACCCCAAGCCTCTCACAGGACCGTATCCCGCGAAAAGCGGGACAAGCTGTGATAGTCTCTCTCGCCATTTGGCGAG
>CAYMLS010000650.1:0-1777 GCA_964390665.1 uncultured Bacteroidales bacterium | reverse complement strand
AAACTGTTACCCTTTGCGGTTGGATACAAAGATCAAGAGACCTGGGCGGAATGACTTTTATTGATCTGCGCGACAGATATGGCATTACTCAGTTGGCTTTTAATATGGAAACCCAACCTGATCTTTGTGAAAAAGCAAGACAACTGGGGCGTGAATATGTTATAAAGGCTGTTGGTGAGGTAGTGGAAAGGAGCAGTAAAAATAAAAAAAATCCCACCGGCGATGTTGAAATCATTGTTCATGACCTTCAGACCCTCAATCCTTCAAAACTTCCTCCTTTTACCATCGAGGATGATACGGATGGAGGGGATGATCTCAGGATGAAATACAGATATCTTGATTTGAGGAGAAACCCTGTGAGAAAAAGTCTGGAGATCAGACATCAAATGTCAGTTGAAATCAGAAATTATCTGAGTAAAATGGATTTTCTGGAGGTGGAAACACCTGTTCTTATCAAGTCTACTCCTGAAGGTGCCCGTGATTTTCTGGTGCCTTCAAGGATGAACCCCGGGCAATTTTATGCTTTACCTCAGTCTCCCCAAACCTTCAAGCAATTGCTCATGGTCGGTGGTTTCGACAGGTACTTCCAGGTAGTGAAGTGCTTTCGGGATGAAGACCTGCGTGCCGATCGCCAACCCGAATTTACCCAAATTGATTGCGAAATGTCATTTGTTGATCGCGACGACGTACTGAGCACCTTTGAAGGTTTGGCAAAGCATCTTTTTAAAACCATAAAAAATAGCAATGATATTTCTTTTGATAGAATGACATACCACGAGGCATTGAAGTATTATGGAACTGATAAACCAGATACCCGCTTCGGAATGCGCTTTGTTGAACTGAATGATCTGGCTCAGAATAATGGTTTTAAGGTATTTGATGATGCGCAGCTTGTGGTTGGCTTCAATGCTGAGAAATGCGCTCACTATACACGCAAACAACTTGATGAACTAACTTCCTGGGTGAAGCGCCCGCAGATTGGAGCAAAAGGATTGGTTTATGTTAAATGTAACGAAGACGGATCTTTTAAATCATCAGTCGATAAGTTTTTTGATCAGCAAAAACTTGCTGCATGGGCTCAGCGTATGAATGCAAACCCCGGAGATCTGCTGCTTATTTTATCCGGTGATGTGGCGCACGTGCGGAAAGCCCTGGGTGAACTACGGAACGAAATGGGCAAAAGACTTGGTTTGCGCGATCCGGAAAAATTCTCCTGCCTCTGGGTTGTTGACTTCCCTCTCCTGGAATGGGATAAAGAGGAGCAACGCTTTTTTGCCATGCATCATCCCTTTACTTCACCCCTTGAGGAAGATTTTGACAAAATGGATACCGAACCCGCTGCCGTGCGCGCAAATGCATACGATATGGTGATCAATGGTGTGGAAATAGGAGGGGGGTCTATCAGGATACACGACCGAAAAATCCAACAAAAAATGTTTCAGATTCTTGGGTTTACCCAGGAAGAGGCACAAAAACAATTTGGGTTTTTGTTAGATGCATTTCAATATGGTGCTCCTCCCCATGGCGGTGTGGCGTTTGGATTCGACAGATGGTGTTCCCTTTTTGGAGGTTCAGACTCTATCAGAGATTATATTGCTTTCCCCAAAAATAACTCAGGACGGGATGTGATGATCGATAGTCCTGCTAAGGTTGATCATAAACAGCTTGAAGAACTCGGTCTGCAATTGAAAACCCCTCAATCTCCTTCAAAAGAATCATAATGCAATTTGTATGCTATCAGTAAATAATATTTCCGTTCAGTTTAACGGTGAATTTC
>CAYMLS010000649.1:0-1787 GCA_964390665.1 uncultured Bacteroidales bacterium | reverse complement strand
ACCAATGTGTTGCTTTACCATGTTGTGGAAGCAGAAGCATTGTCTTCCTCCCTTTCTGATGGCGATGTGATCACCACCATGCTCGGGCAAGACCTTACTGTTACCATTGATGGTGACGGAAACGTTTTTATCAATGATGCACAGGTTACTACTCCTGATGTTGATGCCGATAACGGAGTTGTGCATGTTATTGATGCTGTGCTTGTTCCCGAAGCCGTTGAATACACCGTTACTTTCAACGTTGATATGGCTGATGTAGAGGGCTTTGATCCTGCCTCACATGATGTTTATATTGCTGGTTCTTTCCCCGGAGATCTTGAGTGGAATGAACCCGGAACCAATGAGGATTTAAAACTTTCACCTGCCAATCCTGCAAAAAATGATCCTCCCCTGAACTTATATGACAATTTTGACAGCTATGATGATTTTGCTGTGGATGCAGAGATCGCCCCCTGGTCAACAGCGGTTATCAATGGCACGGCCACCTGGGGTTCTCAGGATTTTGATTTTCCCGGTGAGGCAACTGAATTCGGATTTATGGTGATGAATCCTGCACAAACCGATCCTGCTATCAATGATGAGCATCCGGCATATGACGGTGAGAAGTTTCTGGTTGCCATACAGGATACCACACCCAATGACAATAAATGGCTGATGACACCCGAAGTGTCTTTCAACAGCACCAGTGCCTTGTCTTTTTATGTGAAATCTATCACAGCTCAGTATGGACTTGAAAGATTCAGGGTACTTGTTTCCACCACAGATATGGAAACAGCAAGTTTTACCCAGATCAGTGATGGTGATTTTCTGGAAGCACCTATAGACTGGACCGAGTTTACCTTTGATTTGAGTGAATATGATGGAGAAACAGGCTACATTGCCATACAATATGTTTCTGCAGATGCTTTTATATTTATGCTGGATGCTTTTAACCTCTCAGCAGAAAATGGCAATGGTGGTGAAGAACTGATATACACCATTGATCTGCCTGTTACAGAAGGTACTTTGGAATATAAGTATTCCTCCACATCTGTTGGAGATGGATGGGACGGAGGCGAATGGCCTGGTGATCCTAACCGTGAAATTACAGTTACAGGTGACATGGTTCAAAATGATGTATTTGGGGTTTATGATCCGGTTTCTGTAGAAAATGTACTGGCAGAAGAAGGATTAAACCTGTTCCCCAATCCTGTTCGTGAAAACCTTACCATTGATGCCAGTGAGATGATCAATCAGGTGAAAATTTTCGACCTTACCGGTCGCGTTGTAATGGATGATATCGTTAATGATGCTCAGATCATTCTTAACGTTTCCGGCTTCAGACAAGGAGCATACCTGATCCAGGTTACCACGGAAAGTGGAGTTATGAACAAAAAATTCAATGTGGTAAAATAATCCGGATGTTTCTGAAAGATGATTGATTATTATCTTCACACACATCTGATTTATTACATTAAATTAATAATTTTAAAGGGTTGCCGTAGTTTTATGGCAATCCTTTTTTTCTTTGCCCAATTCTCAACCTGACCTATGCTGTTTGAAAAGGTACGTATTGAATGAATCTCTAAGAAAACGAATCCCATTTACACCTGTCATTCCAACAAGGGGAGAGAACCCCTTTGGTTTGCGGACAGGATGAAAGGGTACGAAGACCAGGAAGATTTCCCGCCTTGTTCAAAACATAAGGTGAAGTCAAGGAACGAATGACACGGTAAAAATACCTTACACTCATAAAAGAAGGGACATACTTGTTGTCTTTTCTTAAAAAAAAAAGACCGGAGGTTATC
>CAYMLS010000648.1:0-1800 GCA_964390665.1 uncultured Bacteroidales bacterium | reverse complement strand
CGAAAGTTCATATTTCAAGGGCTCAGGTTTTCCTGTTCCGGAAAAAGGGTGTTGCCCCAATTCTTCCAGCAAAGTAAACAGTTTTTTGAGAACACCTTTATTGCCTGTTTTTTGGTGATAGGCAATATCTTCCTTTGCCTTATCTGTAAAGTCCAGATGATACCTCATTTTATAAACCCAAAAATTCTTTCAGGTTTTCTTTTTTTATTCTGGTTACTTTCCCGTCTTTGGCTTGTTGCCGGCTTTCCAATGCTTTCTCTACAAACTCCGGATGATAGCTTTTTTCTCCGGGTATTTCAAACTCTATCTTTAGTGCTTGAAGAAAAGCTTTTAGAGCTTTCGATTCTTCATCTGTTTTTGGATGTGCGATGTATATGTCTTTTGTTTTCATAAGTCAACTAAACTTTCAGGAATAACTCTTGATCTTATCAAAATTACAAAATATTTCATCAATCTGAAGAAAATAACAATCACTTAAAAGTGTTCAATTAAAAGAAAAAAAGCTGTATTTTTGAGCGTTATACGCTCTTTGAATACCCTGTTTTGGAGCAGGTAAGGCCGGCGGGGAACATGATTTTTTTGGCGTAAACTGGTATGATTACGGGGCACGGTTTTATGATGCGCAGATTGGGCGGTTTCATTCGGTTGATCCGTTGGCGGAAAAGTTTACTTATCAGTCGCCATATGTATATGCCGCAAATAATCCAATAAGGTATATTGATGTTTTAGGATTGTATGCAGGGGAATCGGGGTCTTGGGAATCAGGTGATGATGATTTTGATGAAGTATTAGCCTATTGGGGTATTAGTTCTAATAATGATGATAACTCTTCTGAAGAGGATACTGATGATGTTTCCAGATTGAAAGAAAAGGCAAAAACAGATCCTTGGGGAACTGCTGGTGAATTTTATGGTATGGCTGCATCTATAACAGGTGGTGGTTTTGTTGCCGCCATGGATGGTAGAGACCCATTAAATCCAACGCAAGCAGATGAAGATGAGGCAGGAACTGCATTTATGATGGGTGTTACAGCAATTATTGCACTTCCAGGTGGTGGCGGTGTGCTTGTTGGAAAAGTTGTTTTAAAAGGAGGTAAATGGGTGTTTCAAAATGCTCCCCGTGCCTATAAAACTACACAATTAGCTGTTAATTATTTGGGTGATGTTGGAATGAAAAGCTATATAATCCTTGAGTCAAACATAAAAGCTCAGACAATCGTCGGTGTGGGTCAAGGTTTATTAGAAGCTCATTTTAATATACCACCTTATGCAGTTGACCATCCATTTGTGGTAACCAAAATGTCAGCAGACTTAACTAATTCATTATACTTTTTCTTTAATAGTAAACCAGCTGTGAATGAGTAGTAACTCTAATAAAAACAATATATCTAAAATTGTAATAAACTTTCTGCCAAAAGTTTTTTTATTCTATGCAATTCTGCTGCTTATATCCATTATTTTAACAAAAATTAGTGGACCGTTTCCTAACTATCCGCCAATTGGCAAAAATCCAATACCATGGGATGAAGTTTGGTTAGAATTACCCCGACTAATTATCACCAATTTTTTTGTATCTATGATTTTCTTTATGGGTTTATACTGGGACTGGTATGCAAAGAATAAAAAGAGCGAAGAAGATGATTAGATTTGGCATGGATTCATTGAATTGCTATCTAATAAACGCCTGCCTGGTTTTAAAATTCTGGATGTAGGTATCAATAACATTGAAAAGGATGTTTTTGGTATCTTGCTTTTGATCGATACCTTTAGGGAAATTGTCTACCCAATCCTTCCTTCCCAT
>CAYMLS010000647.1:0-1814 GCA_964390665.1 uncultured Bacteroidales bacterium | reverse complement strand
ATATAAAACAAATCAAAATTTACACGAATGTCTAAAAACAAGTTTTTAGACTGTAATCATTAATGGATGCATCATGAACACACTTTATGAAATAAACAAAGAGATCTTCCAACTCCGAAAAGAACAAAAATACGATGAAGTGCTGGAAGTATACAAAAACAAAGTGCACAAGCATTTTCAGCAGTCAGATATTATCGGTTCCGACTATTTGGTGGCCAATGTGGTGCATTGTTTAAGAAAAAGCGGAAAAACAATGCAGGCCATTGATTTTGTTATCCGGTCACTCAATTATTTTCCCGGTTTAAACGAACATACACAAACCCATTACGAACTCGGATGGGCTTTGTACCAGCATCTGAAAAAAACAGAAATAAACACCTCCCAAAATCAACTTCCCAACTACATTGCTACAGCAATAAAAATGCTTCGCAGCCCCTTGTGGAAAGAAAACTATCTTTTGTTCTCTAAATTATACCTGATGCTGTCAAAAAAAATGATGGTGAAAGGGGAAGCGGTAAAAGCACTCGATCAGCTATCTGATACCCTCGATGCCAAAATGTTTGATCATCAACCCAAAACCACCACTTTGCAAAAAGGCGGAAAAGAAAAAAACATAGAACTGGCATCAGATTATGAAACATATATGGTACGCAGGTCGAAATCATTGTTGCTCAACGAGCGGTACGAGGAATGTATAGCGCATTGCAACCAGACACTGGAAAAGATATCCCGCTTTCACCAGGGAAATCAACTCTGGATAGCGCGCAATCTTGCCATGGCATGGCAGCAAACAGGGCAAACCAACAAAGCTATAGAGAAAATGAAAGAGGTGGCGCAATCAAAAAAAGATTGGTACCTCTATCATGAACTGGCACAAATGATGGCCTGCACCTCAAAAACAGAACAGGCACTCCAATGGTATTGCAAAGCAGCACTCAGGCAGGGAAACACCCATTATAAAACAGGACTATACGAAAATATGATACGCTTTTTCGCGGAAAATAAATATGATGATCAACCCATTTGCCAGCATATAAACCTGGCCAATACCATCAGAAAAGAACAAAACTGGAAAATCCCCACTCACAATACCATGTATCTTCAAAAACGAAACTGTGATCAAAACAGCAACCAGAGCAGTTCGGATATTTATAAGGAGTTGAGCAGGTGGTGGCAAACCAAATCAGCAGAAACAGATACAGAGGAAGCAACCACAGGCACCATCACCCGCATACTCAACAATGACAGCAATGGCGATGGTTTTATAACCACTACCGATGGCAGGAGTATTTATTTCAGGTTTAAAAAAGCACAGCTTGATCCTTCAGATATACAAACAGGATTAAAAGTAAAACTCAAAGCCATGCAACGAATGTTTAAAGGGAAAGAAGTATGGAATGCAGTATGGGTGAAAAAAGCAGCGGAAAGCAAGAAGGCGTAGGATTAAGCACAGAGCTACAAACCCGGCACCAATTATCAGATCCATTGCATCCGGCACCGATTCATTGATCATGATGATGCCTGGAACGAAAAAATTGCTTTTTAACATCAAAAAACGACCATTATTCCGTAAAAAAAGTGTAAATTACCCGTATCTTTGCACCCCTTAAAAAAGACCCTTATTTATGCCCAAAAAATGCCAAAAAACGAAAAAGAAACAACTTATACTGATGTAATTCAACCAATTACAAAAAGTGCTCTCGGAAGGTAAAATCCAGCAAAACAAGGATTAAGACAATACGCTGTTTCTATAAATGCTCCAACAATACCTATCTCGGAAGGTAAAATCCAGCAAAACAAGGATTAAGACTTCT
>CAYMLS010000646.1:0-1818 GCA_964390665.1 uncultured Bacteroidales bacterium | reverse complement strand
TGACAGAGGATATTTCTCTTGATTTACGATCTCTATTACCTGCACTACCTGTTATATCATGATCATAAGCGTGGTTTAACTCATGTCCCATTGCATACATACTTGACATTGCTCCCCCACCTACAGAAGGTCGCCAGGCAGAGCCAACATAGTAAGCTGTTCGACTACGCCCAATCTCTCCATTTCCATCATAAGCGGAACTTGATGACCAGAAGGTTGAGCTTGCGGTATAAGTATGACGTGAGGATATCAAACGATTAAGTCTTTGACGACCTTTGCTTGTTGCTGCAATCATTGCCAAATTAGTTAATGCCTTACTTGTATTATTGGCAATGACTATCTTTTGTCCATCCGGATCAATGAAAATAATGGGATTATTAGCCACATAAGCATACGGACTAATGGGAGCGTATTTCTCCGCCAACGGATCCACACTATGCCACCGCCCAATCTGCGCATCATAAAACCGCGCCCCGTAATCATACCAATCCAGCCCAAAATCATCCTGAAACTCCTTGCCGTTGTATAGGTAGCGGTTGTCTTCGGCAAAGGGGGTTTCGGTATCGGAGTCGTAGATCATATGCCCGAAGGGGTAGTAGTCGATTTGCTGGGTAGTCGATTGCCCGCCCGGTATTGGAGGATCGGTGAATTGATTGATATGTAGGATTTGAGTCTTCAAAATGGTTTTGTTTGGTGTAAAGATAGGGGTTTTGGAAATATGTACTTACGGAAATTTTTATTCGCGGTATCCATTGCCGTCAGTTTTAACTGACGGTTTGGGATGGTTAGCTGATGATCCCGGGACTTTAGTCCCATTCAATTGACACTATTCAATATCTAAAGGTGCGGATGGATTCCTACTCCTGGTTTGAAAATCGTTTAATCATTTAACTAACCTAAATATGTCTTACGCACTTTTAGGGAAGGTGTCAAAGCCCCAGATAGAATATGAGGACTTTAGGATAAATCTGATTGATATCCTTCTATCCTATCAATATAAAGCCATCTAGCTTTTATCTTACAGTACAGAATTTTGTTTTCTTCCAAAACAGTAAGATTTATAAGATCATCTTTTTGAACTAAAACAACATTTACATTTATTCCCTGCTCAAAAAAACCTTTACTGCTAAACTCTTTTATTTCAAAAACCCGCAAAACAAGTTGAACCGTGTTAAACTTTTGCAAAGTCCATTTTTTTGGGGGCGCGCTTGGAAAATCCTTCAAATCAATGTAGAGATATATTGATCCTTCGTTATAGTTGATTTCTGTTTTAGCAAATTTAACGTTTTCTAAACTAAATACATCATTACCAAAAACAGAATCAATTACTTTTGGGTTTGTTACCAAGTTTTTTAATACATCACTGTTTGCCATATCACTATTTATTTTCCCATTCGTAATGTTTCCTTGTTCCTTCAACTTTACCGGTTTGTGTATTATTAGCCGGTCTGACATTATAATGTGAACCAACCTTTCCCTTTACGTGACCAGCGGTATGGTCTTGAATAACAACCTTTTCTCCACTTATTGTCTCATGTATGTACTCTCTTGTCATTACTGGCTTTCCATCTTTTCCAATAACTGTTTTACCATTATGTGTCAATTCAACCTTTCTTTTGTTTAATGCTTGTTGACTTCTAGGAATTCCTGCATCTTTTTTCAATTGTGTTAATGCAGATTTTTTACTACCAAATTTACCTAGTGGAACTTTCTTTGTGACTGCTCCTTCAATCGCCACTATCGTAACACCAGCTGCGAATACACCCCTTTCTTCTCCAGACATACTTGGAATCTCTGCAACTGTATTTACTGCGTCAA
>CAYMLS010000645.1:0-1819 GCA_964390665.1 uncultured Bacteroidales bacterium | reverse complement strand
ATTTTTTAGAAACAAATGTTCCGCCAACCCTTGCCGAAATATACAAATCAAAACGTGGTTCCTTTTCCTCAAATAAATAGGTAAGAGGGTGGAAGTTAACGAAAAATTCAGCAATAGGATGAAAATTACCAGTGGCAATTGTAGTGTTATTTGGATTCCCCTGGTTCGGTTGCTCTATTAATATCATTCTATGGAAATTTATCCCCAATGAAGAACCAAGTTCAAGGCTATTGAATAAACCATAACTCACGTTTCCAAGTATGTAGGGTGAACTTACAATTATACTGCTTCTATCTTCGGTATTTACTTTTTCTGGCATACCTGATAGTTTAACAGACCACCGACCTTTCAGGTAAGAATCCTGTGCATTTGTAGAAGAAGCTGAAAGCATTGTAATAATTACAATTACGAGTATTAAAAGTAGTTTGGGATTTGGCATAGGATTTTAAAAATAAAATGTTATTGAAATATCTTGAAATGATTGTGAAACACCTTTAAAGAACCTGTAAAGACATTTTTAATGACATTATCTCATCCTTTACAGGTTCTTATTTAAAAAAAAAGTAATTACTTTGCTGATACCAGATGTGGATTACAACTTATTACCACTGGTGGGTCAGTACTGGGTGTATCCCCCCAACAATAGTAACCATCAAAATGAACTGGCGTTGATGTAGAAGTTACAACAAAACTGGATAGATCACCAGATAAGCTGCTTGCTAATTCTCCGCTATTAGAATATTCACCGATTTCTCTTTCCCATACATGATTATATACATCATACCAGCCTGTTGCAACTTTAAAATCGCAACTAATTGTTCTGGTGCAATGATACCAAATACCCAAGGTTTTGTAATAAGGTCTAACCAAATAGGTGGTAAAAATTTTCAGAAAAGGTGGTGTACTAAAATCTTTTTCTATTTTAATCTTTATCTTAGTTCTGTTTCTTCCATTCGTAACTGGTTCATCAACCGAATTATCGCTCCCACAGACATGTTGATTATCCTTTAAATTAATACTTTCCGATGTTTTATGAGCTAGAGATATCTCTTGAAGATCATCAATACTATGCAAATCTTGTTTGGTAAATTTTTTAAGTTTTTCCAAATATTCTATTTTAGCTTTTACAGTTGATTTTTGCAATACCTTGTAATAGTGGTCTGCAACCCTAAACAATCCATCTTCATTAGCGAAATACCTAAACCAGTTATCTGATAAAATAGTCTCCAGTACTTTTTCTCCATCGGGCTCTTCAATTAGTTCTAAATAATGATCATTTTCATTAATAAATTTCAGCAACTCATCCTGGCTTTCGAATTCACTAAAATCAATGCTTAAATAGAATTCATCAGCCAATGTACCTATAGATTTAAAACCCTGACTCTGCTCCCAGTCTTTTCGTTCAGATAAATTCAAACTCATCATTTCTTCGCGCATTTCAGATAGTTGTCCGACATCTTCAATTACCAGCATGGAAACTTCTGATATTTGATTTTTCATTTTGTCTTTATTGTCAAGGATTTCATTTTCGACTTGTTTTTCGCAACTAATAGCAAAAATAAACAAAACCAACAATTGAATAATTAAATTTTTTTTCATTTTTAGAAGATTAAAATTTTTAAATAGTGTCTACTTTTTTTGCACCAGGCGGGAATTTCGACTTTTTCACCCACAACTTCCTTTACCCGGGCCCATTCCAAAGGCTTTTGCACTGCAATAATAATAAAAAAAATGTTTGTTAACCAAATTTAATTTATGCGTTTTTGCTATTTATATTGATTCTAAATAAATGACATTCACTTTCATAGTCCTTTTAGGT
>CAYMLS010000644.1:0-1846 GCA_964390665.1 uncultured Bacteroidales bacterium | reverse complement strand
GTTCAAAATCCACATCATCCAGAATGCTCACTTTTTCGGTGTCAT
Organism: uncultured Bacteroidales bacterium; assembly: GCA_964390665.1. Classification (GTDB taxonomy): domain Bacteria; phylum Bacteroidota; class Bacteroidia; order Bacteroidales; family UBA7960; genus SKVR01. The sequence continues at coordinate 1,801 of CAYMLS010000644.1, read as the reverse complement.
TGTCTGCTTTTACCTTATCGTGCAGGTCGAGGTACTTGCAGATCATCTTGCTGATATGGCAGGGTTCGAGAAAGTGGGGTGTGAAACCTTCGGACAGTTTGGTAAGTCGTTTGTTCTCCTTGTCTGTCCAGAAGAAGGTTTGTTTGAAGGATTGATGGCGGTTGTTGGCGTAGTATTTCGTGTTGCTCCAATTGATGTTTCAGATTGGCGATCAGTGCGTTTTCGTCATGGATGGTTACCCTGTCATAACCCAGTTCGTGTAGCTGGGCAATGAGTTGTTCTTCGAGTATTTGTTCGGGTTGCTTGGTCATGTTATTAAAAAAAGACCCCCCAAGTGTGCTTCAGAGAGAGGCATGGGGGGTATATTGAACTATTAATTCTTTCAATTCAGGTCTGTTTTTCGTAATAGTTTTCTGGAGAAATCAGCCTCAGCATCTAACGAAGCAATCATCTCTCCACCCACATTTGAAAGTCGGGCCAGATCTTGCTTAGGAATAGTACTCTGATCAGAAAAAACGAGTAAACTGTCGAAGTCTGCATTTACCCTAAGAAGTCGTTCCAGGATAATGGTGGTCAGGCGTGCTTTATCCCTATTAGGTATTCCGAACAGAAACAAAGGAGCATGTTTACCATTTATGCGAAAATCTATGGGATAATCTCTCGCATTTTCCATTTCATCAAAATAAAAATCCTTTTGCACCTTCTCTTCCCCAATAATCTTATACAATTGTTCTTGCAAATCCTCGTAAAAGGTGGATTCGGCTCTTGCCCTATTTAGAAAAGTCAGATCATTTATCTTTGTAAGTGCCTGCCCAAATCGAAAGACATTAATTCCTAAATTGTCAGAAGGGGTATCAATAAAAAATGCGCCATCATCTTCCTCAATGAAGGTTTCTGCTTTAATCTGGTCAAAGAGTTTGCCTCTGGTTCCTTCTCTGAATTTGTCGATGTCATTTTCATAACTTAGATGCATCAAAGTATGTCCCATGTCGGTTAATCTGAGAATGCCACCTGGCAATTCTCTGATATAAATCTGATAAGGATCTCCATCTGCAAAGAAAAAAGGTGTTTCGATGGCCAGTAACTTTCCATTTTTTTTCCTTACATTTACCTCTGCACACATCAGAGAGCAAAGGGACTCCTGCAATTTGTTAATATCGAGGTTCATTATTCAAATAGTTTTGTCTGGTTAGTATTGTCAGGGTTTGTTGAAATACCTGAAATATTACAATCTTTGACCAGGCAATGCAATGCTCCTTCAATTGTATTGTATTTGTTGGTTATTTCAGCAAATCCTTCGGTTTTTCTGTTGGATTTTATATATTTCTCTGTGGCAATATGAATATGACAATTATAACCCAGTTCTTCTTTTTCCAAATGGTTAGGATGATTGTGGCTTGGTCCGTTATACCTTTTCAATGTTAGGGTTTCGCCATTTGGAGCAATCCAGCTAATACCGCAGGAAAAATCGTCTTCCATTCCTTCCCTGAGATTTTGGCGTTTGTATATTTCAAACAAATATCCCGAATTGTCAATAGCCCTGGCGCGGTAATTTATTTGTTCGTGTCCCGCTTTATTTTTGCTTCTTGCCTGCGGGTTTTCCAGACGCTTAGGGCACTTAATTAAATCATCGATTCTATCATCGGTTAAGCTTTCAAATGCCATTTTGCACGCACATATTGAGATTATACAGAAATCAATCCAAGGTAATGTAATTTATTCTTATTTATTGTAAATTAATCAGTCTTTAGTTAGTGCTTGCAAGAAAACGCCAATTGCTGCCCAAAATGAAATGTGGGTA
>CAYMLS010000643.1:0-1848 GCA_964390665.1 uncultured Bacteroidales bacterium | reverse complement strand
TTGGAGATCATGTTTTTTATGTGCTGGATAGTTTCATCATCAACACCTATAGAATTCAAAAATTCTCCCGCTTTTTGCGGGCCTTTTGTTTCATCACCATCATGAAATTTTGCATCAGCAATATCGTGCAGCAATGCACCCAGTTCCACCACAAACATATCAACATTCTCATGTTTTGCAATGTGCTTTGCAAGTTTCCATACACGATAAATATGCCACCAATCATGCCCACCTTCTGCATCTGCCAGTGTTTCTTTTACAAAACCGATGGTTTTTTGAATGATGGTTTCGTGGTTCATTACAGGCACTGAATTTTTGAATGATGTTCTGTGTTTTCACCCTCAACAGGGATGAATCCGCGTAAATTTCTGTAGTAAAGAAATGCATAAAAACGTCAATTGCTGCCCCAGGTAAACGAGACAGCAATTGATATTTTCATCACACTACGATTTATTTATTCAACACTTTTTTCATGGTGATGCCGATTTCTGCAGGGGAATCTACATACGTAACCCCACATTGGGTCAGGATTTCTTTTTTTGCCTCGGCAGTGTCATCCTTACCTCCTATGATGGCACCGGCATGTCCCATGGTTCGTCCCTTAGGCGCAGTAGCACCCGCAATGAAACCAACAACCGGTTTGGTACCAAAATCGCGAATGTAATAGGCGGCTTCGGCCTCCATGCTTCCACCGATCTCACCGATCATGATAATGCCTTCCGTTTGCGGGTCGTTCATCAGCAGTTCAACAGCATCTTTGGTGGTGGTTCCCACGATCGGATCCCCACCAATGCCTATGCATGTAGACTGCCCCATGCCTGCTTTGGTAACCTGGTCGACCGCTTCATAGGTCAGGGTTCCGGAACGGGACACAATACCAATGCTGCCGGGTTTATGAATAAATCCGGGCATGATACCCACTTTGCATTCTCCCGGCGTGATCACTCCGGGGCAGTTAGGACCAATCAAACGTGATTCCTTGTCCTGCAAATATTCTTTCACCATGGTCATATCCCTCACAGGAATCCCCTCGGTAATGCAGACAATTACCTTGATACCGGCATCAGCAGCTTCCATGATGGCATCGGCAGCAAATGGGGGTGGAACAAAAATAACGCTCACGTTTGCGCCGGCCTGCTTTACGGCCTGATCAACACGGTCGAAAACCGGCAGATCAAGATGCTTCTGCCCTCCTTTGCCTGGCGTTACACCTCCCACTAAACGGGTTCCGTAATCCACCATCTGTCCGGCATGAAATGTACCTTCACTACCGGTAAATCCCTGCACGATCACTCTTGAATCTTTGTTAACTAAAACACTCATAAAATTTTAAGGTATTTATATTTATACGAAAACAATTTTTATATCAGGTATTTTTCTACCAAAAAACACTTTCTCGAAAACTTATGCCAGAAAAAGCAAAATCTTTAAACTTCATCAGGCAAACCCAAAACATCAGCACAAAAATGTGTTCGGTCAGAAAGAGCATTTGCTTTGTCGAACGATGCTGCTTTTCAAATATCAAAATTAACATTTTAAACAGTAACCTCTTATTTTACAAAACATAAAAAAGATTGTTTAACATTTTCTTTTTATCCGTCAATAATTTGATGAACCGGGCCATGATGAAAAATTGGAGATTTCTCCCTTCGGTGGGAATGACAAACCATTGAGGAGGGGGTGATAAAAGTCACCATTGCCATTCCGAACGAAACAGAGTGGAGGGAGGAATCTCGCTTTGCTTCCGGTGGTGTGGGCATTAAGAGTGGGCCCGTCAAAGGTTGAGTATCCAATCCCCCCTCCTTGCAAAAAGCATCGTTGTCATTCCGAACGAAACGGAGTGGAGTG
>CAYMLS010000642.1:0-1850 GCA_964390665.1 uncultured Bacteroidales bacterium | reverse complement strand
AAAAGCAAATTACAAAGCTTAATGATATAAAAAAAGCCTGATTGCTCGGGCTTTTCGCTTTATGATATTTAAAATCGTCCTTGATTTTGCAGCATTTTCAATATCCATCCAAGGTTAAATAATAAGAAAGCTATTAATGGGAATAATATAGCACCAAGCCTTTTCTTTCCTTTTAACTCTTTCTCATACTTTTTCAATATGCCTTTATACTTTCCTTTATAAACTAATAATAAGTAAAACCAAATTATTAGAAAAAAGAACAGAAAAATAGATATCCACTTAAAAACCTCCATGTTCAGCACTCCTTTAGGCACAAAAAGAATTCCCAAAAAGAAAATACTAAAATAGTATAACATAAAAGTAAATGCGATAATAAGCATTGAACTAAATGGGGCAACATCTCGATTCCCCACTCTAACTTGAAAACTGTAGTACTTACAATAAAAATATTCTAAAAATTTCATTTTCTAAGGTTTAATTTCTCCAAAATCACCAAAACCTCCAGCTGCATCGACAATAAAATATGTCGCACTTATTCCAAAACCAATCGGACCAAAAAAACCAACACCAGTCATTATCACGTCAAGTGTAGCTTTTGTGCCGACTTGCCAGTCAGTCCCGCCGTTATAATAGTAAGAACCTGCATTGTAGGCTGAATATGTCGTTGTTAGTCCCGCTCCTACATATCCTAATCCCTTCGCATATTTAAGATATTGCGCCCCTGTTTTACCTAGAGTATTTGTTGTTCTCCAAACTTGTTGAGTGGGTCTTAATTTATTAAATTGACTGGCTGTACGTGCGGATTTATAATTAGTTCTTACTGCGTAATCGAGCAATTCTGTTTTAGCTCCATTTCCAACCATAAAAGCGTTTACTCCAATGCTCGCATCAGAAGCCCATCCTGGTGCACCCCCCCCTCCATTTGCAGCAACTTCACCCACTGTTGCTCAAAGTACATTATAATCCCTTCAAGTGACTTAGTTTTAGCCTATAAAACCCATTTACCAATTATAATTGGAAGTATAAATATTCCTATTGTTGCTAGAAAATAAATCAAGTATAGTTTTCCCTTTTTATAGTCATACTTCTCAATCAGACTTTCATGCTTTTTACCTCTAAATATTAATAACCAGTTTAGCAAAATGAAAGGAAAAAATAAGGTAATAAAGGCCGAAAAAAAACCATCAAGCATTTTACCTGGAAATAAATCAAAGTCTAAAAAAATATCAACTTTTACATTAAAGGTACTCAGCCAAAAAAAGAGGGTTAATAAGTTAATCCCTTGCAATACTGAAATTGGAATAAGTGTGTAAGGTTTCCAATTTCGCATGTGTCCATGTTTAGTTTTTTCATAAACTATCGCATCAACCCATATTTTATAATATAAATTTTTCATGTTAATCATCCGTTGCAACATCATGTATTAGCCTTACTGTAAAATATATGGCTACACCACCAGAAATAGCCCATCCGACAGGATTCGAAACTAAAAAGATTGTAGCTCCTAAACCAGCTGCACCTGCACCAAAATCTGCAATATCCCAGCCATATACAGCTTCAATACCTCCTTGTGAATAGTCATTGTAAATATTATACCCAGAAACTCCCATGCCAAACACAGATCCTGCTACTCCCGCACCTCTAACGACTTTAAGATATTTTGCACCAGTTTTACCAATGTCCCCGGTTCTGGCAGCATAGTTAATTAACTGTTCCTTGGTATTGTTCCCCACCATAAAAGCGCCAATACCTGTATTTGTCTTGTCTACCCAATCTGGAACTCCCGGGTAAGATGATGCACCCCCTCCCTTTGCGGCATCCCTAAACAAATGACTTATAATCGCATCATA
>CAYMLS010000641.1:0-1871 GCA_964390665.1 uncultured Bacteroidales bacterium | reverse complement strand
ATTCAGGATTACATGAACACCCTGTTTGAGCTTGAGAAGTTGTCACTCAGGAAAGAGCAAATATTAAACCGCGAGAAGCACCGGATTTTAAGCCAGATATATGAAATGGAAAATCACCTGCAAAATATACGCGGTAGATTAAAACTCCCACAACTTGATAACAAATACTTTTCAGAAAAAATTGTTGAAAGTTTTAGCAGAAATATAAGTAAGGAAGATAACTATGATGCAGAAACTTACATATTTAAAGACTACATAAGGGCTATTGATTATCAATATTATTTACTTGGGTTTCTTTTTCTACGCCATAACGAAATAAATCCCGGAAATCTTTTACTACACCAAATCATAAGCGGTTTTGTTCATCGGGTAATTGATCATAGTTTAAAATATGAAGACATCATTCGGACCGATTCAGGGGCAACCCGTTGCCACACCAATCTTCGCTTCGCCATGCAGTTTTTAAGAGATGCCAGTCTTATAAAAGAAACAACGGTTGAAGTAGTTAAAGTAGAAGGTAAGCAAGCGGACACTAACCTAGTTTCCGATGAACATGATGAAGAGGAAAAGTATGAAACATATGATAAAAATAGACATAAAAAGAAAGATATTAAATCGAAGCGTACCTGGGCATTAAGTTTTCTGGGTTTTTGGACAACTTTATCTCTTATTCTGGAACCTTTGGAAGAAAGAGGAAACCCTACTTCAGTAAATTTAGTGAAAACAGAAGCGAAAAATTACTATTGGGACACTGATCCGGCAATATGGGATAGGATTGGAGAAATTAAGAAACCAAATGAGTTTAAAAAGCTATGGGGTTTTGTTGAAAACTATGTTCGTATAAAACCAACAGAAGACAGTCCGGAACAGATCATTGGTAAGTATTTTGAGTTATACAAAAAATATGCTGATTCCAGGGGGAAGAAGAAAGACAAACATCTTGCTGAAATAAAAAAAGAAATTGAGGTAATGGAAATAAGAAACAGATTACCTGAATTCATGCAAAACATTGCTTTAAATTTAAATGTGGATAAGATATTAGAAGATATAAATGCCTCAAAATAAACCAATCTAGATGACTTCTAAAAAAATCACTAACCCTGATTATCGCCTACCCAAAATCGAAGCTCTTATGAGTTTTGATATATTGGATACAGGCACAACTCAGCCCCTGGCAGTGAGGGGTGTGGATATAGAAACAGGTGACAGATCGAAGTTTATATTAAAATTTCACAACGCAAACCGGATGACAACCAAAAGCTCTTGTCGCGAATTTCTTGGGGCATGGATGGCTATTGAGTTGGGAATAAAGGTAGTGGAGCCTGTTTTGATCAATATCTCTCAGGCATTTGTAAATACTTTAAAGGGAAAGGATGGTTTCCTGGCAGCACAACAAAGTATTGGGCCCAACTTTGGTTCAGTTTACGAAGAAGGATTTAACATTTTACCGAACCGAAATTTTCCATTGGAAGATAATCTTATCGAACTGGCACGATTGATATTTATGTTTGATATGCTTATATCAAATGCCGACCGTGGGGCAGGGAAACCAAATGTGTTGAGCAACGGCCAGGATATCTTATTACTCGACCATGAACTTGCCTTTTCCTTCATGGATCTGCTATCAATTTCACGAAATAAAACTCCCTGGATCATAGGCCCCGCTGAAACAGAATTGTATAAAAAACACTACTTTTATCCCATTCTTAAAGATAAAGAATACGACTTCACTCAACAAGTGGAAAGTCTTGATTGTTTTACTAATAGTAATTTCTGGTCCAAAGCTTCCGAAACATTTCCACAGGAATGGCAGTACAATGAATTGACCGAGATACAGTCTCATATTTCATCAATAGTTCATCATAAGTATA
>CAYMLS010000640.1:0-1873 GCA_964390665.1 uncultured Bacteroidales bacterium | reverse complement strand
TTGGGTGGCATCATTTTATATTAGGAAATGGTATCGGTTGGGTTCAGGGCTAAAAGAAAACGATGATGTACCACCAACTGGAGGCGCGGAGCGCTGGCATTATGATCGTTCGTTACCGTGTCCCGGCATTAGACGGGATTATTTATCCAAAAATGAGCGCAAATTATAACACAAATGGGCACAAAGTCCTTTGTACTCGTCATACGACTTTGAGTCGTCAGACGAGTTGAATGCTTCTGGCGGGCTTTGCGGTTGCCAATGAGGTATAAGAGTATAAGGAAGAAGGGCCCGGCTATCAACGAATGGCTCTTTGCCTTTTCTATTCAGGCTCATACTAAACCGGCAAAAAACTTAAAATAAATCTACCGGATTTATTTTCAAAAAGTCATGCCATGATAGTGTTTTATTATCAATAAAATACATCTTTTGGGGATTAAACTTCTTTTTAAATGCATCCATTCCCTTTTTAATTTTTGAGTACCCGCTTTTCACTTCAATGGCAACAACCACTCCTTGTCTTTCAAGAATAAAGTCAACTTCGTCATTTCTTTCACGCCAGTAATAAACTGAATACTGCTCTCTTACAGCCTGGTTTATAAGATATGATCCTATAGCGGATTCCACCATGCGGCCCCATTCAACAGGATTATCCATAACGTCAGAAAAAGTATTTGTTTGCAGTGAAGAAAGTAATGCATTATTAAAAACCTGAAATTTGGGACTGCTTGATCGCTTTCTTATGGAAGTGTGTGCATATTTTTCTAATCCTCCCAGTAAACCTGCTGTTTCTAATAGTTGCAAATAATGAGACAGGGTAGTTGTATTGCCAGCATCCTGCAATTGACCCTGTAATTTAGTAAACGATAATATTTTCCCTGAATAGATACATCCCAATTCAAATAATTGTTTTAACAAAGCGGGTTTATCTATTCGTGTGAGCATAAGGATATCTTTGGAGATACTTGTTTCAATAATGAAATCACGGATGTATCTTTTCCAGCGATCTTCATCATCGATTAACCCTGCACTACCCGGATATCCCCCAAACCAGGTATATTTATTAAAATCCCAGTTAAATGCCTGTTCCATTTCGGTGTAAGTCCAGTGTGTCAGATAAATCGTTTCGAATCGCCCGGCCAGAGATTCTGTTAATCCTTGCTGTAGTAAAAGTCTTGAAGAACCCAAAAGGACAACTTTGATCGGGGTTTGATTCCATGTATCTTCATCCCAGAGTTTTTTTACTATTTCACTCCAGTTCGGTATTTTTTGAACCTCGTCGATAATCAATAAAAAATCATTGAATGCATGGTTTTTCTGTTTAAGGCGTGCTGTTTCCCATATCTTCTCCAACCAGGTTGCATTACCCGCTGCCACAGCATCTGCAGATTCAAATATGCCTGGTATTGAAAGCTGGTGAAAAAGTTGGTTCATCATGGTTGTTTTTCCAACCTGCCGGGGACCCATTACCACCTGAATGAATTTTCGGGCTTCTTCTATCCTTTTTTTAAGTACCTGTAGTTCAGACCGCTCAAACATATTTTGCAATTTACTCAATAGGATGAGCAAATTTACTCAATGCAATAATGATAACAAAGTTTTTTTTGAGTTTTGGACATTGTCCCGAAGGGGTGGTGAGGGGGGATGTTATTGGTGTGGTACTGCTTTTTTTAGTCGTCAGACGAGCTGGAAGTCGTTGGACGACGGGCAGCCGGATATTCAACTCCTTCGGAGTTGGTGGGCTGCTGCGATCTCTTAATCCCCGGGTTGCACCCGGGGTTATTCATATTCAAACCCTCCGGGTTTGGTATTTGGTGTTCGGGTTTCGGTGCGCTGTACCTTTCTGATCTTTCGGGGGTCTTTATTGCTACAAAGA
>CAYMLS010000639.1:0-1874 GCA_964390665.1 uncultured Bacteroidales bacterium | reverse complement strand
GCCGGTGTGCTTCACTGGAAACATTGACGATCCTTGCCGGGGCACTGTTCTTCAATACATCGAGCAAAGTAAGTGTGAGCAGGAAGGGGGCCAGATGATTCACTGCAAAATTGCGTTCAATACCATCTTCGGATTCATTTCTTTTGTTTTCCCAAATGCCTGCATTGTTGATCAACAAATCCAAACGGTCGTAATCTTTCAAAAAACCTGCAGAAAACTCACGGATGGAATCCAGGGATGCCAGGTTGCAATGCCGGAAATCGAGATTTGCTTCGGGAGTTTTTTCCAGAATCTCGTCCTTCAGTGTATCGCCTTTCAAGGAATCTCTTATGGGTAAAACAAGGGTGTATCCTTTCTCTGCGAGTGCTTTGGCTGTTTCTCTTCCGATGCCGCTGGTTGCACCGGTTAGGATGCAAATTTTGCTGTTGTCTGTCATTTTTAAAGGATTATAGTTTGATTCATTCGCTCTAAATTCGTAATTGCCTTCTCAAAACAGGTACTTGCAGATGACTGTTATTGTAAGCTGAAAAGCAATTCATTCGGTTTTTTGTATTCATCATCATTCGCACATTACAGTCTTAACTTATTGTCTGTTGGTTTGTTCAGCACCAAAAAGGCAGACAGGTTCTATTTTTATATTTTTAATAGTCGGTTTCCGCTGATATTTGTCGATCATATTTTCGTGTATCGGCAAAGCAAACAAATCGGCTTTTTAAATGTTTGTGGTGTATTCTTTATGAAGAATTTCTCATTCAAACTTATTTAAACTACCGGAAGGTAAAAATGCAAAAGAAAATGTTCCTGATTTTTTATTCCATCGTTTTATTCGTTTACGGTTCTGTAAACTATTATATATTCGCCAAAGGCATGCAGGCACTACCCGCTGAGGGAATGCTGAAAACTATTTTTCCATGGGTTTTCTGGACGCTGGTAGCAACATACCCATTGGGCAGGTTCATGGAAAGGATCTATCTTTCGGGACTCAGTGATTTTTTGGTATGGACCGGGTCTTTTTGGCTGGCGGCCATGCTTTATTTTTTCCTCGTGGTTTTTGTGGTCGACCTCGTAAGACTTATCAATTACATTGTACCTTTTTATCCTTCGTTTATAAGAAATCATTATGAAACGTTTAAACTGTATCTGATGTTTGGCATTGTGGCAGGTGTTTTCATCACAATTGTGGCAGGACACATCAATGCACTCAATCCACGGATAAAAACAGTCAACATTCATATAAACAAACCTGCCAATGGTTTAGATTCATTAAATGCTGTTCTGGTTTCAGATATCCATTTGGGGACGTTGATGGGAAATGGCAGGGTAAGTAAAATTGTTAATAAGGTACAGCAGTTAAACCCTGATATTATTTTGCTTGCGGGGGATGTGCTGGATGAAGACCTTGCACCCGTTTTGCGTGAAAATACGGGCGAAACACTTAAAAGACTCAGGGCTCCCATGGGTGTGTATGCTGTAATGGGCAACCATGAATACATTGGAGGAGCCGAAGATGCATATCAGTATTTAAAAGATCACGGCCTTACCATGCTCCGCGATTCGGTGATCAAAGTCAATGATAGTTTTTATCTCGCCGGAAGGGAAGACAGAGACAAGCCCCGGTTTTCGGGCAAAGAGAGAAAAGATATTCCGGAATTGCTCCGGCAGATCAACGACAATCTTCCTGTTCTGATGATGGACCATCAACCCTATGAACTGAAAGAAGCGGCTGCTTCGGGCGTGGATCTTCAGGTATCGGGACACACTCACCACGGGCAGTTGTGGCCGCTCAACTACATTACCAGCGCTATTTACCTTGTAAGTTATGGTTATGAAAAAATTGGAGGTATGCATGCTTATGTTTCCAATGGCATTGGAAC
>CAYMLS010000638.1:0-1879 GCA_964390665.1 uncultured Bacteroidales bacterium | reverse complement strand
GGATGTGCTGATATCATGCTGATCGTTGAGGATAATATAGAAATCTCTCAATACCTCGTTAATCAGTTCTCCGGTGATTTCAAGGTTTACAGTGCTAACAACGGGCATGATGGGTATGAGATGGCAAGAGAACTGATACCGGATGTCATCATTTCAGATATTATGATGGATAAAATGTCAGGGTTGCAACTTTGCACAAAAGTAAAAGAGGATATCATTACTACCCACATTCCGGTTGTCTTGCTTACAGTATTGGTATCAGATGACCATAAACTGGATGGTCTGGAAGTGGGAGCGGATGCTTATGTTGAGAAGCCTTTTGAAATCAGGTATCTGAGAACCGTGGTTCATAATTTGCTCAAACAACGGGCTGCCATGAAAGAAAAGTATCTGCTGGAAAATATTCATGCGGCTGGAAGTATGGGCAACAAGACAGAATCAAAGTTTTTGGGAAAAGTGGAAGAGATCATGGAAAGTCATTATTCTGATCCCGATTTCTCCATTGTTACCCTCAGTGAAAAACTGAATGTAAGCCGTAGCCAGCTATTCAGAAAATTTAAATTGGTTACGGGTAAATCCCCGAGTGATTTTATACGGATTGTGAGACTGAAAAAGGCGGCTGAGATGATTTTGCGCGATGATATGGGGGTAAATGAAGTGGCTTATGAAGTGGGTTTCAACTCACCATCGCACTTTATTTCCAGTTTTAAAAAGTATTTTGGCAAAACACCCAAAGAATATGCCTACACCAAACGATAACGCATTCAGCATCCATCCTGATATTATTTTTTTAGAATACAAATACCACAGCGTGTTTGAATGATCCAATTCGTGGGTTGCGTTGTAAAATGGATTTTTCAGAATGTTTTCTTCATGCTTTTTCTGCTACTTTCTTTTAAAATAATATGTTTTGCCTGCCTCGGTGGAAAAATCATACTTTGTTCCGGCAACGCTTTTGATCTCAACCCGTTCGTTTTCCGCATTACTGATCCAGGGAACCAAATCAGGCTGCTGCAACAAAGGATTCGGATTAAAACCTCTTGCGATGGCCAGTTGGGTCTCCTCAGAGATCAGATCATGGATGCCTGAAATCCGGCAGTTGCCACCAATTTTTGAATGAATGGTTAACGATTGTAGTTTTCCATTGTTCCAGACCATATCCACAACAAAACCACCTCTTGCCACCAAACCGCTGATGCTTCCTGATTCCCATTCATCAGGTAGCGCGGGCAACAGATGGATGTATCCGGCATGACTTTGCAAAAGGAGTTCGGCGATTCCTGCTGGTGCTCCCAAAGTGCCATCTATCTGGAAGTGCCCGTGAGCTGTTGAGAAAAGATTACCATACGTTGCCTCCCGGCTGTTGTCATTCTTTGGTTGAATACCTCCTTTCAGGATTTCTAAAGCGCGATTGCCTTCTTTTAGTCTGGCCCACCAGTTTACTTTCCATGCCATCGACCAACCGGTGCTGACATCACCCCGATGGATCAGGGTTTGTACACTGGCTTTGGTCAGGTCAGGGGTGAATTCAGGCGATATTTGACTGCCGGGATAAAGACTATACAGATGAGAAATGTGCCGGTGCGTGTCTTCAGGACGATCCCAGTCTTGATACCATTCCTGCAATTGACCCATCTGCCCTATGTGAAACGGATACAAACGCGGTACTGCCTTCCTGACCGATTCAATGAATTTATCATCTTCAAAACCCAGTATAACCGCTGCGCGCAGCAAATTGGAAAACGACTCGCGAATAACAGACATATCCATGGTTGAAGCCATGGATATTTGCGATAAGTCTGTCGTGATTCATTGCCCAGCGCGTAAAATAGTGGAGTGTACCATCGTTAAACCCACCCAGCAGCGACTTGGTTATCCC
>CAYMLS010000637.1:0-1879 GCA_964390665.1 uncultured Bacteroidales bacterium | reverse complement strand
TGGAATAATCACTTCGTGAATTCCACAGGGTAAATGTTCCTCCCTGTTGGAATAATCACTTCGTGAATTCCACAGGGTAAATGTTCCTCCCTGTTGGAATAATCACTTCGTGAATTCCACAGGGTAAATGTTCCTTGGTCCTTGTTTCCCTTCTCCCCATTTCGCCAAGTCCATGGTTGTTCAATGTTCCTGGTTTGTTGTTCCATAATTCTTCATTCTTCATTCTCAAGGTATTCCGCAAAGGTGATAAAAGAAAAGCCGGCGGTTTGCAGGCTTTCTAAGAGTTGACGGTAGGTTTTTAGGGTGAAGTCCATTGATATTAGTTGTAAGTGATATGTTTTTGCTATTGGTCTGTAGCTTTTGGCAGTTGGCAAAACCTTTATCTCATTTCCCGGTAAATTTCCAATAGCCCGATTTTCTGCTTCCCATCCTCTGTAATACACCTTGCTGTTTAAGAATTCTTATGTTCTTTTCAACTCCACTTGCCGTTAAGCCGGTTGCTTCCATTAACCCAAAGGTTGTTATATGTGGGTTTGTTCTGATTGCTTCCGGTATTTTTTCCTTACTTTTTACCTTACCTTTTTCCTTACTTTTAAAGAAGGTAATTTGCACTCCTCCGTACGACTCTTCAATAATTGGTTCAGGTAAATTGGGCTTCTGGCAGCCTAACAGTATTTTTGCAATACCCCTCCCCCATGCTTCGATGTAACCCGCTTTGAAAAAAATATCTGCAAAAAAAATTAATCTCCTTCTGCAACACTGTTAGCGTATAATCCGGACGTTTCCAGTTCCTCCGGAAGCTGGAAAGTCCTCACCCTCAACGCCAGCATTTACCTTTTTCGCCTGGTTATCCTTTGGAAAAGTTCTTCAGTAGTGATAAACTGACTCCATCCTTTTTTGGCCAATCCTTTTTTCAATTCTTTATCTCCGCTCCATAACTTTCCTTTGATATGATTTGTCAAAGCAACAAATTCAGTATCATCAATGTCAACATCATTGGTCAATGATTCAGCAAGTTGATAGGATTCTTTTGGAATAAGCCGAAGATTTATAAATCTTATTTTACTGGTAATCAATTTTATAATCCGACCCAACTCATAATCCGAATAGTTCGAAATTTTCCGGATTCTTTCTTTATGCGCTTCTATCTCCCTAATCAGTTGTTCTGTTGAGTAGAAATTAAGTCTTCTTTTGGGGGTAAGCAGGATTATTGCAATCTTACTATTCGTATTGAGAATTGCACTAAACACAATATTCGTATCAACTACAATTCTCATTATTCATTGAGTTGTTGTTTGGTTCTATTCCAACGACCTTTCTTAATGGATTTGACTAAATCATCAACATCCTTTTGTGATGTTTTTGCCTTTTTGCTCAGCTCTTTGTATTCAAACAAATCCGCCATATCCTGAAGGTCATCCAGGTTCATGTCCTTTGGAAACCTAAAAATAATTTCGTTTGGTGTTTGCTCGATAATCATACTTCTTTTTTCTCAAATGTACGAAATTTTCAGGGATTTTCAATGGCATTTGGGCTTTGGCAGTTGACCTTTGGCGTATGGCGTTTGGCAAAAGATTAATAATCTGCAATCAAAGTTTCGTAAGGAATATTTAACTTTTCGTGCAAGCGACGTATCATCTCCAGCGTCAATTTACGTTTCTTATTCAAAATTTCAGAAACCCTGCTTTTATATCCCAGTATCACCGGAATATGTAGTTCTGGTTCTTCTTCCCGTAGGAATGTTTAATTCGTGATTTTACAAATTGAATGTTTTATTTCCCATTTTTCACCTGCCCTTGCAGGGCGTTTGGTTTCCTCGATATGCCTTTAACCCAGGGCGTTGCCGCTGGGTTGAAGTGAGTTGGGACTTCGTCCCGGA
>CAYMLS010000636.1:0-1888 GCA_964390665.1 uncultured Bacteroidales bacterium | reverse complement strand
AAGCTAATCATCTATTTCTTTGTGGGTTAGGATTGTTTTATGTCTACAACCCCCTCTTATGATCCTTTGGCACAACCCTAAATAGCCTTTTAGTATATGCATTATTGCAATCATGTTGCCTAGCTTGAATAATTGCACCTATAGATGAGTCAATAATTTGGTCACGTTGTAAAATAACTACATGTGAGCCTACAATCCAACCCATATTATCCGGGTCATTCAGAATTGTTTCGCTGGGATCGTTTAAACTATAATAACAAAGCAGGAATAAGTCATCATACCCAATAAGCTCTTCCATATAAAACTTAAGCCTTCTGACATCAACCGGGCAATAGGCTAGCTTCATACCGTAAGGAATAAGAGCTAATGACCAGGATACCGGGTTCTGGGTATTGATTCCTACAGTTCTAATATCTTCTGGAGTGACTCCTGTGAGCATAGATAAGGCAGTGGAAACACAAGTACCTCCAATCTGAAGTTGCGGGACAATCATTTTTTCCCGGAAAAAATTCTCCTCTGCTGATTCCCAAAGTCTTGTATTTGTATTGTAACACATATATTTCGATATCTTTTTTTAAACTAAAATAAACAATTTGTATTCATGTAGTTTTCATCTCTTATTCGAATATTTGTCAAGCCATTGTTTGCCATGCATTCGCCCGGTATAAAATGCTTCGAAACTATTGTTGTATTCTTTTTTTAGCTTTGGAAGTTCCTCTAATAAAGGGTTTGTTAATCTCAAACTTACCGGGATAGAATAATAGTGAGAATCACCGACCTTAATTTTATCGATTACATTGTATTGTAATTCTTCATCATAGTAAACCTCTGATTGATTGTCTCTGTCTTTATTTCCTCCCTTTTCAATAATGTATGGTTCATCTATTCGTAAAAGGAACAATTCTTTCACAGAAATTCTTCCCTGGAAAAAAAGTTGAAGAGCAAATTCGTTGATTTTGCAATAGATTTTGTGGTTTCTTTCAGACCAGACAGCCATAATATATAATCGCTCATTTGTGCTGTCATGTTCTTCATCAATATTTACTTTTAGAGATAAATACGTTCCTTCTTCATTTATAATATCCTTTATCTCGTCTGCATTTTTAAATTTAACAGGCATAGCGTTTTCGTTTTAAGTCTTTCACAATGTTTTTAATAATGAATTAAGCTTCTTTTTTGAAACCAAATCAGACTTGCCTCCTCAGCCCATTAAAAGGGAATCGTTCCTTCAAAACAGGCATTACCTTATCCATTGGGTTCTCTATTCGCATCCCCTCCGAAAGTTGATGATAATAATCTTCACCACATTGCAGTGTAGATAAAACTGTATCCCGGAATTCCTGATCCGCAAAAACCTTTTCCTGTCCTCTTCCACCACCCTGACTTGGTGAAGGTTCAATAATGAAAGGCTCATCCGTTCTCAGCAAAAACAGCTCTTTCAGCGTAATTCGACTCTGGAAGTAAAGTTCAAGGGCTTTTGGATTTACTCTTGCATATATTTTATTTTGACGCTCATTTATCCAGCCCTTTAGATACATGGCTACCTGGAAATCATGCCTTGGATTGTTTAGGGGGTATGTTCCTTCAACGATTTCAAAAATTCCGCCTTGGGAGTTGATAAGGTCGGGCAGGTTAGAGATTTTCTTGAATTGAATCGGCATAAGCTTTAGGTTAATTTTTTATACATTCTATTTATTAGTTCTCAAACTATCCCAATCATTTGTTTTTCGTAGTGTTTAAATAAACTATAGAAGATTGCGTAAAATTTGTTTTACTCTAAATCAACTTTGGGATTCTCAGAAATTAATTGCTGAAAGATATTTAGCGCTGAAACTTCTGATTTTAACCGTGCTAAGATATCTATCAATTCAATCCCATTTCTCCGTAA
>CAYMLS010000635.1:0-1892 GCA_964390665.1 uncultured Bacteroidales bacterium | reverse complement strand
CGCCATGATGTACCGGATTTGTCATATACCCACTGGGATCTGTATACCTCAGCGGATTGTTCCAAACATAACTGTAGCGGTTGTAGCTCTGGGAAAATTCCAATTCAAGTGGGATTATCAAAGAACGAAAATTATTGGGGTAAAGATAATAAATTCTGATCGGGTTGTCTGGCAAATGGCAGGTGCCGGAGGATTGGAGGTATCCGGGCGATTTAAACCAATACAATTGAAGGTGTTTGTATTTGGGTATTTTTTAAAACCAGGTTCTTATTCTTCATGGAGGGGGCATTTGAGTATTTGGTTTCGGTTGGATTGTAAACCCTAATGGTCAAGTACTTTTTCTATTTTCAGCCTTTCTTTTATATCGTTTATTTCCATGATGAAAAAAGTTTAAAAATTTTATTTTGAAACTATTAGACGCAAATATAGATTATAATCCCAAACAAACAAAAGATTATTGTTTTTAATATCGTCTTATAATTCCGTATATTTGCAATTGCACAGCATTATAAGACTCAAAATAGGATTATATGGACAAAATAGCGGTTATTATAACGAACCTTAGAAAAGAAAAAAATTGGTCGCAGACCGATTTAGCTAATCAAAGCAGTGTATCCCGTGAGATGATTAGTAAATATGAAAGGGGCATTGCCATCCCTTCCGTGGATGCTGCTAAAAAAATAGCGGATGCTTTCGGGGTGTCATTAGATAATTTGGTGGGGGAAGGCATTAATTCCTCATTTGATAAGCAAACATTAAAAAGGCTGCAAGAGATTCAGGATATGAAGCCTGATTTTAAAGTACACCTGTTCTCTATTATTGATTCTGTAATCAGGGATTACAAAACACAACAAGCATACACATCTTAAATTTAAACGATTATGAACTTACAATATATATCAGACAGCAAAGGGCAAACAACTGGCGTATTCATTCCAATTAATGAATGGAACGACCTTAAAAACAAATACAAGGATATTGAAAGGGAAGATATCGATATTCCGGAATGGCACAAAGATTTGGTAAGGCAGCGCCTTGATGATTACAAGAAAAATCCTGGTTCTGCAATGGACTTTGATTCTGCGATGGACAATATTGAAAAAGAACTGTAATGTATAAATCCATAATCCTACCTCTTGCAAAAGAAGATATCAGAGAAGCTGCCAAGTGGTACAATAAACGACAGATTGGACTTGGCAAAAGGTTTACTGCAGAAGTCCGTGAAAAAGTTCATTTTATCAGGCAAAACCCTAAAGCTTCAAATATCCGTTACAACAGCGTAAGAACTGCCGTTTTAAATGTGTTCCCGTTTATGGTTCATTTTACTATTGAAGAAAAAAATAAAACCGTAATCGTTTCAGCTGTTTTGCATACAAGCCGTAATCCTGAGTTATGGAAAAATAGATAAAGAAAAAGCCCGAGCATCGGGCTTTTTTGTTAATTCAAAACTTCTAATGAGTTTACTATTTTATCAGCTATTGGTTGCCATTCTTGCAAATGGCTTACCGTACAATTAAAAGTCCCCATTAGTAAACGGTTTTCCAAACTCGTTATAAACATTCGGTTGTAAACCTCTCCATCGGGAGAAGGTGTAATAAATTCAAGCACTATAAAATCAGTTCCGTTTATTGGCTTCAATTCACTATTCTTGAAGTTTATACCAGGTTGGTTAAACTGCCTTTCAAAAACCTGCTTAAACTGCGGAAGGTCTGCAATACCTCCTTTTGTTTGCGTATGATTAAATGCAATGTTAATTGTTCCTTCTTCATTGGTGTAAACTTCTGTTGGTCGCCTCCCTTCAATCGGGTAACGAGCTTTTAAAGTGGCTTCGTCCATTAAAGCAAAGCCCGAAGGTATAAATACCTTCAAGCGTTTGTTTAATATCGTTTCTG
>CAYMLS010000634.1:0-1895 GCA_964390665.1 uncultured Bacteroidales bacterium | reverse complement strand
AAGTTGCTGTCTGATCAAGTGTACTCAGATCAAAAGCGGTTACCGTTCCGGGCTGCCCTGATAAAACGAAAGCATGGTCAGTATTGGTATATACAGAGCGCGCATCGTATATATCGGTAACAGAAAGTTGGTTTAGTGTTTTATCAAAAACAGTGAGGCTTCCCTGATCACCGCTGGTAATAAAAATTTTATCAGAAGTAGTGAGAACACTGTTCGAGGAATAGGACTTCACATCAACGATAATAATACCAAAAAGGGTGATCTGCATTTGCGAATTCAGATTGAGGGTACCCAAAAATGCAGGTCCATCGTAATCCATGGTTTCAAACTCTTCCAAAGCTCCTGAAAAATAAAGCTTCTGATTATCGTAAACCACTGAATTGATGTCGGCAGTAGGGAAAATTGCCTGGGAAATAATTTGTGGATCATCGATATCGCTTACATCAAATACTTCGATGGCCCCACCGTATTCTGCACCCTGCACATTGTAAGAAACAAATGCATAGTTATCATGAATGTCTACATGGGTTGCCATCAGTGTGGTTCCTAAATTTGAAGGGGGATCTACATCAGCCTTTAAAGTAAAAGCAAAATTCTCTGTGTAGTCAACATCATCAGATGAAGCATTTTTGAGTGCACTTTGCCAATCCCGGTTAACAGGAACCAACTCATTTCTGTTGGTGATTCTTCCATTTAAAGATTCTGCATTGTTATTCACCGTGATATCTCCCAACTGATTCTCCTCTGGATCGTTTACGGGGGTATCTGTATCTTTGTTGCAAGACAACAACACCGTAAAGAAACACAGAATCAATAGTTTAGGAACTTTTAAGTTGATTTTCATATCCGAAGTTTTTAAGGAGTAAATATTCTTTGAATTACCTGATTTTTTCATACCCCAAAACTATGACTATAAAACCATCGATAAAACAAGGAATCAACCTGATTTAACCAAGTGTTTTCTATTGGAAAATACTTTTTATTCAGGGGATAATTCTCCATTTGTTTGTTATTCGTAAGATAACGATGTTGGGTTCTGTTTTTTTTGTTTTTATAACAACAAATAAAGATGTCCGGGGTAAACCAAACCATTGTCAATACCACCAATACAACCCAAAAAACTTCAAGTACAAAGCAGGCGATGGAATCATGATTTTTCTTGCCAACACTAAATACTTTTTAGCGAAATTTGTACTCATGAACAAGAACAACAAAGTGAAGCAAAGCAAATGGCCCCAAATCCTGAGTCTAAGTTTACTCGCAGGACTGATATTAACCTACATTTTTATCTCCCCGTTTCAGCAATGGATCAATGAAGCGTTTCGGATATTAACCAGTGAAAACGAGCAACGAATATCAGAATGGGTGGGTCAGATCGGATTCTGGGGTCCACTATTCATTATCTTGGCTATGATTCTCCAAATGTTTCTGTTTATAATTCCATCACCTGTTCTTATGGTTGTGGCAGTTTTGGCGTATGGCCCCTATTGGGGAGCAGTCATTTCCATTGTGGCTATTTTTTGTGCTGCTTCCGTGGGTTTTATTCTGGGCCAATATTTAAATCAGTTTACCCTGAAAAAATGGATCGGTGAAAAGAAAGAGAAACAAATCAGTTTTTATGTTGAAAGATACGGTTTCTGGGCAGTTGTTATTTTCCGGTTATCCCCATTGCTTTCCAATGATGGAATAAGCGTGGTAAGTGGTATGTTGAAAATGAAATACTGGAGATTCATTACTGCCACACTAACAGGTATCACGCCCCTTGCCATACTCATCGGCTATTTCGGAGAAAACAACGAAAGGTTAAAATCAGGGATGATCTGGGTAACTGCCGTAAGTGCTATCTTATTGATGGGATATATATTTTACGATCGGAGAAAAAATAAAGGGAACCA
>CAYMLS010000633.1:0-1901 GCA_964390665.1 uncultured Bacteroidales bacterium | reverse complement strand
ATAATGTGTTGGCCGGAGATCCTACGGTTATCATTGATGAATCTGATCATGAAGGGGGTGGAGGAAATACTGCTACCTGTTACAGTACTTATACGCCAATGCCCTATGTTGGTGAGTTTTGGCGCTGTGGAGATTGTCAACGAGTAACTGGTATTAATAAAAGTGACCCTGGAACCTGTCATTTCGACTGATTCTTGCTAGTATGATTATTAAGGACAGTTTCACCTATAGTATAAGGTGAATTTGTCCTTTTTTACATTTAAAACAACTTGATATGAAAATTAATTCCTTTAATATTGCTCTGCTTTTTTTGTTCTCTTTTTCATCATGTAACAAAGATTCAAATCAGAGATTGATTCTTTCAGGTGAGTTTCCTGTTAGCGATTCCGTAGAGTTGAGTTCAATGCCTGGTTTTGATGAAATATGTCCTGAAAACCTGGTATTTCACAATGGTTATTTAGTAATAAATAATAATTGTCATGATCAACTTATTCAAATAGTGCGGACGCATGATTCCCAAACAAAGCATTTCATCCGAAGGGGGCGTGGACCTGGAGAAATGTTTCAGGCTAATTTTTCAGGACATATTTCAGGAGATTCGATACTAATGCGTAATACTCCTGAATCTTCATTTTGGATCAATCCTGATTTGTTATTTAACGGTGAAAGAATTGGTAACAACAGAAAAGTAATAGAAGTCTTTGATCCAGCAATAATAAACCAGAATGAAAACGTTTTTAACATTGGTGAAAATTGGATATTTAATGATTATTCCAGCAATAGAATGCATAATGGATTTTTCGTTTTTCTTAATTCAAAAGGGGAAATAGAAAAAAAAACCGATTATATTCCTGCTCTAAGTTATACAATGGCCGAAGATTTAATTGGATACGCCTACTTAACTACTACAAGGATTAACAAATCTCAAACAAGATTTGTCTCAGCCCTGAAATACTTTCCTTACTTTATTATTACCAACATTGATGGTGAGTATGAATTAATTGTTCAAACAGAAGAGGATTACATCGAACCAAAATTCAAGGAAGGGGAAATTAATCCCGAATTCGAGTCGGAGTTCTTTTACGGTAGTGTCCTTGTGTCAGAAAACCATATTTTTCTTTACAGACTCAACTTACCTTTAAGTGCATTGGTTGATTATTTTAGCGATCAAAAAAATCAACCCTTAATTAATACCGGATTTGAGGTTTATACTTGGCAAGGCAGAAAAGTTTGTTATCTGGAGGTAAATAAGTTATTGGTTAGCCCTTCAATAGATTTTGAAAATGGAATTATTTATGGTTTGGAATTTGATCCTGAGTCTGGTTATGATATCGTTAAAGGTAATATTCCTGAAAAGATTTCCAGATTAATCAATAATGATTAGCACTTAAACAATACACTATACTTGACTTCACTATTGTCAGTTCGCATGCAATATTCACTATCTCAAAAGAATCATACCAAAGGCAACAAAAAATAAAAATTTCATCATTCTTTCACACGATTCAAACAAGCATTTTCTAATTCCATTGCTGGAAAAGATCAATCCCGCAAAAGTTGAATGGTTCAACGAACCACTTTATTCCGGCCAGAGCAATCAATTTGATGGAGAACTGCTGCTTATTGACCGGTTGGGTTTTATAAAAGGTGTTATTCCGGTTGAATACCTGAAGGATGAGATGATTTTTAATATGTTTTTGCCTGAGTTTTCTGATGTAAACATCTCAAAACAAAGGCGTTAAATCAGAACAATGAAGCATTTAACAATTATTTAGTATTGAGGAGGGGGAAGTTATTAGATTTTTTTCATATGTTTGTCATCATAAAAATAATTTTCATCAGGGAGAAAAAACGGGAGTGGAAAATCATCATCAAAACAACATTTCCCACCCCCACGGCCT
>CAYMLS010000632.1:0-1916 GCA_964390665.1 uncultured Bacteroidales bacterium | reverse complement strand
AATTCGTGCAATTACCATGTTTTTATTTATCTGAATATCAGGCATTATAATTAGTGTCCCTTCGTGTAATTTGAGGACAATATACTTTTTCAGAGTGGACTCATACATTGTAGCAAACTGTAGTTTCTAAATTTTCATTGCCTTTACAGAATACATATGAGGAATTTTATCTCCATATTTTTCAGAAACCCACTTTCCCTTTTCTCTTTCAATCAAGTTAGGAAAACAGTTGTAAACCTGATATGGGAATTCGTTAAGAAATTCAATTTTCAATCCATTTGTGATTAAGTTATTTAGAACTTCGCTTAAACTATGATGCCATTCAATATGTTTTAAGTTTTTATCAGATACTTCAGATTTGTCAGTATAAGAATTCTCAACTACTGTCTCAAGTGGTTCTGACTTGAAATAACTTTCAGTAATTTCAAAATTATCATTTAGTGTGTAAATAAATGGATGAAATTCCACCATGTAAAATATTCCATTTGGTTTCAGGAAGCGATTTATAATTTTCGCCCACTTGTCAAGGTCATTCAACCAGTTAATTGCACCATAAGATGTGTATATTATGTCAAAAGTTTCGTCTAAAATATTCTCAATGTCGTAGACATTTGAACGAACAAATTTTGCTGCAACTTTCAATTCATTTGACAATTCAATGGCTTTCTGAATCGAAGTGTCTGAAATATCAACTCCAAATACTTCTGCTCCCTGTCTGGCAAGTGATAAAGTGTCCATTCCAAAGTGACACTGAAGATGAAGCAGTTTCTTTCCTTTGATGTCTCCTAATTCGTCTATTTCAATATGATTTAATGAAGTTTTTCCTTTTTTAAAACTGTCAACATCATAAAATCTGGATTCTGCGTGTAAAGTTGTCAATTCGTTCCAACTTTCCCGATTATGTTCAAAGATATCCATATGTCTTTTTTTTAAGTAAATGTATATAAGTTTTATTTTTCCATAATCTCTTGGCTTACGTATATTGCATGTGTGTGCGTTCGTGCTTTTATATGTTCAGTCCATTTTCAATATTTTTCGTTAAATCGCTTATCAAACGTGCCATTGGTGCTCCATCTATCACATCATGGTCCATAAGAATTGACATATTTAATATTTCTCTTATCTCAATTCTATCATCAATAACTGACGGCTTTTTCATTATCGAACTTATACCAAAACAAATAGGGTGTACTGAAATAGGAATAAACCAACCATTTACCTTTCCCATCATTCCAATTGCAGTAAATGCTAAATTCCCCATTTTCTTATAAGCAACTTTAGGGTGTTTTAATATAAATTTCCAAACATATCTTCTAAGAAACCTTGGAAGCAAATAGTAAATCCGTTCATATTTTTCAGTTTTTTTCTGAAGTACAATTTCTTTTTCAGTAAACTCCTTATTTTTTGCCTCAATAATTTGTCTTGTTATAGATTCAATACTTGCTTCATTGGCTTTTTCTATAATCAATGGAATAGGCACCTTTGTACCCTTAATATCTTTTTCTACGATGAAAGATACATTTACATCATCAAAAATTATCACTTTATTTTTTCCAATCAAGTATGATCCTGATGTTTCATATTGCTTTATAGATGAACTAATCACACTTATTAGCCAGGCATTAAAAGAAATTTTATTAGAATGTGTTTTATTATATTCTCTAATTTTCTTTCTACTCAATGTCACGTCAACTTCAATTAAGCCGGTAATATGATGTTTCTGTTTTCCAATATCAGAAACATCAATGGTAGCAATCCGAGAATCAGGGAATCTATGTATTTTATAATTTGTCATATTCGTGGGTTCTTTTTAGCATAACGCACAAATGTGTTACAATATGGCACGTTGGGGAGTTCGGGACACGTCATAATCCACCGTTGAAAGGGCCGGGGCGGGGTGCAGTTCATGACGTAAA
>CAYMLS010000631.1:0-1918 GCA_964390665.1 uncultured Bacteroidales bacterium | reverse complement strand
GTTAGTTGATAATTTTGTTGATCGGATCCACCAGACAAGGTAATATTTGTAAAGTTGACAGATTTATCATTTCCTGCATTGGGTGATTCAAAATCAGCATCCCATGAAAAAATGATTGCATCTCCCTCCAAACGATTATCGTTAAAAGAATCTCCATTCACGCTGGTTGTTCCGTCATAGGGTTTGTCGGCAGCAATGAAGTTGTTAAGTTCAAGTGGGCGCTGATCAATGTTTGCCGTGGTTATTTGTTGGTTGATGAAATACCTGGCAGCATCAGCCCCTGTGAGTGCGATATTTGCGATAGTGACCGTTTTGTTGTTACCCGCATTTTTATTGGTAAAAGTAGCTGATGCCTGTGAACTGTCGAAACCAACCACATCACCGTTTTCTATACCTGAAAGTGTGCCGTAGTTTTGTACGGAAGCAATATTATTGCCGTCGTAAACTTTATTTTCTGCAATGATGCCTTCCAGTGTCAGTTCCATTTTATCACTAACAGTCATGGTTCCCTCGGTGTATGTGATGTTATAATTGCTGAGACCGTTGCCGGAGGCTTCTGATATAAGAATGGGATACTCTCCCAGGTCAGCATCTTCATCTGCACCTTCACTTGAAAGTTGAGCCGATGATACTTCATCGTTCCCAAATAAACCAGAAGTAGAGAATTCATTTCCTGAAAAAGTATAAACGATCCCGATGGTTTTTTCAATATCATTGGCTATAATGGTCATATCGGCTTTGGTGATGGTAAGCATACCATTTGAATAGGTTATGTTGTAGTTGCTGCTTGTGTTTCCACCGGGAATGATTTCATATTGTCCTGTGTTTACTGCCGTTGTAGCAGTGCCTGTAAATGTCAGGTTACCTGAAAGGTTGGAGGCATTTTCACCGCTTACAAATCCGGAATATGATACCGTAAAAGCGGTGAATGTATTACTGTTGTATACCATGGATTTGTTATCTGCCGAAATTACCAGTGAGGCAGGAGTGATCTCCAGTTGCCCCTCATTGAAAATAATATTGTAATTACTGCTTGAAAGTCCACCAGGTACAATGTTATACATTCCCACATTAATGGCAGTGGATGCACTTCCTGAGAAAATAAGTGATCCGTTTAGCACAGCGGCAGTTTCTCCACCGGCAAATCCTTCGTAGGAAACTGTGAAATCATCAAAAACTGCTCCTGTATAAACAGAAGTTTTGTTTTCTGCGGTAATGATAAGTTCAGCAGGTGTTATCGCCAATTCGCCGCTTGCAAAACTAATGTCGTAATTATTACTTGTCAGTCCACCGGGGTTCACTGTGTAGGTTCCTGCATTGATGGCAGTGGTGGCGGGGCCTGAAAAGTTGAGCGTGCCGCTTAAAATATTTGGGTTCTCTTCGTTTACAAACCCATCGTAAGAAACAGTGAAATTTTCAAAAACCTGTCCATCATATATTTTTGATTGATTATCAGCGGTTATGGTAAGAGAGGCGGGAACAATGGTAAGTTGTCCGTTTATAAATGTAATGTCGTAATTATTGCTGGACAGCCCATCCGGAATGATAGTATAGGTGCCTGCATCAACAGACGTGGTAGCGTTGCCCGAGAATAAGGGTGAACCTGAAAGCACTTCCTGATTCTCACCTGGCACAAACCCCTGATATGATAGCGTAAAAGCAGTGAAAGCATTGCCATCATAAACCTTGCTTTTGTTTTCTGCAGTAATGGTAAGCGCTGCGGGAGTTATTTCCAATTGTCCGTTTACAAAGGTAATATCATAGTTGTTGCTTGTATGTCCCTGTGGGATAAGTGTATAGGTTCCTGTATTGACAGCGGTTGTTGCATTACCCGAAAAACTTAAGGTTCCTGATAGTACGCCCTGGTTTTCATTGTTGACAAAACCATCGTAGGAAGCTGTAAACGATGTGAAGGTGT
>CAYMLS010000630.1:0-1925 GCA_964390665.1 uncultured Bacteroidales bacterium | reverse complement strand
ATGGTGCCGGTACCGCCACCTTGAAGAAGGAGCATGGTACGATATTCCATTGCGCTCTTTAAGGGTAAAGGATTCGAAAAACCTCATGGTGGCAGGCAGATGCATAGGTGCCACACGCGAAGGACACGCTGCATTGCGCATTCAACCCACTGCTTCGGCCACGGGTGAAGCGTGTGGTGCAGCCGCTGCATTGGCAGTTTTACAAAATTGCGATCCTGACGAAGTAACGCACACAACTTTAAGAAAACACCTGAAGCATAATATTGATGATTAACCCAAAAACAGAAAAGACCAGTTTCAGACATTGAAAATCCGCTCAATCAAAAGAAATCAAGGAAACAAAACAAAAAACAGAATTCAAAAAAGTGGAAGCAAACAAGATCATTTTTGGTACAGACGGATGGCGTGCCTTGTTGGATAAAGAAATCACGGATGAGAACATCCTCAGAGTAGCACAGGCTTTTGCCAAATACATCAACCTGAAGGGTTCTTTCAGAAAAGTAGCCATTGGATATGACGGGCGAAAAAAATCAGATCATTTTGCCATGATCTTTGCCCGTGTGCTCCTGTCAAATCATATTGAAGTGCTGCTGTCCGACAGGGTCACCCCTACCCCGGTGGTATCATGGATAACGCTTCACCGCCAATGCGATGCGGGCGTTATGATCACGGCCTCACACAATCCGCCACAATACAATGGCATCAAATTCAAATCGCATACCGGCAGTCCTTTTGCCACAGAAGAGACTGCCCTGGTAGAATCTTTTATCGACAAGGAGTTTCCCTTGAACGCAATACCGGTAAAAGAAAAAACCGATTTTCTTACACCCTGGCTGACACACATAGAATATTTGATTGATTTCGGGAAAATAAAACAGGCAAATTTATCTGTATTGATTGATTCCATGTCGGGAGCAGGCGGAGTTATTCTGGAGGATATCCTGAAACGTCATCACATTGCAGCCACGACGATTTTTGGAATCCCCGAACATGATTTTTCGGGACGATTGGCAGAACCCGTAGACAGAAACCTGGCACCATTATCTGAAGAGCTCAAAAGAGGAACATACACTTTGGGCGTTGCCACCGACGGAGATGCCGACAGATTGGGAGTGATGGATGAAAAAGGCAATTGGATGAACATCCAGGAAACCATCCTTTATCTGGCAGATTACTACACGCGGATCAGAAAAATAAAAGGTCCGCTTGTAAAAACCGCTTCGGTGACAGACAAACTGCATAATACAGCAAAACAACTAAATACCAGAGCATTAGATGTGCAGGTAGGATTCAAGTATATCGCAGAAGCCATGATAGAGCATGAAGCATCTTTTGGAGCAGAGGAATCGGGCGGTTTTGGTTTCAGGGAAAACATCCCTGAACGGGATGGAATCTTTTCTGCGTTGATTTTCCTGGAGATGCTCGCAGAATCAAAGCATCAGAGGTTAAGTACCTTTATTGAAGAGCAAAGAAAACTTACGGGAAACATATATTACGATCGTACCGACCTTGAAAACAATAATGAAAAACGCTTTACCATCCTGCCCGGGCTGGCTGATGCGCCACCGGAAAAGGCTGCCGGATTTACCGTTCATAGTATCCAGACTTACAAAAGCAGTCATGGCTTGATCAATGGTTTAAAGATCAGGTTGAAAGGCGATCCGCGATGGTTACTGCTCCGGGTTTCTGAAACAGAACCCCTGGTCAGGGTATATGCAGAAGCGGAGAATGAGGAGGAAGTGAAAAAATTACTTGATTTTGGGAAAAAATTGTTCTTTGCATAAAAAACGATTACAGAAAGACGCTATCATGATGGATAAAAAAGTTACCCATATAATTTTCTGAACCACTTTCTGAAAACCAACATAAGTAGTGTCAGCAAGAAAACTCCTACTTTTTGTGTCTTTGATAAGAAATCGTCAAAG
>CAYMLS010000629.1:0-1950 GCA_964390665.1 uncultured Bacteroidales bacterium | reverse complement strand
AGCAGAAAGGCAGTTTCCGGTTAGCAGAGAAATATTTCCAATGAAAATTAAACTTTCTTTTGTAAAAAAGTTGTCAAACGCCATCATACCAATTCATTACGCTTATACAATATTGTGTTTTCGCACTTTCAAAACCTTATTTCCTGGATTTATCTAATACAATAAATTTCTGCATTCCAGTAATTAAATCATCCGCCATTCGAGCAGTTACGGTATCTAACCCATCCAAATACCATTCGGTTATTGCTCCACTTTTCCTATCTAAAGAAGCTACTTGAAAGGGTTTGTCAAGTTCGAAATAAACAGAACTAAAAGTCAATCCATCGCGATATTTATTCATCATTCCTGCACCAATTCTACCACTGTATTCTTTTGATGTATCGTCATTAATTGGGCCAACAATCGCTGTTTCAATGCCATGTAATACCATGCTTTTCCCATTTTTAACCAGACTTACATTAACGGTTATGATAAGTACTGCATCAAGTTCTAATTTCTCTGCTATCAGCCCAATTGGAGCGGGTGCCTTAAAGTCGGTGGCAACAATACTAGCGCTCAAAGGATAAAATTCATAACCAGTTGCAGAAAGTGAGCCTTGTCCTGATACATCGCCTGTTAGCATTCTGGTAAAACTATTCCGTAGTGCTTTTGAGAGGCCGCTCATTTCAACCTGACTAACACCCTCTTTGTAAATTTTAGTTTTATTCTCATCGCTAAGGTAATCTGCAGGCTCTACTAATAAAATGCTTTGTTTTTGAAATTCCTGCATGAAAACGGGTAACATTTCATTCAGAAATTTATCAGCAACAAGATTACTTCCAGATGGGGTTAGGTAGTTCTTTGTGTAAAGGGTAGTATTAGCTACTTTACTCGATGTTGTTATAGATTTGTCCCAAATTTGCATTGTTAATACCCCGATTTTTTTCGGATTAGGCAGGTTTTCTTCTTCGAGTAAGTTTTCGTTTAGCAGTCCTTGCAATTGGTCAATCCATGTGCTATTATTTTTATAGCTTTTTACTAATTTATTCCATTTATTGTCTTTCAATTCAGCTAGGTCTTGAATTGATTTTTGAGCATTAACTGGACTTGATATTCCTGATAAAACAAGGACGAAGATAAAATAAATTGTTTTTTTCGATAATGCATTCATAAGATGTTTTTTTTAATGTTGATTGTAAAAATTGTTATTGTAATTTATTTGGGTCAGGAAAAAACACAACGTTTATATTATATGGTTTCAATCCCTTTGCAAATCCTTCATGGGTAGAAACATAACCATTGCCAAAGTTAGTGTTCTGACAAAATGTAATTGCTTTTTCATAGGTTTCTCTTTAATTACATTAGTGAATTCGCTAATCATTGTGTTGGTCTTCATAATTTTAAGTTTTAAGTTTGATATTTTAGGTTTTTGTGGTTGATACTTTCCTGCTCTTTAATGAAGGGCTTTCGGATTGCTCCTCAGTTCAAAAAAGACATGAGCAAATGTAGGTCTGGAGTAAGACAAAGGGGTAGGATTATTATTGCAAATCGTTGGACTTTTCGGTCAAAATGGTTTCAAGAACCTGTAAATGAAAGATTTGTTGGTTTCCTGCCAGAGAAAGACCAGGGACTGAAGTGATTTTAAATTATTGGACTTCATGCAAAAAAAGCACTGCAGATGCTGATTATTGTACTATATTTTGCATTTTTGGTACAAATAAAAATAATATGGGACAAAATGCACCTCCTTATCTACCTCAGTTCAACCAGGGTTGCACCCTGGTTGCCCTATCAAACAAGGATTATCCCTGGGAGTTTAGTCGTCCGACGTATTGTGTAGTCGTCCGACGAGCTGGAAGTCGTCGGACGACGAGCAAGCGGGATTGGAAATGCGATGAAGGGGAATGGCAAATTCCGCTTAGCCGGGTTCAACCGGGAATTCTGAAAAAAACGATAAGTCCGAAGGACTTC
>CAYMLS010000628.1:0-1997 GCA_964390665.1 uncultured Bacteroidales bacterium | reverse complement strand
ATTTAATTCCATTTTTGGCAGAGAAGTATGCTGTTTTTAAAAGCCAGATCGAATCAGATTTTTTAGAAAAATCAACCCTGGAAAAAAATCTTAATTCATAGTTTTTTTTGAATAATTTTGCACGGTTTAATTTTGTAAGTCCCTTAAAGAATTGTAAAACAGTATTTTGTATGGGATGGTTGTGTTTTTACTTGTTTTATTACTTAATATGATATAAAGATGAATGATACCTCTTCTGCTGAAAGCACCAACTTATCAGAAAATACGCTTTCAGCCATTTACAAAATTAAAATGCCCGACAGCATTTTTGAAAGATTAAGCAATTTTATTTATAAGGAATACGGTATTAAAATGCCTCCCGCCAAAAAGGTAATGTTGCAAAGTCGTTTGCAAAAGCGGTTGAGAGAAATGAAAATGTCCTCTTATGAACAGTATTGTGATTTTGTATTTAGCAAAGAGGGAGAAGCCATGGAACTGGTTCACATGATTGATGTGGTTACCACCAATAAAACTGATTTTTTCAGAGAACCTTCGCATTTCGATTTTCTTAAAAGTACTGTATTACCTGAGTTTATTCATAAAAACAAACTCAATAAAACAATGAAGGTATGGAGCGCAGGCTGCTCAAGCGGAGAAGAGGTTTATACACTGGCTATGGTTATTTCAGAATTTTCCAAAAACCAAACGAAAATAGATTATTCGATTTTGGGTACCGATATTTCTTCCAGAATTTTGAAAAGAGCCATAGATGCTGTTTACCACGAAGACCGGATCATGAACATACCCATGGAACTTAAAAAAAAATATTTCCTCAGATCAAAGGACCGGACAAAGCCTTTGGTAAGGGTTGTGTCTGAATTGCGAAACAAAGGCTACTATCAGCGATTAAATTTTATGGATGAAAAATATCCGGTAAAAGAAGATTTCGATATTATTTTTTGTCGTAATGTTTTGATTTATTTTGATAGAGAAACACAGCAAAGTGTGATCAACAAACTTTGCCGGAATCTGAAGACCGGTGGGTACTTCTTTCTTGGACACAGCGAATCCATCACAGGAATGAAGGTTCCCCTTGTTCAGTTAAAACCTACCGTTTTTATGAAGGTATAAATGATATTGGCTGGTTTTTTTGAAAAATAATTAATTATCTGATTATGATTTCGGGAAGGTCCTGTGAAATTTTAAATCTTAACAGATCAGAATCTTTTTCAGCATAAAACCCACTCAAAGAGTGAGGTGTTTTCTTAGAAAAAGTAATAAAATCACTTTTCGGAAAATTCCAGTAATATATTTTGAAATATGATCAGAGATTCATTATTACAGATTTAGAAAAAAGCATCAGCATTTAATAAACCTGATTTCAGGAACATCAAAGCACAATAAGATCAAAAATAATCCTAACAGTAAAACATATGTATAAAATTACGGATGAAGAATTGCTGAAGGAACTTGAGAAAAGATTCAGTCAAAACAAAAACTCAATAGTTGAACTTCAGAAACTAACCAAGCAGTTAAAAGAAGTAAATGCCAGGCTTGAAGAATCGGAGTCGCTCAAAAGTCATTTTATTTCCAACATCACCAATGAGATCATCAACCCATTTGCTGCCATCCTGGGGTTGAGTCGTAATATTCTTGATGTAAAAAAGGAAGACTGGAAAAAAGTGATCTCCATGGTGCAACTGATCCATTCAGAGGCGTTTCATCTGGATTTTCAGTTGAAAAATATTTTTGCCGCTGCCAAACTGGAAGCAGGCGACTGGATGCCAGAAACCGTAAAAGTGGACCTTTTTCAGATGATTGATAACTTATTAAGTACATTTAAGTACGAAGCAGATAAAAAAGGACTTACTTTTAAGATAGAATCATCGTTAGGTGAACCTCCGGGGAGTAATTTTTATTTTTACACCGATGCCGAAAAGTTGAAAATAATTCTTTCCAACCTGATCAGTAATGCAGTGAATTTCAGTCACAATGAAAATGAAATTATCGTAAAATTA
>CAYMLS010000627.1:0-1998 GCA_964390665.1 uncultured Bacteroidales bacterium | reverse complement strand
CTTTTGATCACTGATTTTGGATATCCATCCTGAAAGCATCGATATCCAAATGTTACTTCCATCAGGAAGTATATCTCTTACGCGGTCTTCAGGTAGTCCGTGTTGTGTGGTGAAATTTATAAAAGTTTCACCATCAAACTTATACAAACCATTTAAAAAAGAGGCAAACCATAAATTACCGTTGGCATCCTGTTCGATGCTTCTGATGAAACTATCTGCCAATCCTTCTTTACCAGCGTAATGTTGGAAAAGATCGCCATGATAAATTCCTATTCCACTGCCAAAAGTACCTAACCAGATCTGCCCTGAGGAATCTTCTGTTATCCATGTAATATACTCATTGATCAAACCATGGTTGGCGTTAAAACGGGTAAGTGTATCGTCTTTAAAATGATAAATGCCTGATTGACGCGTTCCCATCCACATCCTGTTCTTACTATCTTCATACAATGACAAAACATCTCCATCTTCAAAGTATTCACCAGGTTTGAAATTCCTGATCTTATTTTCGCTTATTACAGATATTCCTTCACCATCGCTGCTAAACCAAAGATCGCCTTTGCTGTTTTTGGTGGAAAATATGATGTAATCTGATACCAATCCGTTGGTTTTATTAAAAGTACGAAACGAAACTCCATCAAACCTGGACAAACCTCCGCCTCTTGTTCCGAACCACATGTTGCCAATATTATCCTGCTGAATGGTATATACGATGTCTCGCGCAAGCCCTTGTCTGGTGGTATAATGCGTAAAATATTCCCCGTCAAAGAAATTTACTCCACCACCATATGTGCCAAACCACATGTTGCCTTCTGTATCCTGATAAATGCTTTCCACACTGTTATTGCTCAACCCTTCCTTTGTGGTGTAATGGGTAAAAGTACGTCCGTCGAATTTAGACACACCTTCAAAGCGGGTTCCGATCCACAGATTGTTGTCCCGGTCTATCAGCAGAGAGAGAATGTCATTATCCAGCAATCCGTTTTCAGTGGTATAATGAGAAAAGAAAGTACCGTCGAACCTGACAAGTCCGCCGCTGTAGGTTCCTATCCAAAGATTCCCTTTTTCGTCTTCGACAATAGCGCTGATATCGTCATTGGGCAGACCTTCTGACCGGGTGTAAAAAGAAAAACTCAAATGGTTTTCTGTTTTTACATAGGCATCTTTGGCATCAATTACGAAAGGGGCAAAGGTTTCATTTACGTTGTCGTGCATGGCCTTTGTCCTGAACGGGGGCGGAAATTCTTCCAGCAAAACCTGGTCTGCCGGTTTATTTTGATTAAATACAATGTTTTCTGGTTGATATGGAGTTTCTCTTTTTATATTTGCAGTAATTTTATCTCCGGGTTTTAACTGGCTGGTGATAGCATCCGGCAGTTCAAATTCTTTGGCAACGGGCAAGGAATCGGTATTTATCAATGTTATCTCTGGCGTCTGAATATTTTCTTTTATACTATTTGCAATTTGTTTTTCAGAAGTTTCCAGTTGGGTACATTGTAAAAGGAACAAACCCAGGACTATGAGAAACATCATAGTTTGTGCATGTTTACCTGTATTATTTAAAAATAAATTTTTCATTCGAAAATGATTTGTATTATACTGGTCTCCCATTCGATCTGCGCTAACAGAGGAGTTCCATATTTGCAATCATTGGGGGATTAGTGTTTGATTCGTAAACATCTTTGGTTCATGGGTATAATTTTGGTTTCGTAAAGCAATCATACAACCCGGAACAAAAAAGCAGAAGGGTACACTTTTTATGAACGTTGCTGATGTCTTAAAATTTTTTATCTGGCAAATAATAAAAAGTTATTACAATATATTGGATCGGGGTGATCACGATAAGAAACAGAATATTATCATTGAGATTATTTTCTAACCAACTCTATTTCTTTTTATTGCGTAAATTTAATAAAAAAACCAGTCGATTTAATCATTTTCCTTTTCTATAAAAAAAATGCCCCCTCCATCAAATAATTTTCCTTCATACAATTCTAT
>CAYMLS010000626.1:0-2001 GCA_964390665.1 uncultured Bacteroidales bacterium | reverse complement strand
TTAAAGCGCAGGAGTGCCGTATTGGAAGATATGGGAAACGAATTACTCAATCGCAATTATCTGTTATTGATAGGGCTGAATGCTATAAAAACAATGGCTGAAAAGCAATCCAAAAACTATTATGGATGGCAGGCTTCTGTAACAGGATATCTTTATAGGTTAGATTTTAATGACAATATCCAAAATGAATTATATGAATCATGGATTTACGAAGAGGACACCCAGGAAGTAATCAATGCTAAAATCGAAGCATTTAATAAAATTGAATTTCCTATTGAGTTCATAGAAACGATTACTCTAACGGTTACATCAAAAGAAAGCAAAGAAGCTAAAGATAAAAAAAGCATGAACCAGTTAACAATCGAATTGGTTCAAAAGGCCTACGATCTAACATTGTATGAGCTGGAAAAAAATGTGCCAACCTTAAATGTGTTAACACCACTGCATGATACAAAACCACTTAGAGCTAAAATAGGATTGAAAGAAGGATTAAAAACTGATCAAAGATTTTTTGTTTACGAACATATATATAATCCTGACAATGACTCAACCAGGACTGTCCGTCGTGGTGTAATAAGGGCAAGACAGACAAAATATATTCATGACAACAGGCATGACGCTGATGGAGAAATGGGTACATCAGAGTTTTACCAGGTAGCTGGTCGTAGGTTGTATCCGGGTTATACAATATTGCAAAAAAACGAGTTAGATGGAGAAATAACAATTGGAAGGGAAACAGGTAGTATTAATAATATTTTTGTACGAGCTGAATTCAGAATGACTGAGTTATGGGATACAGAAGCATTTTTTGCATTTTTTGAACTGGCTTTTGATCGGGCATCTGGAAACACCCGGCCAATAACACCTGGTGGTGGTTTTGAAGAGTTTACGATATTCAGATTGGGTATTCTGGGACTTGCTAAAGGATTTCATTTCTTTCGCAATTTTGAACTGAGACCACATGCAAGCTGGGGTATAGAAGGTGCAGCGAACAAAACCTACAGTTTAAATGATTCGCAGGCACTTCAGGCTTTTTATGTTAAATTCGGAAGTAATCTGTCTGTCAACATTGCACATGACTTCCAGCTTATTTGTGGGGTAAGTAATTATTTTATTAACAATGATGTTTCAAATTTTGATGAAGATTCGGATTTACCCGAAGGAATCAAATGGCAGAATATTTTTGAAGGACGGAATGGGCTTTCCTACATGTTTGGGGTAAAGGTGACTTTTTGATCCCTATGATAAATTTGAATAACAATCATCAAAAACTATTAAAATTTAAGGATTTTACGCCAGGATAGCAAGATAGATATGAGTATTCATCCATCTCTGGATCTTGATTTTGCAGGTGATCATAATTTGTACAAATAGCAACGCAGCGCTGCTGCTCACAGGTAGGTTGCAGCACAGCGAAAATATTGACAGGCAACAAATGAACACGGGAATCTTAAATGTACAGCGCAGCGATTATATCAGAAGGTCCGAATTGGAGAAACTCTGTGGGTTGCGATAAAAACAACCTCCTGGTCAGACCAAAACATATATTCTAAGGACAAACAAAAGAAAAAAAACAATCAACTGATTTTTCTCATCCGAAAAAATCCTCTTCCTTAGAAAAATACCCCGTTTTGTTGGAAAATTACATGCTTTCGTGAGAAACCGGTATGAACATCAAGGTGATTGGTGTAATTTTAACCCGTGTAAGGGTATTGACATGAAGGATCTAATACTTTAATTTTTTATCTGTTGAATGGGTCCACTCCGAAAACTCGTTTACGGAAAAAGTTACAAGCAGAAGCATCCGCCCCCTACGAAGAAATGGCAGGCAAATACCAAACTGCTGAAGAGATGCAGGAGTTTGCAGAAGTGTATCAGAGGGAGTTGGGTAAGTGTGAGTAGAAATTAAATAATCATTTTAAATAACCTTTAAACAAAACAATTATCATGAAAAACAAACTTTCTTTCTTATTACTCATTATGGCACTAAGCATAGTGTCA
>CAYMLS010000625.1:0-2004 GCA_964390665.1 uncultured Bacteroidales bacterium | reverse complement strand
AATTTACAAAAATGGGTTGCCGGTTCAAAAAAATAATACTACATTGCATTTAAACTTCTTTACATTTGATGTATGATGGAATTAAGCATAGAGGGCATTTGCGATATCGGACTGGTAAGAAGGACAAACCAGGATAAACTTCTGATAGATGGGGAATTATTTACCAACGGACAAAAAGAGATTATTGTTGAAACCAACCAAACCCGCACCTTTGCTGTGGCCGATGGCATGGGAGGACACAAAGCGGGCGATGTGGCAAGTGCTGTGGTGCTGGAAAGTTTCTCAGTATTTGCCAACCAATGGAAAGAACTTCCAGACTTCGATTCCTTCAGGCAGGAGATATTTCAATGGACCGAAAATATTAGCCGGCAGATGGAAAGCATGGGCAGGAAAAACCCGAATCTGAAAGGCATGGGTACAACCCTCACCGGTGTTATGCTTGATGCTGAACATGCTTATCTTTTTAACGCAGGTGATAGCCGTATTTATCATTATCATGATCATCACCTTCAACAATTAACCACCGACCATAATCTTGCCAATGCTACAGGAAACAGATATGCCCCCTCTAATTTACTTGTAAACTCCATCGGAGGTGGATTGGAATCTTATGTTGATGTGGATGATGCAGGGCATTTGTTCGGAAATGGTGACATTTTGATTCTGTGCAGCGACGGTTTGACTGATATGCTCAGCGATGAGCAGATTAAATCCTTTTGCCAACCCTTAAATACGCAGGAAATGGTCAATCAGGCAAAAGAAAACGGCGGACGCGATAATATCTCTGTGATCACGATCTCTTTTCAGACAGCGTATTTTTAATATTTGAGTCCACTCCGAAAGCGAGTTTTTAGAGAAATTCGTGCAATTAACATGTTTTTATTTATCTGAATATCAGGCATTATAATTAGTGTCAATTGGCTTCGCCGAGCTTACGGTTCGTGTAATTTGTGGGCAATATACTTTTTAGAGTCGACCCATATTTCAAAAGTCTTTTCAAAGGTTAGGCGTTTGTTTAGAGCTGTTACAATAAAATTATACTTTCTGAGAATGTTTCAAAGATTTAAAATCCCCTTTCTTTTCTGATGGTTTCGTAGGCCTCGTTCACCTTTTGAAACTTTTCTTTGGATGCTTGCTGGAATTCCTCACCCAAATGACTCACCCTGTCGGGATGGTATTTCAGCGCCATTGCCCGGTATGCTTTTTTTATCTGTTCATCGGAGGCAGAAGGGTCGGTTTCCAGAATTTTATATGCGCTTTTTGAGTCTTTGACAAACATATTTCGGATCGACTCGAAATCATGTTGGTTGATCCCCATCCAATTGGAGATATTCTGTATGGTGTTGATCTCCATGTCGTGGGCGTGTTTGTCGGCAAGGGAAATACCAAACAAATAATGTAGAAGTTGCAGCCGGCTATGCAGATCCATATGGTTGCGTATTTGAAGGCAAACATCACGCAGGGGGATGTCGCGCTTCAAAATATCACGGAAAGCACGCATGTAATGCTGTGTTGCCTCTGGTCCAAAGTTCTGAATGAAAAAAGCTTTTATGTAATCAAGTTCCGATTTTAACTGTTTATTGTCCGCTTTCATTACCGCTGCAGAAAGGATCAGCAGACTGATCCTGAAATCTCCGGGTTGGGTTCCTATGCGTGGGTCTTTAAATTTTTGATATTCAAATTCACCTGCGTTCATGCTGTCAAATGCAGATCCCATTAAAAAACCTACAATGGCACCAATAGGGCCACCAAATGCCCAACCCAAACCACCGAGTATCCATTTTCCAAATTGACTCATTTTTGTTCTTCTTTTAATGTACTTATCTGATAATATGTGTGTTTTTAATAAAAAGTTTTTTGAATGGCTTTGCCGATAAAATGAAGAATATCTCCTGCTATCAGACTTTCCGGGGGCTTTCTGCGTGCAGCAAGGTCACCTGCAAATCCATGAAGATAAACCCCTGCCATGGCACTGTAAAAAGGAGTATAACCCTGGGCCAGCAT
>CAYMLS010000624.1:0-2007 GCA_964390665.1 uncultured Bacteroidales bacterium | reverse complement strand
TATTTAAAACCCCGAACCCACACCCATACACAAACTACACTTGCAAGAAAACACAACCATCTTCCAGTATAGATAACATGGATATACCTGCTTAAAAAGGAACCATGGCACACCGACTGAATAAAAATATTTTCGCATGGAAAAAAATTATATTTTTGACAAATTCTTTACAGATTCATGGTTGTTTTGCGTGAAGATATTTTTACCTTCATGCTTTTGTTTTTTTGACAGATCCCTTTTTTGACAAAAGTGAACTTTTTCTGAAATACTGATCTTATGAATTTTCTGACTACGGATTATATTGCCTTTTTTATTATTGTTGCACTGGGTATGACTTTGGGGAGACTCAAAGTAAAAGGTCTTTCCCTTGATATCTCGGCAGTTATTTTTGTGGCACTGATCTTTGGGCATTTTGGGGTTTCATTGCCTCCTATTTTTCAGCAGATCGGACTGATTCTGTTTATGTTTAGTGTGGGCATGCAGGCAGGCCCGGGTTTTTTCGAATCTTTCAAGAGCAAAGGCAAGCAACTGATCTTACTAGCCCTGGTGGTCATCGGCTCTGGTTTGCTTACTACATTGTTGCTTAGATATTTATTTGATATTGACAAATCTCTGGCAGCTGGTTTATATACCGGCGCCATTACAAGTCCTTCGGGGTTGGCAGCTGCTTCAGAAATATCCAATTCTCCGCTTGTGCCCATTGGTTTTGGTTTGGCTTACCCTTTTGGTATTATCGGTATCATTCTTTTTGTCCGTTTGTCTCCGTTTTTCTTTAAAATAAGCATCCCCAAAGAAGAAGAAAAATATGAAACGGACATGCATGCCGACCATCCTCCTTTATTGTATCGAAATTTTATAGTTGAAAATCCCGGCGTTATAGGGAAATCACTTTCTGAACTCAATATCAGGGCTGTAACCCATTCCAGTATTTCTAAAATATTACGCAATGGGGTACCCATTACCCCTACCTCTGAAACCATTCTTGAAAAAGATGATATTGTCAGGGCATCGGGTACTGAAGAAAACCTCAACACTTTGGCCTATTTTCTGGGTTCGGAAACCACCCGGGAAATACCTGACAGTAAAAAATATGTCGTGAAGAGTTTTCTCATTTCCAATCGTGAGAATATAGGACACACCATAGCACAATCGGAATTTCTGCATCAGTTTAATGCTACCGTTTTGTCGGTGAGACGAAGTGGTATAGATATAGTACCCTCTGCATCAACCCGTTTGCGATTTGGTGATAAGATCACTCTTTCGGCACCTGATGAAAATATTGCCCGTATTGGCAAGATCCTGGGCGATAGCCGTGAAGAACTTGATGAGATTGATTTTCTGCCCATCGCTGTTGGGGTGTTGCTTGGAATACTGCTCGGACAAATACAAATACCTTTGGGCACTGGTTTCGAT
Source organism: uncultured Bacteroidales bacterium (assembly GCA_964390665.1). GTDB lineage: Bacteria > Bacteroidota > Bacteroidia > Bacteroidales > UBA7960 > SKVR01. The sequence goes on along the minus strand of CAYMLS010000624.1, from coordinate 594 downwards.
TTCAGCTTAGGACTTACCGGAGGCGTACTTATTTCTGCTTTGGTGCTTAGCAAGATAGGGAAAACCGGTAATATTGTGTGGAATGTTTCGGGAACCACCAACCAGTATTTACGGAAATTGGGTCTGATTTTTTTTCTGACATATATTGGAACAGAAGCCGGACAAACCATCGTGAAAACGATACAGGAGCACGGATATACAATGATTGTTGCCGGTGCTGTTATTTCTTTGTTACCCATGTTTACGGCTGTTGTTTTTGGAAGAAAATTCCTTAAACTCAACTATCTCAGTTTGCTGGGTGCTTTAACCGGAAGTATGACCAGCACCCCGGCTCTGAGTGCTGTAGAACCTTTAACCAAAACCAATGCCCCGCAGGAGGCTTATGCCGCCGTTTACCCATTCTCTTTGGTTATCATCATTATTATCAGTCAGTTGCTTGCTACGATTTGATAGTTCTCTTGAAATGGCTAAATCAAAATACCACTGCGAAAAAACATCAGTATTTAAAACCCTCAACGCGTCAAAATTCGAACAAAATGAACATACTTTTCTTATTTGCCGGATTAATTGCCGGTATGATACCCGGAATCTTTT
>CAYMLS010000623.1:0-2016 GCA_964390665.1 uncultured Bacteroidales bacterium | reverse complement strand
TGGACGACGGGGCGGGCGGGGTTTTGGAGACCGGGGAAGCGGAATTTGCAAATTCCGCTTAGCCTGGGAATAGCGTAGAAAATTAGGATAGGTGTTTGATTCACACCTTTTCAAAAGTTCTGAAACTTTTGAAAAGGTGTAATCATTCTTCCGTTCTGATCTTTTTCACTTCATAGTGTCCTGCATACAGGGCATTGATCCAGTGATCCTCATCGTTGGTCATATCCAGAAAATGGATGGTGGACGGGGGAGAGGTAAGTGAGGGCAATACTATGTCCGTTATTCCTGCTGCCTTCTTTTCTTTGATGATTTGCTCCCGTTGCTGCATCTGCTCGTTGTACGCAGTAGCTCTGAAGAACAGATCGTAATATGCCCGGGGTATGTTACCCCCGAAAACTATCCCACCGCCGGGTATCTTCACAAAACTAAACATCAAAGACAAAACAACAATAAACAGATACATCTTTATCCCTTTTCCTTTCAGTACCGGAAATGTCATCAGATCCTTATCCGGTAATCTTTCACGAAAAGATACGACCATCCAGATAACCCACAGTAAAGCAAACGGAATAAGGAAATTATATACCCTCAGTGGAGGGTTGATACCCATGCTCCAGGATGGAATAAACAGCAATCCGAACAATACCATCTGACCTGCAAAAAATACAACCACAGGATGAAATGACAGATACCTCCTGAGTTGAGGATGAAAGTTGGTTGTTTTCATCTCCGGCAAAATAATCCAGGCAACCATCCAAAGCGTGATACTCTTCAGAATTATCCCGTTTAGTTTCAGGAGTGATATGAAGCTGATTTCTATGGCAGTGAGTATGTTTTGTCCATTAGGGAAAAAAGAGAGTCGTTCCGTATTTCCCGGTGAAACCATCAGGATCAATACTCCTGCCAACACGAAAGGATGAAACCACATATACCTTTTGGGTTTCTTGCTTCTTATTCCCTCCAATAGAATAACCAGGGAAAGTGTCACAGCAATGGCCGCAGCCATCTCATTGAATCCTATCATTACAAAAATGGATAACCCTGAAAGGATCCTGACCCACCAGAAGGATTTTTCAGAAAGCAAACCACCTGTACCAGCAAAGAAAAAGATCAGTGGCCAGGTATATACCACCATTCCTGAAAACCAGTAAAATGAATCTGCTATCCCCGGAACTATCTGTATCCAAATAATCATAAAAACCATGGTGATCAGTGTAACAGATATCCTGTTGCCGGATTTATCCATCCCGTGCAGGATTTGATTTATGAAAAATCTTGCAGCAATAAACAGCAACACCATTGTCGCTGCAGCCGTTAGCCGGTAAACCCCGATATGCTCCACCACCACAGCACTCAGCAAGGAACCCAAATGGGTACTGTATCTACCGCCCCATGATTGATAAAAATATCGTACGATTCCCAATGCACGCTCACCCCTTTGTGCCATGAGAAAGGACATGGAATAATCGTCGGATGAGGGCCATACAAACATTGAAAGCAGCAAAAAAGGCAAAAGGATGACCAGGGAAAGAATTATAAGCGACTTGTCTTTGGTTAGATTGCTCATTGCAGATGGTTGATTCGATTATAGGTAAAGATAGTTATTTAGTTTTATTCCGTTTGATGGTCTGTTTTGCTTTTTTAATCCCAACCACTTCGAGGGTTTTCAACCGCTCGAAGGGTTTACCGCTTCTCATCCTCAATCTTAACCTCAACCTCATCCTCATCCTCAACCTTAACCTCATTCTCAACCTTTTTCTATTCGTCGGACGACGGGCAATTGCCCCACGAATGCCCCCAGCGGGGGCAAATAGCGATAGAAAAATGTTCACAAACCCCGTTATCGACCTCAGCGAGGGCGAATAGAAGGTTGTTTGAAGACACCCGGATGATGTGCATGACAGTGCTACGCGTCCTGGGGTTTTGTGGGTGCTGCTGTTATTTTTTAATGTACCCCCCTCTAAAACCAAAGAGATTCCTCACTCCACTTCGTTGCGTTCGGAATGACAATGTAGC
>CAYMLS010000622.1:0-2023 GCA_964390665.1 uncultured Bacteroidales bacterium | reverse complement strand
AACTGGGTATGTTTGATCCCCCATCCATGGTTGCCTACACCGGTATCCCCTATTCTGTTGTCGATAGTGAAAAGCATCAGCAAATGGCATTGGATGCAGCCAGAGAATCCATGGTTTTACTGAAAAATGAAAACAATATTTTACCATTGGACAAGAACCTGGAAAACATTGCTGTTATTGGGCCCAACGCTCACTACCTTGATGCTTTGCTTGCCAATTACAACGGATTTCCTTCCGATCCTAAAACACCCTATCATGGCATCAAAGAAAAACTTCCTGGTGCCAACGTTCAATATGCCACCGGTTCGCGACATGCAGAAAAGTTTCCTTTTCTGACAGTCGTTCCTGAGGATGTCCTTTTTGCGGATGAATCGCTGGATGAAAATGGTTTCTCTGCTCAGTATTTTAACAATACCGGTTGGGAAGGTGAACCCGCCTGGGAAGGTGTTGAAAAGCAACTGGATTTTGTATGGTGGAATGATGATCCGAAATCCGGCGTCAACAACAGAGAGTTTTCAGCACTCTTCACAACCTTTCTCGTACCCCCCGTTACGGGTGAATATCGGATCGGAGCAGAAGGTTTTACAGGGTTCACCCTGAGCATTGATGGTGAAAAAAAGTTAGATGCCGGTAATGAGCACCATCCTTCAAGAGATTATACAACACTGAATATGGAGGCAGGTAAACCATATAAGATCACCATTGAATACCAGCAGTTGGAAAGCAATTATCCGACTTTGAAATTTTTATGGGACATGCCCGGGCAAAACCTCAAACAGGAAGCGATGCAAATAGCACGTGAATCAGATGCAGTAATTTTGTGCATGGGTTTAAGTCCTCATCTGGAAGGGGAAGAGATGAAAGTGCAGGTACCTGGGTTTTTGGGTGGCGACAGGACAGATATTGCATTGCCATCGGTACAAAAAGACCTTATAAAATCCATCATGAGTCTGAACAAACCCACCGTATTGGTTTTACTCAATGGCAGTGCGTTGGCTTTTAACTGGGAAGCAGAAAATGTACCCGCCATACTTGAAGCATGGTACCCCGGGCAATCAGGAGGTACCGCCATAGCAGATATTCTTTTCGGCGATTATAATCCTGCCGGACGACTTCCTGTTACTTTCTATAAGTCCGTAGATCAAATACCTCCTTTTGATGATTATTCCATGGAAGGGAGAACCTACAAATATTTTCAAGATGAGCCACTTTACGAGTTTGGTTATGGACTAAGTTATACCACCTTTCAGTACAGTAATTTAACGGTTCCCGACAAAGTGGATGCCGGCGAAACCTTTGAGGTAAGCGTTGATGTAACCAATACTGGTGGCAGAGATGGCGATGAAGTTATTCAGCTGTATCTCTCTTTTCCGGAGCTGGAAAACGCCCCGTTGAGAACCTTACAAGGTTTCCGCAGAATTCACCTGGAAAAAGGTGAAACCAAAACAGTATCGTTTTCACTCTCACCCGAACAAATGGCATTGTATCATCCCGAAAATCGACGGATGGTTTATGAAGGTGAAATGATGGTTTCTACCGGAGGCAAACAACCCGATGCTGTGTCCTTACAAAATCAGGTTGTAGTGCAAAAATCCATACAGGTAAGCGGAAATCAGGTTATTGAATAAACGCTTTCAGGATCAGGATTATTGGTTAAATATCTGGTTGTGGTGTTCTACTCGTCTGATGATTTGAAGTCGTCAGACGAGTAACCGGACTTTTATTTCCTTCTGGAAAACAACATTGTTATAAGTTAACATCAAACAAAGTGCTGAAATCTCATTGCTCCGTGGAAAAATCCGCAATGATAGATAATCAGATTTTCATATTACTGATGATTTATGTTTGACAGCATTTATGTTTAATTAATAAAATACCTCCCCCTTACATAAAATTAATGATTATTTTTGATAAATAACATCATGAACATCATATGACCTAAAGTGGTCATTGACAAACCCAATTGAAAAAAAACGGGAGTGGAAAATCATCATCAAAACAACATTTCCCACCCCCACGGCCT
>CAYMLS010000621.1:0-2048 GCA_964390665.1 uncultured Bacteroidales bacterium | reverse complement strand
TCAAAATGGATCGTATATACCCAAAGCAACAGCAATGATCAAAGCTCTGTTATGGTTTACAATATTGAAGACGAGGAGACCTTTCAACTGACAGATCATACTTTTTCTGATACCAATCCGGTTTTTTCCAAGTGTGGAAACTACATCTTTTTTACTTCCAACCGCGATTTCAACCTGGCATTCTCCGATTTTGAGTTCAATTATCTTTTTAATGACGCCACACGCTTGTATGCTCTGCACCTCACACATGACAGCCCAAGACTTTTTAAACCCCAAGAAACAACGGAAGAGGCTGAACAAGATGAATCAGCAGCATCCGGGGAAGAAAACAACAACGATCAGGACAACACGGTTGCAATTGATCCTCTGAACTCAGACCGCAGAATAGTGGCATTTCCTGTTTCTTCCGGCAGTTACTGGGGTTTGCAGGCAGTCGACGAAGGTCTCATTTACTTCAATGATCAGGGAATGAACCTTTTCAAGATCAAGGAACAGGAAAATGAGCTGATCATGCCCGAAATAAGAAATGGTATGGTATCGGCTGATGGGAAAAAATTCCTTTACAGCCACCAGGGCGATTTTGGTGTTGCGGATCTGCGCGCCGGTCAAAAACCCGGAGAAGGAAAACTCGACCTCAGCAAGATGGATATGCAGATAGACCCCCGTGAAGAATGGAAGCAGATCTTTCGAGATGGATGGAGAATTTACAGAGATTATTTTTATGTTGAAAATATCCATAATGTTAACTGGGATGAATTGTATGAAAAATATCGTGAATTGCTGCCTTACCTGAATCATCGGTTTGACCTGGATTATATTTTTAGCGAAATGATTGCAGAAACCAATGCCGGCCATGCTTATGTGGATTATGGCGATTTTGAAAGGGTTGACCGGATAGAAACAGGTTTGCTGGGAGCAGAACTTACGGAGGATGAATCTTCTGACCGCTATATCATCAGCAAGATATACGAAGGAGAGAACTGGAATTCACAACGCCGCTCGCCACTTACCATGCAGGGCATAGACATTAAGGAAGGAGATTACCTGATAGCCCTGGAAGGGCAGAATGTGACCACTGCTGACAATCCCTATAAGTTTCTTGTCAACAGGGTTGATGTTGCCACCAGGATCACTGTAAGTGCATCCCCCGATGGATCGGACTCCAGAACCTATACGGTACACCCTGTTTCCAGCGAACTCGAATTAAAATATTTGGATTGGGTAAACCAGCGCAGGGAAATGGTTGACAGACTGTCAGATGGCCGCATAGGGTATTTCCATGTACCCAACACTGCCTTCGAAGGCAACCGCGAAATGCACAGAGGCATGTATGCCTACCACGACAAAGACGCCCTGATCATTGATGAAAGATTTAATGGTGGTGGATTTATACCCGACCGGATGATCGAAATGCTTAGCAGGGAAACACATGCCTACTGGCAAAGGCATGGTTTAAAACCCATGCGCACACCCGGTATTGCCCATGATGGTCCAAAGGCTATGCTGATCAATCAATACAGTTCATCGGGTGGTGATGCATTGCCTTACTTTTTCCGGCAAAAAGACCTCGGAGTCATCATTGGCACACGCACCTGGGGTGGTTTGGTCGGTATTTCGGGAAATGCCAGACTGGCAGACGGTGGTTACATTCATGTGCCCCGCTTCGGCATATACAACCAGGATCAGGAGTGGATCATTGAAGGAATAGGGGTTTACCCCGATATACGAGTAGTTGACGAACCCCATCTCGTTGCCAAAGGAGAAGACCCATCGCTGCAAAAGGCAGTAGAGGTTTTGCTGGAACAACTGGAAGAGAATCCACCCAAAAAATGGGAAAAACCAGAAGACCCAGACCGCTCAGGTTGGATTGAAGAAGAAATTGAAAATGAATAAAATAAAAAACTCCGGTAATTCTGCCGGAGTTTTTTTTTCTTTCAATATCTGAGTCCAGTCCGAAAACTCGTTTTCGGAAAAATTCGTGAAAATATCATTCTTTTATTTAGTGTCAGCAAGAAAACCCACGATTTTATCTGTGCTTGATAAAGAAA
>CAYMLS010000620.1:0-2051 GCA_964390665.1 uncultured Bacteroidales bacterium | reverse complement strand
GATAACAGGCGATAATGAAAAAGTGGCCAGGCAGGTGGCAGAAAAACTGGGACTGGATGATTATTATGCCCAGGTATCTCCCGAAGAAAAACAAAAGATCATTCAAAAATTGCAGGATGAAGGTGAATATTTAGCCATGACCGGCGATGGTATCAATGATGCACCTGCCCTTGCACAAGCAAATGTTGGCATTGCGGTGGGGTCAGGAACGGATGTGGCAGCAGAAACTGCCGATATTGTGCTGGTAAACTCCAATCCGAAAGACATTGTAAGTTTGATCATGTTTGGTGCTGCCACCCACAAAAAAATGATACAGAACCTCTTCTGGGCTACCGGGTACAATATTATTGCCATCCCATTGGCTGCCGGGGTATTGTTTCAGTGGGGTGTTATGCTTAGTCCTGCTGCCGGTGCCGCTCTTATGAGTCTTAGCACCATTATCGTGGCGCTTAATGCCCAATTACTGCGCCGGCAGATGAAGTGATTTCCTGATCTTCGTTTTTTTTGAAAATATTTCATATTGCCTCCAACCTTTTATCCGGTTTTTTCGTCTTTATAGTAACACAAAAAAATATGAACCCGGATAACGCTGACTTATGAACTTATTCCGATACTGGTTGTGGATCATGCTGGCACTCACTTTTTCCCTGAAAGGGTGCATCCCTGATGATGAGTTGAGCAAACCCGTTGTGGTTGATCTGTTTCTTCAAACAGATGAAAATACTTCCGGGGGTAACTATATTCAATTAGACAATATCTACCTGGCTGTCAACAGCATCAGTTTTTATGGAATAAGACAAGAAGGATCAGACATTTTTTTCCAGTCAGAACCCTCTGCAGAAGATGGAACCTATGTATTGAATCCTGACAGCAGAATGCAACTGGCTTCTTTCGATATTCCGCAGGGTGTTTATAACCAGATGAAGTGGGAATTGCTTACCGGAAGTCTGCCCGCAGGTTTTGTCAGCGACCCTTTTATCGATATCTTTCTTAATCCCTTCGGTGGTAGTCAGAATTTTGGAATGCTCATAACGGGTCAATTTTTTGAAGAACCTGATGACGAACCTGTAAAAGTGATCATTGGCATTGATCCTGGCGATGTTTATTCGTTTTTTACCCTTACGGGCAATGGGGAAACTCCGGAAATTCAGTCTGTCCAATCGTTTGAAGTTGACTTGCTGATGAACTTTTATCAGGCTGTTACATCCATAGAACCGGATGCATGGGATGATGCGTACATCAGGGAATACGAAACTGATGATGATGATGATGATGATGATGACGATGATGATGATGAAAATGACAACGATCACGACGACAATGATGATGATGGAGATGACGATGATAGTGATGACGCAGATGATGATATTGAATATATGATTATTTCATCCACCGAAAATCAGGTTTTGTACGAAAGAATACTTTTTAGAATTGAGAGCAACTTAACATCAGTCATTGAGTAGAAAGAAGAGACTGGATATATGACCCGATATGTTGACCTGAACGAGAATGAACTCCTTGGTGGTTGTTTGAAAAACGATCGCAGGGCACAGGAACAGCTATACCGGAAATATGCCAACGAAATGTTTGGTCTTTGCCTTGCCTACGAATCGGATCGGGATCAGGCAAAAGACATTTTGCAGGATGCGTTTATCAAAGTATTTAAAAACCTGAACAATTACAACCAAAAAGGATCATTGAAGGGATGGATACGAAGAATCATCGTAAACACTGCCATTGACCATTTCAGGAAAAAAGGCGACCAGAGCAGGTTTGTTGAACTCGAACAAGTAGAGCATGAAGCACAGGACCAAAAAACAATTATGGACGACTACAGCGAGACGGATATTCTTTTTCATGTGAAAAAACTCCCGGAAAAAGCAAAACTGGTTTTTAACCTTTTTGCCCTGGAGGGTTTTTCTCATAAAGAAATCGCACAAAAACTGGAGATCACGGAAGGGACATCAAAATCGCAGTTCAACCGTGCCCGCATGCTTTTGCAGCAAAATATAAAAGCATCCTGATGTAAATGCTTAGATAGTGTCAGCAAG
>CAYMLS010000619.1:0-2064 GCA_964390665.1 uncultured Bacteroidales bacterium | reverse complement strand
AAACAGTCGATTACGAAAAGTAAACTCCTGTTTTTCAGTCATCTCCCGCCTTGCACTTGACGCTTTCTTTATCAAGCACAGATAAAAACGTGAGTTTTCCTGCTTACACTAATTAGAAATCCACCAATCTGATTCCTACTGTAAATGGGTACAGTTCAGGTCCTTTATCTTCTTTAAACAAAGTGTTGAGGGCGTAAGTTGCAAAGAGGTTTATTTTGCCCCAACCAATGCGCGCTGTAGCATCAAAGCGAAAAGGTTGTACATTGAAATCTTTAAAATCTTTTTCTTTCCGTTTTTCTCCATCGTCATCATACACGTATTTGGCATGCGTACGAAGGCGTGTGCCCATGATCATACCGCCGGCGATATGAAACTTTTCTATATCTCTGCTGCCACCCGTTTGAAACTCGAGCATCAGGGGTATGTTCAGGTAGGTGAGGGTAAGTTTATTCTTCCTTATATTATTGATGGTGTCTTCATAAAAATCCAGTCCTTCCTTATCGTAAACAATGATTGTTTGGTTATCGAAGCGGTAGTTGTTCCATCCCAGACCTAAACCGGTTACCAGTCCCAGTCTGTTGGAAATGATGGGGAAACTTTGTTGAAAAAGGTTCAGATTTACGGCGACAGATTTTTCGTAGCGAAGATCAATATATTCTGCATCGCCTTCCATCGTGAGTGTGTTGTCCGGGTTAAGATATCCGTTGATACCAAGTTCAAACCCAGACCAGTTGTCGCGGAAAGATTTTTTCTTTTTGTTGTCCGTTACACTGATCTCATTATCGTCAACAATGATCAGATCACGGTTTCCAAGTTTAATTCTGGTGGTGTCTCCATTTTCATCAAATTTGTATTGCATGGAAGTGTTAAGATCGTCTTTGGTATACCCATTGATATTTCCCATGCCAGAAGCATTGAAAGACTGGTTGGCAGGTTGGTTATCAAAGGAAACTTTTGATGTGCCCGATGCATCGGCTACCAGATTATCAGCAGCCCATACCCTGGCATATGCTGCGCCTGAGGTACTGATTCTTGTTGTTTGTGTTTCAAGATCGGCAGCTCTTAGTTGTCCCGCTCCGCTTAGTTCTGAAGTATGTTCAGTTGCTTTTCCCGTTATCTGAAGATTGGAAGCCCCTGATATTTCTGATGAGAGGTTACCGGTCTCAATACTTAAGGAAGCATTGGTAGCGCCAGAAAGGTCAATATTAAATTCATCAGCAGTAACAGAACCGATGGATTGAAAAGAGGAAGCACCTCTAAGATCGATTCCTGTGAGGGTAGGGGAGGTGATCTTCACTTTCACTTCAGTATTTTTGGCAGATCCTTTCATGTCGATCTCCAGTATGCCTCCGGAAACTTTGGTCTGGATCTTTTCAAGAAAATCTTGCTCTGTAATGATTTCGAGAGAATAATTATCCTGTTGTGTGTATTCTATTTTAAAAATACTTCCTGCGTCAATGGATGAAAATTCATTGACTTCCCGTATTTCTGATACCTGCTGTGAAAAGGCTGAAAAGCTGAGCAGAAAGAACGCTGCTGCAAGGTATGCGGTTTTTAATTTAAATGTTTTCATTGTTTTTCATTTTTAAAATTTGTAACTATGGTTGCAAAGGGATTATTTTGGTGGTTTTTATCCCGGTTCTGCTTTTGTGACGAACAAACAAAACAGAATGTTACAAGCAAAGGAAAAAATAGGAGAAAATCAGAGAAAGTGATTTCAAAAGGGGGTTCAGAAACCAGGGGTATTTATATAAATAAAGTCGCTAACATGCTAAAAACAAGGTTAGAAAATCTGCTTTTGAGGCAACAGGTATGGGGAGATTCTACCGGTATCGATCCTGTCTTCATAAAAGGGGCGCAAAAAAAAATCAGCGAAAATAATTCAACAAACGCCTTTCGTATGATACCTGATTATTGAGTCCACGCTATAAAGTATATTATCCACGAATTACACGAATGGACACTAATTTTAATGTTTGACATTCAGACAATTAAAGGCATGATGTTTTCACGAATTTTTCCAAAAACGAGTTTTCTGACTGGACTCATTATTGTTTTATATAA
>CAYMLS010000618.1:0-2075 GCA_964390665.1 uncultured Bacteroidales bacterium | reverse complement strand
TGCCTGACCAAAGGTAGAGAATCGGTCGTAAAAAAGGCATTGACAACAAACTGGGCTACAATACGAAGAGGCATTCGTGCACCGTAATTGTATTTATTGACAAGTAAAACATCACCTGCCAGAAACGTAGATTGCATGCTGCTATCAGATATACTTATGATATCTAACACAAAAAAACGGAACAGAACCAGTAAGACCAGTGCAACCAGAAATGCCCTGACCCATTCTTTCAGGTCGGTGTATCTCTGCCGGGTTGTTTTTCGCATCTGTTTTTTATTTCTAACGGGCATGTGAAGTAAAATTTGACGCAAAAATACAATTTTGAAAATATCCAATCGGTAAAACAAAAAAACACTTTTTAAATAGTGAGTTTTTTTGCTGACACTAAATAAAACCATTCAGACTTTCCATAAAACAGATGATAATCGTAATTTTGCCATTTGAACCGAGCATGACAAAAATTTTGACACTCGCGCGCATGATTATAATGCGCGGCATGGTAAAGCATGCAGTCAGACTGTTAGCGAGTTCTCTCGTCGGAAAAAACGAGAACCTATTTAATCAAATTATAAACAGATGAAACACAAATAGCAACTAAACATCATACAGATTTATCCTCATAAAATACAAACCTGGCAAAAATAAGATTTATGAAAATACTTACAACCCAACAAATTCGCGAGGCAGATCAGGAAACCATGCAGAATGAGCCTATTTCTTCCATCGACCTCATGGAAAGAGCTTCCAAAGCATTTTTCGATGCTTTGAAACGATGGGTGAAAAAACAGGAAAAAATCATGGTTTTTTGCGGAATGGGAAACAATGGCGGCGACGGGCTTGCTGTAGCGCGCATGCTGGCATCCTCAGGTTACGATGTGTCGGTTTATAAGATCTGTCATTCCGATCAATCATCAGAAGATTTCAGTATCAACGAAAAAAGGTTTCTGAAGTTACGCAAGGCAAAGTTTACAGAGGTAAAAAGCAAGAACGACCTGCCAACTCTTGAAAAAGGTACAACTTTGATCGATGCCGTTTTTGGCAGTGGATTGTCGCGACCCCTTGAAGGTTTCCCGGCAGAAGTAGTAAAACACATCAATAGCGGTGATTCAAGGGTGGTGGCACTCGACATGCCCAGTGGACTGATGGGGGAAGACAATACAAATAACACCCCCGATACCATTGTAAAGGCAGACTACACCTTTACCTTTCAACTGCCCAAATTATCATTTTTACTTCCTGAAAATTCTGATTATGTGGGCATTTGGCATGTAGTTGAAATCGGTTTGGATCAGGAATTCATCAACCAAACCGACACTCCTTATCATTTTTTGCAGAAAGAAGACCTGCAGTCCTCTTTTCGTTATCGCAGCAAATTTGATCATAAGAACGTTTATGGTCATGCCCTCATTCTGGCGGGTAGTTACGGTAAAAGTGGTGCTGCCGTATTGGCATCAAAAGCGGCCCTGCAAACAGGAGCAGGATTGGTAACAGTGCATCTTCCGCGTGCCAACTACCTTGCCCAGCAGATCAGTTGTCCGGAGTGCATGGTATCCATTGATGAGGATGAAGAGATTTTCACAGGCATCAAAGATATTTCAAATTATTCGGTTGTGGGTGCAGGCCCAGGTTTGGGTATGCAGAACCAAACACAAAACGGATTAAAATTGCTTATCCAGAATTCAGGTTCTCCCCTGGTTCTGGATGCTGACGCACTCAACATCCTCTCTGAGAACCCTACGTGGTTGTCTTTTTTACCGACAGGGAGCATACTTACACCCCATGTTGGAGAATTTAACCGGTTGGCAGGCAAATCGGCCAACGGATGGGAAAGAATTGAAAAAGCAAAAGAGATGGCTTTTCGCTTCAGATGCTATATTGTTTTAAAGGGGGCACATACCGCCATTATAACTCCTGACCGACAAGTCATCTTTAATTCCACAGGGAATCCCGGAATGGCAACGGCAGGTGCTGGTGATGTGCTTACAGGTGTGATCACAGGTTTGCTGGCACAGGGTTATTCGCCTTTTTACAGTGCCATGGCAGGGGTTTATCTTCATGGATTTGCAGGTGACCTT
>CAYMLS010000617.1:0-2079 GCA_964390665.1 uncultured Bacteroidales bacterium | reverse complement strand
TCAGCGGGTTGTTCCAGGCATAACTGTAGCGGTTGTAGCTCTGGGAAAATTCCAATTCAAGTGGGATTATCAAAGAACGAAAATTATTGGGGTAAAGATAATAAATACTGGCCGGGTTGCTTGGCCTTTGCAGTGTAATTTCCCATGCGTTTATAGCAAGTTGGAACGGAGGAAAGCGGTTTCTTTTGTAATTCATATTTACCAATTTGTCATTACTTGCGAACTATAAAAAAAATTATGTGACAGTTCAGACAGGTAAACGATGTAAACCTGATTCAAACCATTTAGAGTATGCTTGATTATGCTTGAAAAAAATGAACAGGAAAGTTTTAAAGTTCCCGAAACCCACCAAAAATTGGCAATGGAACGTTTTGACAATTTACGAAAAGACCCGGACAGACTTTTAGACTTGGATGAAACCTTTGTTGATATTCAGGGAATTACCGACTGGTAAAATAAAGCACAGGCATTATCTGGTAAAAGGTTTCAGAAAATGGTAATCGGGTATATAAACTCACTTAACAAAGACCCTTATTACGCCATTCGTAATAAAAAAATTCGTTGTGTGATTATTAAGAAATTCCCTTACAAGGCTCATTATTATATTAACGATATAAACAATCCAGTTGAAGTTTTAGTTGTAATCAGCATAGACCGCAATGCTAAAATCTGGCAAGAAAAAACAAGTAAGCATTAAAAAAGCCCGATTACTCGGGCTTTTCTGTTTATTTATCCATTAAGTTTCTTGATAAACATCGCACTCAGGACAAAAAGAGCAAAAGATAATATGACATATAGCCAAATAAGAATCGTATTTATTCTTCTCTTTTCTGGTGGTTCCTTTTTTAGCTCTTTTACTATTGACCTATAATTACCTCTATGGATGAATAGGAAGTAATTTACAGCAAACAGGCTTAACATTATTATTATAAGCTCTTTCTTGGGCAGTTCACCGCGTAAAAAAATATTTACGCCCAAAAGCTGTAGTAAAAATCCCAATAATCCCAGATTAAGGAACATCATAAAAGACACCCCAAACAAATCATTCCATTGTGGAAGGTCTTTTTCACCCCATGTTTTCAGGTTCCATGAGTATAACCGATAGTACAAGTATCTATAAATCTTCATCAAGGCTGACTTTTGATTATTGTAACCCTTTGAGCTTACCCGATAATATTGCAACAAAGCTGATGATTACGAAAGACATAACCACGTATAGCCATAGCAGCAGTGCTCTTCGGAACTTTTTTTCCTTAGTCTCATTTTTATACTCCTTGGCTATTTGTTTGTATTTTCCATGATGAACCAACCAGAAATAATTTACAACTAAAATTATAAACCCGAATAATATGATTTCTTTCTTAGGTGTTTTTTCAATGAAAATATTAAGTCCAAGCATGTCTAAAAACCCTGCTACAATCCCAAGATTTAGATACATCATAAAAGACACTCCAAACAGCGCATTAAACTGTGGCAGGTCACTTTCTCCCCAGGCTCTCAGGTTCCATGAGTATAGCCTGTAGTACAGGTATCTGTATAGCTTCATCATGGCCGTGGAAATATTACAGGTAGTGCAACATATGTATTATCTGGTACTGCATACATTGGCGGTGTATACGGTGTTGTTATCATTGGACGGTCAAATGCCCCAAGTGCATCAAGTGCAAAATATCCACCTCCAATAATCCATCCTGGAGGGCCTCCAAAGGTTGCAAAAGCACCCATTCCTATATCTAAACCTGATTTTACAACTCCTCCGTAATCTCCAGTTTGATAAGCTGAAAAACCTTGATATCCGGAAACAAGAACTCCTGCATAGAAAAAACCTCTACTTGCAAGTTTGAAATAGCCAGCTTTACTTAAGGCATTTGCACGTGCTCCTGTCCATTGATTGCCTCCCCATTCCAAGGAGTTCCATTTTCCGTTTACACCTCTCCAACTTCCGTTTATAACATTTGAATATTCTCCGCCACTTGAAACAAATCCAGCAGCATTCAAGCCCATACCAATAGCGTAAAGTGAATTACCCCCGCTATTTGCGGCATCCCTAAACAAATGACTTATAATCGCATCATAAGC
>CAYMLS010000616.1:0-2083 GCA_964390665.1 uncultured Bacteroidales bacterium | reverse complement strand
TAATTTTATGTTTTACTTATCTCCAAAAACGGTCAACCTTATTTAGGCATACACAAGGAGAGAACAACAAACAACAAACAAAGAACAAAGAACACCGAACACGAAGGCAAACAAAAAACAAAGAACAAAGAACAAAGAACATTTACCCTGTGGAATCACGAAGTGAATATTCCATCAGGGACGAACAAAAAACAATGCCCTTCCAACACTCCATAACCCCCGCCCGATCCCTCTTCGACCTTAAGATCAAAGAGATCTGGCGGTACCGCGATCTGCATACCGCAAGCTATCAGAGCATCATCAATGGAAAAGGCTATGGATTGCAGGATGCACTTCATTCTGTAAAGATTGTGAAGCAGGTAAGATATACGTTGATAGATAAAGAGACTGCGTAATTGCATTGCACTGAAACCCGCAGTTATAATTGTAATTTCTCAACAACACCATTCTTACACAATAACTTACGGATAGTTTTGACGATATTCATCCGGCTGGAGAAAAATCTAAAATGAGCATTAGTATTACCGACATACTTAAGCAAGGCGAAGGCCTTAAAGTAGAGTTTAAATCTGCAACCAACGAGTTCCCTAAAAATACGCTGGAAACCGTTTGTGCATTTCTTAACCGGTATGGAGGCTCAATTCTCCTTGGTGTCAACGATAATGGGCAAGTAGTGGGGATAAATCCCAAATACATTTCAAAAATTAAAAAAGAGTTGGTAAATGCCATCAATAATCCCCAACTACTGAATCCCCCTGTTTATATTATACCCGAGGAATTGCAAAGTGAAGGCAAAACTATTCTGCACCTCCATGTACCAGAAAGCTCACAGGTACATAGCACTAAGGGCAAAATCTTCGACAGAAACCAGGACGGAGATTATAATATAACATCAAATACTGCTGTTGTTGCAAATCTTTTTATAAGGAAACAAAGTATATTTACAGAAAATAAGATTTATCCTTATGCTACCATGAATGAACTTCGAAAAGATCTCATTCATCGTTCAAGGCAAATGGCAGTAAACAGACAACCAGGGCATGCATGGGAGAGCATGGATGATTTACAACTTATGAAAAGTGTTCAATTATATAGTAAGGATTATAGTACAGGTAAGGAAGGATTTACATTGGCCGCTTTGCTCCTTTTTGGTAAAGATGATGTAATACAGTCTGTTTTGCCATTTCATAAAACCGATGCTATCTGTAGAATCAACGATACCGACAGGTATGATGATCGCGATGATATAAGAACCAACCTAATCGAGAGTTACGACCGATTGATGCTATTTACAGAAAAACATTTGGCAGATAAGTTTGTGCTACAAAACGATATTAGAATAAGTGCGCGAAATCTGATATTTAGAGAAGTAATATCCAACACTTTAATGCATCGTGAATATACAAATCCATTTCCTGCCAAATTTATTATTGAAAAACATTTGGTTAAAACTGAAAATTCAAATAAATCAACAGGAGCCGGACAGTTAAACCCCGAAAACTTTTCTCCAATGCCTAAAAATCCTGTCATTGCAAGGGTATTCAAAGAAATTGGCAGAGCTGATGAATTGGGATCAGGAGTTAGAAACCTTTATAAATATTATCAATACTATTCCACCAGGAAGCCCTATCTGGAAGACTCCGACATTTTTGAATGTTCGATTTATGTTGATACCGATCGTGATCTTTATAAAAAGGCAGGTGGTCAGACAGGTGGTCAGACAGGTGGTCAGACAGGTGGTCAGACAGGTAGTCAGACACTCACTGATCTTGATTTAACACCCCTGCAAATAAAACTACTGGATATCATCAGGCAGAAAAACAATAGTAGCCGCAAGGAAATTGCCAGTAGGCTTAAAATAAGCCCATCAACCGTGCAGAAGCATATCGAAAAGTTAAAAGCAAAAAATGTTATCGAACGTATCGGCCCCGACTATGGCGGATATTGGAAAATTAATGGTTGAGTAGAATTAGAAAATTCACTCTCAACATAAACCTTCAACCCAAAAGCATAACCCAATAATTTGATCCAATTTGTGCCACAATTCGTGCAAATTTGTGGACAAAAAACTTCACCCTGTGGA
>CAYMLS010000615.1:0-2083 GCA_964390665.1 uncultured Bacteroidales bacterium | reverse complement strand
TAGTCTTTGCAAGAAAACGCCAAATACTGCGTTATTCTCGTTTTTGAATCAGTCATCCCGTTACTTTTAACGGGACTCCTTAGATTCATCTCGTTGAAAAAACGAGACGAAAGCCTTGTCTTTGACAATTTCTTATCAAAGACACAAAAAGTAGGAGTTTTCTTGCTGACACTAATTCATACGAAAAACGATCCTTCCCGGGAGATGAACCTTTTCCCATTGTACTATTTCAGACCAAACAGTACTTTTTTATCACAAAAAACTCCAAACAATTGACAAAATAAAACGTTTATTGCACATGGTTTTATTTTGATATGCTCAAACAATTTGAAAATTTCACTTATCCCTTTTCGTTCTCTTTCGGTAGTTCTTGTGTCATTCCTCTTCACTGTACTATCCACCCATGCCCAGGATATGCCCGGCATAGTATCCGACAGTCAATCAGGAATCAACAAGGCGATCATCAACCCGGCCAGTGTTTTTGCCAATCCCTGGTGTTTTGAACTCAGCCTTTTCACCACTTCTGCAGGCTTTCAAAATAATTATTACCGTGCCGATCTTACAACCATCCGCCCTTTATCTGTTTTTGATGATCCGCCGCTCAATACACTTTTCCAGGGGAATCTGTTCCCCGAAGAACCACTGCCTGAGGGAAATTATGCTTACCAGCATTTCAGGATGAACGGCCCTGCTTTCCGGTTTACACATAACCAACACTCCATCGGATTTATCTCAGGAATCAGAAATGTTTCCCATAATCAAAATATTCCCTCCAATATGGTTACATTTTTCGTGGAAGGACTCTCCTATCCGCCTCTCCAGGATATTGAATTTTCAGAGCCTTTACCTTCTGCAGCTGCATCCATGGGTTGGGCAGAGGTGGGTTTGACCTATGCACTGAACCTGACGCATTCCCGGTCAACCGATCAAATTGTTGCCGGCATTACGGCAAAACGTTTGTGGGGTTTTCAATCGGTTTCGATCGATGCAGACCCATTGACTTACAGCGTGCACGGCATCAGAAACTTTCATCTGGATAATGTAAACGCTTCCATGCAATTTGCTCTGCCCATTGCAGACGATCAGTTACAGTATACTTCTGATGGTCTGATAAAAGGAAGAGGCGTGGCATTCGATCTGGGTGTGAGTTGGATAAAAGTCCCCGATAAAGATATCAGACCCATTTCCGGAAGATTATATGCAAAAAACACACCCCAACCCTATGATTTTCTGGCAGGGATCTCGTTGCTCGATATGGGCGCCATTTTGTGGCAACAAAATACAAGAAAAATTGAGACACAGGATGCAATGCTGGTTTTTGAAGACCCTTCAATTGCTGATTACAACAACCTGGATGAAATGATACAGGATTTTCAGAACCGCCTGATAAATGGAAATATAGCAAGCACCCGCGACGAAGAATATTTGCTGTTTCTGCCTTCTGCCATCAGCCTTCAGGCAGATTACTATGCCGGGAAGAATGTTTTTCTGGGAATGCTGCTCATACAAGACCTACCCCTTTTCCAACCCAGGGTTGCCCGCCCTTCCCAATTGATTTTCACACCCCGTTACGAAACATCATGGTTATCAGTTTCGCTGCCCCTTTCATTGTATCGCTATCGCCAATTCCGCCCTGGTTTGGCGCTCAGGGTGGGTTTCTTTACCATTGGCACCAACATCGTCAACAATGTTTTCAACCCTTCTTCTGTGAGTGGTTTCGATCTTTATTTTTCATTCCATTGGAAAATAAAAAACTGCCGAAACAATAATATGGGCGGAAACCCATGCTTTAACAACTGGATGTAACTTTTTTGTCGACAAACAAATACCCAACATCTCGCTACCGCAAATCATTTTTCCTTGCTATTCATCATTTTAACTGCAATTGCATATATTTGCAAATGTTTTTCTTCCCTTATGAATGAAAAAAAGACCGCTTTTTGATAAAATTAAACGCTAAACATCCATCCTATTCATAAAATAACTTCCCATGAACCGAGCATGGCAAAAATTTTTGACATACACGCCCATGATGATAATTCGTGGCAATGTAAAACATGCAGTCAGATTGCTGGCGAGCTCT
>CAYMLS010000614.1:0-2084 GCA_964390665.1 uncultured Bacteroidales bacterium | reverse complement strand
AATGACTTCCAGTTGTATTTTATCCTTATGTATGCCGGGAATTCGCTGAGGTGTGCCTGAATTTGTGTCAGATATTTTTCGTTGCTTTTTTCCAGACATTGCTTTTCAAAGACCAACACTTCCTGTCTGAAATTTTTCAGAAGACGTTGTGCCTGAAATGTAAAATCGTTGGATATTTTCAGCGAAAATCCTTTTATCTCCGAACTTTTCTGGTTTTTGAAAACCTCATACAATTCATTGGTGGTTTTTTCAACCAGATTGGCGAGCTCATTTTTATAAAAATCGGATTTGGAAAGCATCATCCCAAAACTTTCCTGATAGAAACCGCTTGTGATTTTTTCATAACGCTGGCTCGTGTTGTTTACCTTGCTTGCGATGATCTCTTTTTGGGCAGGTTTTATTTGGGGTATGATATTAAAATGTGGTTTCTCCGGTTCTGTCTGTTCTTTGAGAGAATCGTCTGTTTTGGGTTTTGTCACTTCAATTTCATCGAAAGCAGCGGAAGACCTCAAAATCAAACATGTACCCAAACTTTCTGTTGTCGCATTGATCTTGTCAAAGATATTCTCTTCACCTTCTTCCATGCCAATGATGGCAAGGTCTGTATGCAGTGATTCGGATCGCATGATCTCTTCTTCCGAATGTTGTTCAACACTATTGTTGATCACTTTGATCTCTGCTTCAATTCTGTTATCATCCAAAACCTGAGAGATGAGTTCGTAATATTTTTCCGTAAGTCCGCTGTAGTTGCTAATGACCAGGATCCTGATCCTGGCAGTTCGCCATTTTTCTGATGAGTTAATGAACCGGATCAGTGCGATGGAAAAATTCAGGTTTCGCCCTTCGCCCGACCACCAGATATCGATCTGTTTGTTTTTGCCGAAACCAAATGTTTTGTCGTAGTTGAGAAAAACCAGGTTGTAATCCAGTTTTTTGAGACTGCGGAGTGTTCCAAAAAATCCCTCTGTATTTTTGGTGTTTTTGGGCCAACCCATCAAAACGGTGTTGGGTTCAAACCCTGTAAAACCATAAATTTTGGCTACATCTTCTATTCCTTCATAAATGGTGTGGCAGTGGTGCCGACGGGTTACCACATCCTTTTTCAATTCGTTATCTTCATATACTATTTGTTTGTTCTTGCTGAGTATTTTTTTATCATCCTTACTTTCAATCAGTTCAAAATTGGTAAATATGCCCAGTTTTCCTACCAGTGCTTTTCCCATATCAATGAGGTGAGGACGATGCCTTGTGCCGCCACTGAAAAGGATCACGTTGGGTCGCCAGTTGCGGTGTTTTACATCTTTTCCGGAAAGTTTACCCAGTCCGGTTTTTACGACCGACGACCATACACTGTTCCAGGTATCACCGGTTTGCAAAGTAAGTTCTCTTCTTTTTAAATATAAAAAAATGCTGATTAAAACCAGCGAAGCTCCGATCATGGCCACCAGATCAAGTTGAATCATGACAATGATGCAGGCCAAGGCGCCAATGATGCTTATGAAGGTTGGAATCCGGAAGGAAGGTCGGAAATCGGTACCTGCCCACTTTTCAATGGCATAGGTGATGTTGAGAAATCCGTAGGTGATGATAAAAAAAATAGTGACGATACGTGCAATGGCATTGAGTTCGCCAATAAGGATACCTGAGAAAGCGATAAAAAAAGTAAAGATCAATGCATTTCTGGGTTCATTGGATGCACCAAAACCTTTTCCCAGAACCGAGGGTGTTATTTTGTCAAGGGCTGTGGCCTGCAATATACGGGGAGCACCCAGAATACTGCCCAGCGCAGAAGACAGGGTTGCCCCTAAAATACCTACCAGTACCAGTTCGGGAATCCATGCGATCCTGAAAAGGACATTGGGGTCATTCACCAGGGTTTGTCTGTCAACACTAAAAGAAAAGAACACCGCCAATCCGATGTAAACCACCAGACCGGTTAGCACTGCCGAGATAGTGCCCGTCGGTATGTTCTTTCGCGGGTCTTTCAGGTCGCCCGACATGGAGACACCCGCCTCAAAACCAGTAACCGCCGGGAAGAAAATAGCAAAAAGTGATATCCACGGAAGCGCATTGTTGGCCGAATC
>CAYMLS010000613.1:0-2089 GCA_964390665.1 uncultured Bacteroidales bacterium | reverse complement strand
ATCGCGGCATGTAAAACATGTAGTCAGCGTTTTGGCGAGCTGTCTCGTCGGAAAAAACGAGAACCTATTTAATAAGAATTATAAACAGATGAACTTTGACAATGAAACAGAAAAATTGCTTTTAAAGCAATTAAAAGAGATCATTCTGCCGGAAAGGTGGGAACGGTTTGAAAAAGTACTGAATTACAGAACACGCCATATTACAGTGGTGCTCGAGGATATTTTTCAGACCCATAATGCCAGTGCGGTGATCAGGAATTGTGAACTCATGGGCATCCAGGATCTCCATATTATTGAAAATGAAAATACCTACAACATCAACCCTGATATTGTGGTAGGAGCCAACAAATGGATCCATATCCTGAAGCATAAGGAGAAAAACAACAATACCGGGGCATATTTTGATTTTCTCAGAAAAGCAGGCTACCGCATCGTGGCCACCAGCCCGCATCGAAATGATCAGTTTATGGATGAACTGGACATTGATCAGAAAACAGCCTTGGTTTTTGGCAATGAAGGCAGGGGTTTAACAGATCATGCGCTTCAACATGCCGATGCTTATGTAAAAATTCCCATGTGGGGGTTTACGGAAAGTTATAACCTGTCGGTATCTGTTGCGCTGATGCTTTATGAATTGTTGGCAAGGTTGAGAAATAGTGAAATTGCATGGCAATTGTCTGTTGGAGAGAAACAAACACTACTGCTCGAATACGCCCTGAAAACCATCAGAAATCCGGATACTTTCCTGAAAAGAATGCTCAAAAAACAGCACCCTGAATTTTGATGAATCACTTTAAAAATCAATCATGGCCTTCATTACGCCATCCTGATAAGCTGCCACAAGATCAAAAGCCTCTTTTGTATGATCAAATTTGTACCGGTGTGTTGCCATCGGGTTTACATCCACTTTTTCACTGGCAAGCATATTCAGCGTTTCATTCAATGCATGATTTTGCCGCCGGACATTACCAATGGTTATTTCCTTGTGCCTGAGTTTATCCACACTAAAAGACCATTTGTTTTCTTCGGGTATACCAATGATCATGATCTTTCCTCCTGGTTTTAGCAATTCAACAGCCTGATCCATGGCATCTTGTTGTCCGCAACATTCAAAAACAACATCCAGTCCGGCGGGTTCTATTTCCAGAATATGTTTTACGATGTCCTCTCTATCCGGGTTTCCTGCCCATTTGGCACCATTTTCCACTGCTTTTTGGAGCCTGCCATCAATTTTGTCTGTAACAAAAACATCTCCTGCCCCTTTTGCCAGGGCGGGCAGCATTACACTCATGCCAATGGGGCCAAAGCCGAGTATCCCCACTTTAGCATTTTGCATGGGGATAGATTGCTTAACGGCATAAACACCAATGGCAAGTGGTTCTGATATGGCGGCCTGATCATAGGTCATTTGATCAGGAATTTTAAAGCAACTGGTTTGGGGCATGACAATATATTCCGAAAGGCATCCGTCAGCTTGCCCCGGACATCCCAGAAAACGAAGATTGCGGCAGGTGTGGGGTCTGCCTGCCTTGCATTGATCACATTCAAAACAAGGCATTGCCGGTTCTATGGCAATACGATCGCCGGGTTTTACAGTGGTTACACCAGGGCCTACCTCTACTACTTCTCCGGCACCCTCATGCCCTACAGGAAAAGGGTATTGCACTACCTGGCCACCGATCCTGCCATTGACATAATAGTGGATGTCGGAGCCACAAACACCTATTACCTTCATTTTAATTTTTACATCATCAGGTCTCAAAATGACAGGATCGGGCGTATTTTGCATTTCCATTTGTCTGATACCTGTCAGCATCATGGTTTTCATAAGTTCGTTTTTTTTTACTATAATTCCCTTACCCATATATTTCGGAAACTCACCAGATCGCCATGATCCTGAAGTTTCAAAGGTTCTTTCATGCTATGTTTCTTATAGGAAGGTAAACCAATAAATTCTGTTGCCCCCCAAATTTCAACGTTGTTTTGCACCAGTACACCATTTTGAATAACCGTTACCCTTGCAGGATGCACCACCCTGCCCTTTTCATTGAACCGGGGAGCAGTAAAAATGATATCGTAAGTTTGCCAT
>CAYMLS010000612.1:0-2091 GCA_964390665.1 uncultured Bacteroidales bacterium | reverse complement strand
TATACAACGGCAAAGAACTTCAGGATGATTTTGGGTTGGACTGGTATGACTACGGCGCAAGGTTTTATGATGCGCAGATTGCACGGTGGCATAGTATTGATAACTTAGCCGAAATTGCCTATGATTTAACACCCTATCGATATGCACAAAACAATCCAATTAGAGTTTATGACCCTGATGGTAATGACGACCTTTTTGACATACATGGTAACTTTATAAGAAATACAGGAGCGGGTACCAATATATTGGTTGATAATAAAATTCTATCAACAATTGATTTTGGGGGCAACCTTAGAGCTGTATCTAAAATAATGACATACTATCAGCAAGAAAAATTAGAAAATCCTTCTACTCTGAGAAACAATGAAGTATCTATTATAAACCACACAGGAAGGGGTACTGAGAGATATAATGATGTTTTTGAAGATGGGCCTTCTCATTATTCCACACTTGCATTTGGTATTCCAAAAAATTTCACATCGCTTTATAAGGATAATCAGATAATTGTTAATCTTACCAAAGGCAGTTTGTCTAATTATTTTGACAACTACAATAATGTGATAAGCTTAATGGTTCATGAAGACCATCATACTAAACAGGGATTTACTTCAGCTCAATATAATCAGCATAGTGGTTATTATGAACTTGACGCTTATATAAAACAATTCTCTCATTGGTCCTTTGGTGGTACAACACAAGATTTTAAAAGCCATATGATAGGGAATGCACTATACGAGCTTAATCGATATCACAGAGCAGGTCATAGTGACTATGTCAATAGTACACTTACAAGACTTAATTCAGCATTAAGAGGCAACGGAAGAATTGTTTATAATGAAGAAACGGGTAGATATGAACACACTTACTAAATATTTTCTATGCTTAAGTTTTCTGTTTTTGGCACTGCTCCTTAATGGTTGTGTTAAAGAAAATAGAAACGATATTGAAGGTATCTGGATAAATAAAGAAAAGGGAGATATTGTAGTTATTACTGATAGCATATTGACAAATAATTACAATCCTTTTTGTCATTATCATTTATTCAATAATAATGGCAATATTTATATTGGTGATACCTGTTTGAGTATGAGAGGTGAAGGCTTTCTGGCAGGTTATAGAGTAAAAAAAGTAGATGTTAATACTCTTTTAATTTCAAACAAAGATGATAGTCTGTTTTTAACCCCACTAAATTTAGAAAAATGCCATAAGATTAATAAGATAGAGATATCTTTTGCTTATTCACCAATTGAATACCACCATAGTTTTATAGAAATAGATTATAATCGCAGAATATTTCTTGTTGATAAAAAAGAGAAGCCATGGGGTGAATCTTTGGAATTATTAGAAAAGTTCTGTTTTCGGGATGAACTTTTATTAAATCAACAAGGTCATTCTCAACCAGCACCGCCAGGAACTCCAGTGTTTGATATGAAAATTCATTTGGGAAATAATGAGTTTCATGAAATAATTGTTCGGGGAATAAACACTACATCGGTAAATGTTCAGGTTCTGATACTTTATCTTATGACTTTTCCCTATATAGAATAATTACAATCAGTTATTAGTTTGTAATTTTCAAACCACCAACTGTTTCAGCTTCCCCTTAGTAATAAAAGCGTCAATAAGTTTTTTGACAACGTTTTTATCATCATCATTCATTTTCTCAATGGCTTTGAACTGGTTCAGCAGTTCTTTGTCGCTCAGGGTGTTTTCTGCCAGCTCTTCCGATGTTCCATTGGTGAGATAGTCGGAAGACACCCCCAGAGCATTGGCCAGCTTTGACAGCACTTCAGCTGAAGGTTGAGCCCCTTTGTTTTCGTATCGTCCCACCTGGGTATAATGTATCCCGGCCAAATTGGACAGTTCCGAGTGTGATAAGCTTTTGTTTTTTCATGCTTGTTTAATCTTTATCTAAAAACTATAAAAAATACCAATCACTTAAAAGTGTTCAATTAAAAGAAAAAAAGCTGTATTTTTGGGCATTATACGCTCTTTGAACACCCTGTTTTGGAGCAGGTAAGGCCGGTGAGAAACATGATTTTTTTGGCGTAAATTGGTATGATTACGGAGCACGGTTTTATGATGCGCAGA
>CAYMLS010000611.1:0-2092 GCA_964390665.1 uncultured Bacteroidales bacterium | reverse complement strand
TATCAGCGATAAAAAAACTATAAACAGATGAAATTGTATACCACCGATCTGGTGAAAAAATATAAAAAGAGAACCGTGGTTGATCACGTTTCTGTTGAAGTGAGTCAGGGAGAAATTGTTGGATTGCTGGGGCCTAATGGTGCAGGCAAAACCACAACTTTTTATATGATCGTAGGTTTGATCAAACCCAATGAGGGGAAAATATTTCTGGATCATCAAAATATTACCAAGGAACCTATGTATAAGAGAGCACAAAGGGGGATCGGGTACCTGGCACAGGAGGCAAGTGTTTTCAGAACGTTAAGCGTTGAGGATAATATTATGGCGGTTCTTGAATTTTCCAAAACTTCAAAAAAAGATCAAAAAGAAAAACTGGAAACGCTCCTGGATGAATTTGGTTTGCAACACATCCGGAAAAGCAAGGGTATTACTTTATCGGGAGGAGAAAGAAGACGTACTGAAATTGCCCGGTCGTTGGCTGTAGATCCCAAATTTATTTTGCTCGATGAACCCTTTGCGGGGGTAGACCCTATTGCTGTGGAAGATATTCAGAATATTGTGGGTAAACTGAAAGAAAAAAATATTGGCGTACTCATAACCGATCACAATGTTCATGAAACCCTTAACATTACCGACCGGGCTTATTTACTGTTTGAAGGTTCTATTCTTAAAGCTGGTACTGCCGAAGAATTGGCCAACGACGAACAGGTAAGGAAGGTTTATCTTGGCGAGAACTTTGAACTACGCAGGTGATGCTCTATTGGTAGATCAATACAACTGCCTGGGCAGCAATGCCATCTCCGGTGCCGACAAAACCCAGGTTCTCTGTGGTGGTTGCTTTAATGGATACATCTCCAACGGGTAGCGATAGTATCTCACCCAGAATTTTTTGCATTTCCGGAATGTATTCTCCAATTTTAGGTTTCTGAAGAGATACTGTAGCGTCAATATTTCCGATCTTAAAACCGGCATTTTCTATAAGTTCACATGTTTTCGCCAGCAGAATCCTGCTGTCGGCACCTTTATACTTTTGATCGGTATCGGGAAAATGATATCCAATATCTCTCAAACCCGCCGCACCCAAAAGTGCATCCATCACAGCATGAATCAAAACATCTGCATCGGAGTGCCCTTTCGATCCTTTTGTGTAAGGCACCTCCAACCCACCGATCATTAATCTGTACCCCTCTTCCAGTCGGTGTACATCGTATCCAAAACCCACCTTGAATTTTCGCATTTACAGTTCTTTCGCTTTAGGGCATTACATTTCACCTTCGAGTGCAGCAAAATCAAAAGTAAGAGAAAAGCGAAGTACATTTTCGAGAGGACTTCTTTGCATTACAGGAATAATGTAAGAGAAATCAAGTCCGAAAACATTGTACTTCAATCCAAGTCCCAGGGTGAAAAATTTTCTGTTTCCTTTTGTTTCATGTTCATGGAAATATCCGCCCCTGATGGCAAATTGCTGGTCGTACCAGTATTCCAAACCCAATGAATAAGTTAATTCATTGATCTCTTCCTGAAAACCGTTGGGTGCATCTGTAAAAGAACCAAACATTCCTTCTACAACAGATCTGTTGGGGTCTTTCCCCTCTTCAATTACAAAGTTGCCGTCATCATCAATAATGGGAGCGTTGGTTTCGGGGTCTCTGCTGTATATCGGTGGGGTTGGCACCAATAGTTTATTGATGTCAAGTGAAAAAGCAATGGAGTTATAATCGTCGAGATCCAAAGATAAACTCGGTCCCAGACGAAGATTGATCGGTATGAAGTTAGAATTGACAATATCATCGGAATAAGATATTTTGTTGCCAATATTGGAAATATTGACACCGAAGGCGAAATTTGCCGGGTATGCTCTCCAGTCCAGTTCGCGGGTGTAATACATCGAAACATCTGCGGCAAGCGCTCTTCCGGGGCGGGTTTCTTGTCCGCCAACATTTTGTCCCTGGGTCAGGTTGGAGTTAATATATCTTACGGCAATACCTCCCGAAATGTTTGAACCGAGTTTACGGGCGTAAGCCACATCCACGGCAAACTCGCTCGGACGGTAAATTCCTTCCAATTCCCCTGTTGGGCTGGTGAATTGAAT
>CAYMLS010000610.1:0-2095 GCA_964390665.1 uncultured Bacteroidales bacterium | reverse complement strand
TCCCTGATGGAATATTCACTTCGTGATTCCACAGGGTAAATGTTCCTCCCTGATGGAATATTCACTTCGTGATTCCACAGGGTAAATGTTCCTCCCTGATGGAATAATCACCTCGTGATTCCACAGGGTAAATGTTGTTCCCGCTAAACCCTTCAAGCGGTTGAAAACCCTTGAAGTGGTTGGGTTATTTCCCCATTTCGCCAAGTCCATGGTTGTTCAATGTTCCTGGTTTGTTGTTCCATAATTCTTCATTCTTCATTCTCAAGGTATTCCGCAAAGGTGATAAAAGAAAAGCCGGCGGTTTGCAGGCTTTCTAAGAGTTGACGGTAGGTTTTTAGGGTGAAGTCCATATTAGGTCTTTATTTGTTGAAAATTGGTTTCTGATTGATTGCCATCAGCTATTGCCGTGTGTTAAAAATGTTATTTAAATTGGATCGGATGTTTCAATTAGTTACTTTTGTGTATATAAAATATCGGGACTGGGGTGTCCCCGGTCGGCAGGAGTTCTTTAAAAAGACTCCTGTTTTTTTATGGAAAAAATTTCAATCCGTATTTCTTTGTACCCTGTGTATAGATTTTAGGCTCTACAATGTTATAAGAAGGATTAAACCGCGACTTATCCATTGCGTAGCGGGCTATGGGGTATGCTACCAGGTCTGATAATTGCAAGCCGGATATATCCTGCGATTTTGCACGAAAATCAATCCCCAAATCGTATTTTTTTATTCGGTCGGCATCAACAAAATAAGTGCCCAGCTGAAACAATCTGTTAAAATGTGATTTCAACTTCGCATCTTCTTTTTTGCCTCTTTGCTCAATTATTAAGCTAAGCTTTGCCTTTGGGTCGTTCAGAGAATCCAGAAAAAACACCGAACGTTCAATAATAAATGAAAGTGCCACTTCATATACATCATCTTTTAGCTTACCATATTTTTTTACAAAGCTTTTCTTGTCAATAACAGAAGCAATCACTTTAAAATCAGTCTGGATTATAACCTCATTAAGTTCTTCAATAAAGGCTTTTTTAATTTCGGGATCAAATAAAATCTGGAATTCATTGTTACATTTTCTAATATCCCTTGAATGAAATATTACTTTATGGTTACCCCAGAAGCGCTTCTTTAATGCATTAAAATCCTTGATAAGGTTATCATATTCTGTTTCATTGATTATTATGCCGCATAAAACAAAAACCGGGAAATTTATGTCTATATTTTTTAGTCCATGATCACCAGATTCATCTAAAAATAGATAATAATTCATAAGAAAATCAAGCAGTTTAAGGGTAGTAAGTAAACCTTAAGGCTAAGCAATATAAGAAGCCTTTGGTGTTTGCGGCAGATAATTGACCAAAAGTTAAAACCATGAGCAATTCGCAAATTATCAAAGAGTTGGCAGCAGGTTTTCACATAATGTCATAATACGATTCCTTCAGATGATACTTCTTTATAGAAAGGGGTAAAACTTCTTTTTTCCCAATCACTGAAAGTGTATAATTTAACGGAAAACTGTTCTCCATACTCCCAACCTAACTTATACAACGGCCATGATAGTTTATCAAAATCATCATGTTGAATTTTTTCCTTATTAAGCAAGAGCAAAATATCCCAATCTGATGAATCCCGACAATCACCCCTTGCCCTGGAACCATAAAGAATTACCTTTGCTCCAGGGTCTATGGATGAAACTATACTTTTGATTTTAGTTAGTGGTATGGATTTTATTGATGACACAGGATTATATTTTATTCAAAAATACCATATTTTTTGTTAGACAAATCGCTTCAATCTAAAAATAAAAGAAAATCCGGCGGTTTGCAGGCTTTCTAAGAGTTGACGGTAGGTTTTTAGATGTTGTTGCCTGCCAACACACTGGCACCGCCGTGCTCGCGAAGGGTTACAGGGCGTTCGGTGTTCATGGATAATTTGTTATTGTGCCTTGACTTGTTAAAAACGATACTTAATTCGTGATTTTACAAATTGAATGTTTGTTTTCCCTTTTTCACCTACCCTTGCAGGGCGTTTGGTTGTGCGATATGCTTTTATCCCAGGGCGTTGCCGCTGGGTTGAAGTGAGTTGGGACTTCGTCCCGGAGG
>CAYMLS010000609.1:0-2100 GCA_964390665.1 uncultured Bacteroidales bacterium | reverse complement strand
GAGTTTTCTTGCTGACACTAATTAACAAACACCTCAAACCGGGGTTTGTTTTTTTGAAAGCACAACACCCTCAACCCTCTCAACCAAAATCCACCCTCCTCTGTCCTTATCCGCTATCATCATGGATAGCAGGTATCGGAAAAGGTACTGAACAATTGTTTGCCGCAAGGTTTTTATCCTATACGTTTCAATTTTTTTTGAAAAGAAAATAAAATACATCTGTAATGATCTACTAAACCTAAATATTTTCAACAATGAATAAAAAAATAACCGGATTACATCATGTTACGGCACTTGCCTCTGACCCAGTAAAAAATGTTGATTTTTATGCCGGGATTCTGGGGCTTCGCATGGTAAAAAAAACCGTTAATTTCGATGCTCCCGATATCTATCACCTTTATTACGGAGATGAACAAGGCACGCCGGGGTCTATCCTCACTTTCTTCCCTTTTCCTGGTATTAATAAAGGGCGCAAAGGGTATGGGCAAAACACGGTAACCTCTTTCAGTATACCCGAGAACGCTCTCGGTTACTGGATGGCGCGTCTGACAAAATTTGGTGTCTCTTTTTCGGCACCCAAAGAGCGTTTTCAGGGCGAAATGTATATTTATCTGGAAGATCCTGATGGTTTGGGAGTTGAACTGGTGACCGATGCGAAAGAAACCGGAAGGGGTTTTTCCTATGGTCATATCCCTCCTGAATTTGCTGTACGCAGGTTTTACGGCATCACCCTCATGCAGAAAAATTCTGACCCAACTGCCAATATGCTTGTTAAGTATTTGAATTACAGTGTTGTGGGTGTCGAAAACAATCGTACCAGACTTTCACCCGGCGATGGAAATTTTGTGGATATTATGGTGGAGCCTGATTCACCTGCAGGGTTGAGTGGAAGCGGTACGGTGCATCATGTTGCGTTTGCCACAGATAATGACGAATCGCAGAGAGAGATACGCGAAAGCCTGCGAAAGGGTGGACTGCATGTTTCTCCTGTCATGGACAGACAATATTTTCACTCTATTTACTTCAGAGAACCGGGTGGGGTATTGTTTGAGGTGGCAACCAGCGATATTGGTTTTACCCTTGATGAACCCCTGGAATCTCTTGGTCAGCAATTAAAATTACCACCCTGGGAAGAGAAAAACAGAGAAAATATTGAGGAATTGCTCGTTCCTGTTCAGGTGCCTTCAGGGGAATATCAGGACTGATGGTTTGGGGCAATTAGGTGATCAGGGGAAAATGAGGAGTGGTGAAAGTGGGCAAAAGGTGGATAAATGATCATGGATTGTTTATCAAAAATATGAAGCAAATCAAACTGGTATGACACTAGAAATGTGATGCAACAAGCGATATACAAGGAACCAAGCCACAGATCAGGTTATAAGTGTTTTGTGAAAGTTATTGGTAATCAATGATCTATAAGTTTTTGATTTCGTTTAAAGATAAACCCGTTTTGTCTGCAATTTCCTGATCAGGCACTTGCATGCTTTTGAGCATTTTCGCCAGATCAGTGATTTTTTGTTGTGCTTCCTTT
This sequence comes from uncultured Bacteroidales bacterium, assembly GCA_964390665.1. GTDB lineage: Bacteria > Bacteroidota > Bacteroidia > Bacteroidales > UBA7960 > SKVR01. Next base: position 569 of record CAYMLS010000609.1, on the reverse strand, counting down.
TTCTGTCTTCGTTCTTCTTCTTTCTGTCTTCGCTCTTTTTCTTTCTGACGTCGCTCTTTCTCTTTCTGACGTCGCTCTTTCTCTCTCTGACGTCGCTCTTCAATCAGTTCTTCTTCCAGGTTTTTTACACTCTCTTCATAATCTTCTTCGTAGGCCAGGGCATTGAGTAGTTCTTCGTCTAAGGTGCCTTTATTGAGATAGCTGGCAATGTCTTCCAGGTCGGTCAATTCCTGACCTTCTATATCTAAAACATAATCATCATCGGTTTTGCGCGACTGGTCAAAAAATCCCAGGAAGCGTTCCAGTTTCGTCAGCCGTTTGGGTGGCAGTTTGGTGGTTTGTAAAATATAACTGGGATGGGTAAGCAATTGCACAAAATCGTTTTTGGTTTCAATTTCTTCTTTTGTGGTGGCATCCATTACGCGGTTGTTAACAATCAGAGCGACATTATCGTATTCGGGCAAAGGAAATCCTAAAAAATAAATCGTTATAATGGGCAAAGGGCCTTTTATTTCCTGTCCTTTTTCGTTGATGTAGGTTTCTTCTTTGATGTAGTTCTTCCCTAAGTA
>CAYMLS010000608.1:0-2104 GCA_964390665.1 uncultured Bacteroidales bacterium | reverse complement strand
GTGTAAATTTTGTTTTGTTTTATATTGCTGAATTTCATTCAATTAAATTCGTGTAAATTTGTTGAAATTTGTGGACAAATACTTTTTTTACTGGACTCATGATTGTAATTTAGCATCAAAAAAATCGGGTAGTTCATTTAATTCATAAGCGTGCGGTTTTATAATATCCCCATATTCATTCCGGAATTGGCTTGTCCTTTCAGATGTGTTTATTGCAACCAGTATAGCATATCCGGCAGTTCTTCTCTTCCCGGACAGGAAGCAATCATGCAAACCATATCCTCTCATTTGGATACAATGCCTCATGAAAACAGGCGTGTGGAGATCGCTTTCTTTGGTGGTAGTTTCACAGGTTTGTCATTAGAACAACAAAATTACTATCTGAACCTAATAAAGCCTTTTGTTGAAAAGGAGGTCGTTCAGGGGATAAGAATATCCACACGCCCGGACTATATCGATAAAAAAACAATGGAAAACCTGAAAAAACATCGTGTAAAGTCTGTTGAACTTGGTGCCCAGTCATTGGATGATGAAGTATTAAGAAAATCAGGCAGAGGACATACGGCACAGCAGGTTTTGGATGCTGCAAAAATGCTGAAGGAGGAAGGATTTGAAACCGGATTGCAAATGATGACCGGTTTGCCTGGCGATAGTGAAGAAAAAACAATAGAAACAGCAAATAAAATTTGTGCTGCAGGTGCTCATACAACCCGCATTTATCCAACACTTGTCATCAGGGATACCCCATTGGAATTCCTCTATCAACAAGGGAATTATATACCTCAAACACTGGAAAAGGCTACAGATCTTTGTGCCCGCTTGCATCAGATATTTCAATCGTCAGGTGTGAAAATATTGAAAACCGGTCTTCACCCCACAGAATCTTTTCTAAAAGGCAATAAACTGGTTGCCGGCCCTTTCCATAACGCTTTCGGTGAGATGGTCAAAAGCAGGGTTTGGTTTAACAGGGTAAGTGAATCCATCAAAAACGCTGAAGGAACTGCAACCAAAAACATTGTTTTGCATGTTCATCCAGGTTCTCTCAATTCTGCTATTGGGCACCGGTCTGTCAACAAGTTATGGTTGATGAAAAAATTCAGAAATGTAAAATTTATTTCCGATACAAATTTGAAAAAAGAACAATACACCTGTGAAATGATTGTTTAGTGAAAGAATCAGGCACCCATATTTTCAATGCCGGAAAATAAAAACAAGTTTAATTTGCCACTATGGATCGTTCATTGCTGATCGTTGTTGATAAAAAAATCCCTTCAGAAGCAAAGCAAACGTTGCGCACTTATGGAGTATTGATGGAACTTGAAACCGAAAACATCACTTATGAGGCAATTTCAGGGCATCCAGATATCTTTTTCTTTCAGCAAAATAAAAAAAACATTGTTGCTCCCAATCTTCCTGAAAAATACTTTCGCCTGCTCAACAGATACGGTGTAAAGTACCAGAAAGGACAGAAATCAGTTGGATCGAATTATCCAGAATCTTCTTATTATAATGCTTTACACACAAGTTATGGATTGCTGCACAACACTCATTTCACAGAACCCACTTTGTTGAAAAACGCCACAAATCTGATTCATTGCAAACAGGGGTACACAAGATGCAATGCCATTGAAACAGGAGACATCATTTTAACCTCCGATAAAGGCATACTCAAAACACTTGAAAAGCATGCCATACCTGCCTTGTACACAGATCCTCAAAACATACTTCTTCCTGGTTTTCAAAATGGATTTATTGGCGGTTGCTGCGGAATCTATAAAAAACAACTGTTTGTTTGCGGACAAATAAATCAACTAACAAACAGCGATCCTGTCAGAAAATTAGCTGAAATGAAAGGTATAGAGATCATAGAATTGTATGAAGGAAAATTATTTGATGGAGGGGGCATTTTTTTCATGGAAATGGAAAATAATTGAAGCAACTGTTTTTTTTATTAAATTTACGCAATGAATAGAGATAGAGTGTATTAGGAAATAATCTCATCGATAACATATTATTTTTCTTATCGTAATCACCCAGATCCACTTTTTTGTAATACCATTTATTATTTGCCTGATAAAAAATTTTAAGGCACCGGCAACGTTCA
>CAYMLS010000607.1:0-2110 GCA_964390665.1 uncultured Bacteroidales bacterium | reverse complement strand
AAGAGCAGGAAGTGGCAGATTGACAGGCGGCATTCCGGATTGGTGGGGGAGGGGCCAATCGCAAGGCGATATGAACTCAACTAATACCGGGTCACCAAAGTGGTTGAATACTACCGGAAGAGTAACTGCTGCTGCCGGACCTAAGGACCAAGTCAAACAACAGTTGTTCAATTATGCCTCCAGGACTGATAAAACTGTCAAGAATTTAAAATATGTTAAAGGTGTAAGAAATCTTGGTACTGCAGGAACGCTTGATGGTATGGGTGTTGCTGGTTATAATATAGCAACGGATATTCAGGCAGGAAATCAGATCAATAGCTGGGATGTGGCTGATTTAGGAGTTGGAACTGCGGGTTTGGTTTTATCTGCTGTTTTAGTTGCTAATCCAGTTGGCTTATTCGTCGTTGGTACAGTCTCAACAATATATTTTACTGGTAGATTGATTCATGACATAAGTAATGAGTAATATGAAAAATATATATTATCAACTTTGGGTAGATGCCATTGAATTTGAAAGGTCAAATAATCAAGGGCATAGAGATTGGAGGGTATACACATTAATACCTATTTCAATGATACAAGGACTTACTTTTCTTATGGTGATTATTTGGCTTAGCGTTGCAGGTCTGAAATTTAATGTGTTTTTCAATATTGAGTTGTTACCCAATGCTGTATTGAATAAATTTACATCAGGTTTTACTACGCTTTTTTTACCGTTTTTTATTTTGAATTATTTTCTCATTTTTAGAGGTAAACGATACGAGAAATTAACTAAGAATTATAAATAGTGCTTGCAAGAAAACGCCAATTGCTGCGTTGGGCTCGCCTTCAAAACAGTCGATTACGAAAAGTAAACTCCTGTTTTTCAGTCATCGCCCGCCTTGCACTTGACGCTTTCTTTATCAAGCACAGATAAAATCGTGGTTTTTCTTGCTGACACTAAATATAAGAAAGGGAAGTGGTATAAGTTTTATCTGATTTTCTTTGGAGGAATTTGCATTATTCCTTTGGTGTTAGCTAAATTATGGAATTTAATTTAAGGATATAGTTTTTCAATAAACCCCGAATCTTTCAAGGTTTGGGGTTTTATTTAAACGGATTTACAATAGTAAGACTGTTTTCAATTACCTGTCCGTCTTGCATATCTTCGGAATAAAGCGTTTTGCAGTTGGAAGATAATGCAGCGGCAATAATAAGCGAATCATAAAACGAATATTTGTATTTATCAGCAACACGGCACGCACGTTCAATAGTAGCTGGCTTGTTTACATATACATTAAAACCTGTGCTAACTTCCGAAATAACATTTTCAACAGCCTGCCAGTCCAGTTTAAACTTCTTTTTCAAAGTGTTGGAAAGTTCAGTTAAAACCTGGGTACTGATAAACGCATCAGGATTATTGGCAATATCTGAAGCCTTTTGCTGTTTAACCTGTTCATCATCGGTATAGCAATAAACAAGAATGTTAGTATCTATAAAACAATTATCGTTCATTTGCTTCCTCTCGGTTAAATTTAAAGCCTTTGGTATTTAATTTAATCGCAGAAAAACTTTTACTGCTTTTGGTTGTGTAAATCACATCTTCCGAAGGCTCGTCAACGGCAAAAGCAATTACTTCCATTTTCTTGCCAATATACTTATCAGGAATATTGATAGAAAGAAAGTTTTTATCGGGTGTTATAACCGTGCGTATCATAATTAATGTTTTTATAGTGCAGCAATATTTTTAATTTTTACAGACTTAATCAGTCCATCAATAGTATAAAGAATGTGTTCTTTATCATAATCATTAAACGAGGAAATCTCGTTTAACCTTTTAAGCATTGTTGGGTCTTTTAAAAGGTTTTTATCTTGTGTCTCCCCTAAAAGATACCCAACTGTAGTATCAAGAATACTGGCGATTTTTTTAACTACATCAATAGACGGTTTTACTTCGTCGCGCTCATACTTGCCAATAATGGAGTGATGGGTTTCAATTAATTTAGCCAGTTCGTTTTGAGAAAGCTTTTTTGCTTCCCTGCATTCCCTTAATTTCTTACCAAAAGTCTCCATGTTATATAATATTTGGTATTAAACCTGTTTTTATTCGCTGTATTTGCAAATATACTGC
>CAYMLS010000606.1:427-2112 GCA_964390665.1 uncultured Bacteroidales bacterium | reverse complement strand
AAATGCGAAGTGCACAATTGGTGAGATTTTGCAGGTGTTGAGAAATAGCTACTCCAGCAATCGTGGACTAAAACAGAATTTGGGAATCCCTGCGGGAAATTGTTGTCAATGGCACTTTTACCACGGTTTTTGTCGTAAAGCACATAAGTGAACTTAGGTGTTTGCCATCCCCAGAACCAACCTTTTTTGCCATTAATGCGTGTGCCGGTTTCATCACCACCCACAACAGGGCTGTTTTGAATTTTTTCCCCAATGATTTCATATGCACGGGAAGCTTTTAAGGAAAATCGTTCAAGGATGTTGTTGATACCTGCCTGGCTGATGTTTACATTGTGCACATCCTTAAAGTATTCCCTGGCACGCTCATAGGGGATATATTGCCTGGCATGCATATAGGCAACTAAAGATTCGATATTGGGACCATAACTAATAGACGAGTTTATACCCGCTGGAAATGATGCTATGGTTGTTTGACCGCATGAACAAGTGGCTTGATAGGTGCGGTGCTCCGTATAATGGGCACGAATAGGAGGTAAATCAACAACCTGTCTTCTGCTTTTTAAAACAAAACAAGACTCAACAATACCAGAACCACAATGATTACAATAACATGGTTTATGGTCTATTATGGTATCTGGTTTTTTTGTCATTAGCAGTGTACTTCCTTTATGACCTTGTTGCCCTCCGGGCTTTTTGCCGCTTGGGGTACGAAGGCTTTGGTTTTTCTTAGGTCGGTTTTCATCCTTTGACGGAGGTACCGAACTGTTACGACTATTCTTACTGTGTTTTAGAGTTTCTACTTCGTGTATTAGCTTTGCTACAAGCACCTTTAAATCGCTTACTTCTTTTTTAAGCTGTTGATTCTCCTGGACTAATGACCGGTTGATCAGTTCAAGTTCCAGTATGCGGCGTTGATCGGAAGTCATCTCTGTATTTTTTTCTGCAAATCAATACAATCTTTCTGATATACAACAGAATACATCGATCAAGTTACCAATTACTTATAAACAGTGTTGATAAATATGCACATTTCGCAAAAACACAATCCAAAATTGTTAATAACTCACGATTTTTCACATTACTGAATAGTTACAATAAAATAACCTGATAATTCTTTTCAGTTTTTCAAGTTTATGATTATAAAAAAATCTATTGTTGCGGAAATAATGTCAAAATCAGTTCCATCATGTTATATGCTCTATAGGGTATTTTTCAGAATTTGAAAAACTAAAGGTTATTGCTGTTTTCTTCTTTGTCAACTTTTTGGTTTAATGGGTGCTCAGGCTGGTTGAAGCCCCAGCCGGTCCTTCTAATTCATCACTGATTTTCTGAAGGGACGATCTGGTTCTTTCTATTTCATCTTTAATCGTTCTTATTTTTTTATTTTTATTCACTCTTACTCTTTTTAGCTCGTCCAGTTCAACCTCTAATTTTTTCTTGAAATTAGTCAGTTCATTTTGCGCGGCATCCAATTGAGTTTGCGTGGTTTTTTCTTCAATTATTTTTTGCTCCAGTTCTTCTTGTTTACTTTTTGACTCATTAACCTTTGCCTTTAGCGCATGACCCTTTTCTTCGTTTATTTTTATTTCATTTTCCTTGCCAACTATATTGGCATCGTAATTGTCCAGCTCTTGTTTTTCGGTTTCAATACTTTTTTGAGCTTCTTCCAGTTTTTTTTTAATTTC
>CAYMLS010000606.1:0-417 GCA_964390665.1 uncultured Bacteroidales bacterium | reverse complement strand
CCTTGTTTGAAAGGTCAATCCAACCGGCTAATGACATATCATCTCTGGCGTTATTATCATTTTTACTCCAAACCGGAAGGGCATCTTTTATCAGTTGGTAACCTACGTCAAATCCATGTTTTAAAAAGGTCTTAACAATGGCAACGTAATCTTCTATAAGTCTTGGGATTGTGTAATCATCCATATCGCCATGTCTGCCATCTAAGCCATCGGAGCCTAAAAACAGCGCTTTTATCTTTTTCTTGCCATACGCAAACCGAAAGTTCTCAAATGCATTAGCTTCGCACATGGAAGTGGTTACATTACCTACACATTGTTCGTCCTCAGGAATAGGCAGAAATGGAGTCATGTCTTCATCAAAGTCAATGCATTTACCATCACCTAATTGAAAAGTAAACCAGTAATCCTGGGTTTTAA
>CAYMLS010000605.1:0-2113 GCA_964390665.1 uncultured Bacteroidales bacterium | reverse complement strand
TACCGATCATTTCAGCCCGCCTGAAAGCAGTGTCGGCATAAGCCACGATCTCATCGTGCATGGGTTCTTCACCTACCGCTTTTAAATGCCCCGGCAAAAACACATTGGTTGCATAAACAGGGATTTCAGCGTTTTGCGCCTTTTCATAATTCGGGAGAAACTCTTCGTGGGGTTCAAGTGGCTTTAAAAATCCCCTTAGTCCTTCCTCAATGAATGTGTATCCATGCTCAGCCATTTTTGCATGATTGTCAACAGAAGTACAAATGCCGATCTCTGATAAAAAGTTTTCGTTTTGAGAAGAATCGTTGCACGACACCATAAGAACTGAAACAAAAGGCAACACCCATAATACCTTTTGCAGTAAAACTCGTTTCAATGAATTCATAATTTTCGTTTTAGATGATTATTCTATTGGAATAAAAAAGCTAATTTACATTATTCTTGATGGATTACCTTGAAAAAAAATGCAAACCGATCGTTTGAACGACTTATTCTCTGTGATAAATATTCATGATCTTTCCCCCGGTGTTTACATCCTCCGGATCAAAACGGACAAGAAAACCGTAACAACGAGATTTGTTAAAAACTAATTCAATTTCTTTTAGATCGTTTTGCTGAACCGGGCCATGACAAAAATTCTGACACACACTTTATGGGATAGGAAATGTATTCGGGGAGGTTTCAGGAAATGCATCCAACCTTCACACATCAAACCCCGGCGTCGTGAACCAGGATAGAGAAACAACATACGCTCATGAACCGGAAGGTCTGCTACGCAGCAATCATCCCGGTAAAAGACAAAGGTGAAACCATTAAAGAGATCGGTGGGATGAAGAAATCGTTGCCAAAAACGACTATCCCCTGGTATCCTTTTGTTTTTTCTTGATATCCAGGTTCAGCGAATTGGATAAAAGCACCAGAAAAGAGGCCACACCAGACACTGCCATGATGTATACCAATAATTCGCCATATGGGATAAAATAAAAGAATATGACCATCACCAGCGATATCCAGACCCCTGCACACCAGGGGCAGGTGATGATCGAGCAAAGTGTGCGCATGAGATAGGAACCACTGTTGTTTTTTACAAAATCCCTGAAAAATTTAAATATTTTCTCAAAAACAACCACGCGTGTCACCCTGTAAACCGAAAGCATTAAAATGATCAGGTCGGTAAGCGTTATCTCCCTGATGTCCAGATCATTCATTTCCATGCCATAGCCCGTAAGCAATACCAGTCCAAAAAACAAAAATAAACTGGTGAAATTCCATGCGTTTTCTTTAGAAGTACTCATTCATGTATATTATTAGATCTGGTTTATCATAAGGATCATCCTTGTTTTGTTCTCTTTCCATACCCGGTCTCATCAATAAAAACGAAACACGGAAAACAAAAAAACCAAAACAAAGATCAGTTTCTGTCAACTGACAAATGATAATAAAACAGGTAGAAGCGGGTTTTAGTTCATGCAAAAGAGATGGGAATGAGAAAAAAGATTGGGGGGGGATATCATATGTGTTTATCATTTTATGAATACGGGTGGGGGCTGCTTTTTTTATATGAGGGACTTCAGCAATACTTGCTGTCAACTGCAATTTAGTGCAGAGTGAAACAATCAATCCCCCGCGGATCAATTGTATTATCCTGATATGATTCGGGTTTCGATTGTTTTACAAATGAGTTCAGGGAAATCGCTTTTGACATTTCAAAACAGTTCCTCTGCATTTATCATACCTTTTAGCAAGCAGTTTCTTGTACCCAAAAGATGACTTTAAATAAACCCCAGTTAATCGATTTAACCAAAATATGTTCTCATTTAAAAGGGTAACATAATTATTAAATTGTGATTTTATTTTACAGATAATGAGGTAACTTATAATAAATGGTGAAAAAATACAGGTTGCTAAAAAACAATGTGGGTTTTCTTCTCAAAATGAAAAAAGAAAGAATGGTGAAACAAAAATAAGACATAGTAAAATATTTTTTAGACGAGTAAAAACATTATTCAACTTTAGAATGATTTTAAATAAGCATTTGTTTAATGAATTTTTGATAAATCGTAAAAATATTTACTATATTGGGCAGACCTATTAATAATTAATTAAAAACCAA
>CAYMLS010000604.1:0-2118 GCA_964390665.1 uncultured Bacteroidales bacterium | reverse complement strand
CTGAAACAGGAAGGGTATCGTTGCCTGTTTGAGCAGTTGTGTCGTTTTCTGCTGTTCCATTTTCTGTATTGAGTTCTGTGGTGTCTGCTTCTGCCTTTTCTTTTTCGAAGTTGTGATGTAGAAACGGGATAAAAGAAGGTTGGATCAAGCTGTCAGAAAAAGCGATGGTTTCATCGGGCGTGTCATACAGATAGTTTGAATTCATATCGACCAGGGCAAACATGAGGTATTCATCATCTCTCATGTTTCTGATATTAAAGGTACCTTCTTCATTGGTTTTTGATATGTATACAGGTCTTTCCAACATGGGTACCGAGTCGAAAATACTGTCGTACATCATTACAAAAGCATCGGGTTTGGGTTCCAGGGTAGCGGCATCCACAAGTTTTCCCTGCACCGACAGAGAATCAACATAATCACCCGTAGAAAAAACATACTGAAAGTTGGAGATGGGGTTTCCTTCTGTTATATCCACGATGGATTCACCAAAAAAGAAATTGTATGTGGTGTTTTCGCGCAGGGTATCTTCAATATTGATCACCACAGACCTTCCCCTTAGTCTTATGTCGGGGTCATATTTAAGCGGTGGGGAAACAAGAAGGTTTTGGCGCAACTCCCTCAATTCAACAAATTCATCAAAATAAATGCGGATCTCTTCCCCGTTGTAATTGGGTGAATAATTTGGAGGGGTACTTTCCACTACCCGGGGAGGTTGCTCATCCTTGGGACCTCCTGTAGGGGAAACAACGTTGGCACATGAGCCGATAATCAACAATACGATCAAAAAAAGGGCGGAAAATATTTTTTCAGATAAATGCATTCAAAATAAAAAAAAATGTTGCTAAATGGATTTTGCGATTTTAAATCTAATGTACTAAAAACGATAGAATTGCAAAAATATGATTAATTGCTCAAACAGGCGACGAGAAAAAAAATAAAAAAAATAACCATTTTAGGCTATAATTTATTTTGTCATTCCAAAAATTCATTTTATCTTTGCATCAAGATAAACGACAAGATTAGTTTTCCAATTGTTTATCGCATGGCTGTTTCGGTTTTTCCCCTGAAGATTTCCCCAATTTCCCTTTTGTCTTCAATTCCATTTCCCCTCGCCGAAACAGCCTTTTTTTTTTCTCCCTTCCCAAAGTTGTTTCTCTCTCTCATTTTAATAAAAAAATCATTGATTACCAGTATGTTAGTAGTTTACTTCTGCTTTATCTTTCCCAATAAAGGGTTCGATACAAGCCTATTTTAAAACATATGCATCCGGTTAAACATTGCTTGCAGGAAAACGCCAATTTGGTATTCATCCTGTCAATAGGAACAGAAAAGCAAGTGAATATAAATCAACTCAAAATTGTATCAGGTTATTGCTGCATCAATTCTTTTGCATGAATAACCCTCTTTTTGGCAGTATTCAAGGATGTGGGGCAAGATTTTCAGGCAGTTTTTTGCTGCTTTTTTTGAGTCGTGCAGCACAATAACAGACCCGGGTTGTATTTTATGACAGATATTTTTGATGCTTTTTGCCGGATTTTTCATAGGGGCAAAATCATAAGTGAGGATGCTCCACATAATGATTTGATGGGTTGGCAATAGTTTTCTGATTTGGGAAAAAGAAATTTTCCCGTATGGGGGTCTGAAAAATCCTGATGCATGAATTTTATCCAGGGCATAGATATCATGCAGGTATTCCTGGTTTTTTGTTTTCCACCCGTTGAGGTGATTCATGGTGTGATTACCGATCATATGCCCTTCTTCTGTGATGCGATGATAGAGTTCAGGGTGCTGCAAAATGTTTTTCCCGAGGCAGAAAAAGGTGGCTTTTGCGTGAAACTGCTTTAAAATGGTCAATACCTCTTCTGTGATTCCCGGCGTAGGTCCATCATCAAAAGTCAGAAAAACTGTTTTTTCCTGCGTTTTTATTTGCCAGTGAAGGAATTTTCCTGTCAGGTATTTTAAAATAAATGGGGGAGTGTGGAACTTCATCTTTTTGTGACAGATTATCAGGAACATTACCCGCTAAAAAGTTTTTTTTATAAAACCTGTATTGGTTTTCATTGTTGTCCGGTAAAGTTATTGAGATTTCTCTCTTTGGTCGAAATGACAAGGCTTTCT
>CAYMLS010000603.1:0-2119 GCA_964390665.1 uncultured Bacteroidales bacterium | reverse complement strand
GAATAATCTGATTCGGAATGCATGATGGCCTGAAAAAACTCATCCAGCAAAAAACCCAGGACGTTATAACCAGATATTTCAATCTTTACAACGGAAGGATGCCGGTAAATTTCACCAAAGGCAATATCAGAGGCCTTTTTATACGCATTCTGTATATGCAATGGAGTGTGCTTTAAAAGTTTTGAGTGGAATGTGCCCTGCATAATCTCATGGTAATGCTCATGAAAAGCTGAAGCAACAGCTGCTACCAACCGGTTGATGGTCATGGCTCTTAAAAACGCGATCTGCTCGTTCCGGTCGGTAACCTCTTTCAGGGTCAACCCGATCTTCTTTATTTGCTCCTGATCGGTTTTCTCGGAAAAAAACTCCAAATAAGTGTCATAAACCTTTTCAAAAGATAAAATACCAAGTTTACAGGCATCTTCAATATCCATGATCTGATAGCAAATATCATCAGCGGCCTCTACAAGATATACCAGCGGATGTCTTGAATATTTAGTGCTTGCGGCATCCACAGGTGGTATTTCAAGGGTTTGAATAATCTGTTGAAAAGTTTCGGATTCGGATTGAAAAAACCCGAACTTCTTTGTGGTTTCAGCATGCGATGAATCATAGGGATACTTGATCATGGCACCCAATGAGGCAAAAGTGAGGGCATACCCACCTTTTCTCCTGCCTTTGAGTTGATGCGTAAGCAGGCGGATCAGATTGGCATTTCCTTCGAAGTTTTTCAGATCAGCGTATTCGAGTTCTGTTAAACCTTCCTGAATTTCTTTTCCTCTACCCTGCGAAAAATAATAGGAAATAGCTTTTTCGCCGCTATGTCCAAAAGGGGGATTTCCAAGGTCATGCGCCAGACAGGCGGTACCGATCACCGTGTCAATTTCCCTTACGATCTTTTGCTCTTCATTGGTCAGCTCCGGGGCGATCAGATCATAAACCATATTCCCCAAAGACCGCCCAACGCTAGCTACCTCAAGGCTATGGGTCAGACGGTTATGAACGAAAACACTTCCCGGAAGGGGAAACACCTGGGTTTTGTTTTGCAATCTGCGAAAGGGTGATGAGAAAATAATCCGGTCATAATCTCTTTGAAATTCTGTACGTACCTCCCCTGAAAATTTTATTTTTTCAGGGTTTTGACCAAATCGTCGGGCAGATAAAAGCGAATGCCAATCCATACTTGTTGTTCTGTTTGTTAAAATTAATTATTGTGCCTGAATGAACCAGGATCTCTTCATAATACCCGGATTCAGATCATCCTCTCCTGATTGATACAGGTGATTTTTCTTCAACCTGTTTTATTCCTAAGCATCCGTTTTGCGTGGATGAAAAGCGCATCATCTTTGCCATGGAGTTCTAACCAGTCCTGAAATGCCAAAATCACTTTTTTTATATACACTGCCGGGTATATCATTTTGAAAACCCAAAGGTAAAAAATTAAACCAGCAGGATCATAGATTCTTTGAGACGTTTTACCAATGCTGGTCATATTTTATGAATTGCAAAAGCAAAGAATTTGTATTTTCGCAACGAAATACAAAGATATATGACAGACCACGAAAAATATATTCAGGAAGCCATCCGACTGGCAGAAGAGAATGTACCTGGCGGAAAAGGGGGACCTTTTGGTGCAGTAGTAGTAAAAGACGGACAAATCGTAGGCAAGGGTGCCAACAGGGTAACAGCCAACAACGACCCCACAGCACATGCTGAGATCGTTGCCATTCGCGAAGCTTGTAAAAACCTGGGAAGCTTCCAGCTGGAGGATTGCATCATTTACGCCAGCTGTGAACCCTGCCCGATGTGCCTGGGCGCTATTTACTGGGCACGACCCAAAATGCTGGTTTTTGCCGCCGAAAATACAGATGCTGCCAAAGCAGGATTCGACGACTCCTTTATTTATAAACAGGTAAGTTTACCCGTAAATCAACGATCGCTGCCTACCCTCAACCTGAAACCCGATAATTTTTTTGCCCCTTTTCAGCAGTGGATAAAACACGAGAAAAAAAAACCTTATTGATGGCCTTTTAAAAGCATCCTCCTTTCGTGTTTATATATAGTGTGTCAGCAAGAAAACCCTTATTTTTTATGTCTTTGATAAGAAATCGTCAAAGAC
>CAYMLS010000602.1:0-2149 GCA_964390665.1 uncultured Bacteroidales bacterium | reverse complement strand
ATGACCCCCGCCTGGCGCGTTTCCTGAGTCCTGATCCGTTCGTGCAGGCACCGGACTTCTCGCAGAGTTTTAACCGCTACAGTTATTGTGTTAATAATCCGCTTAAATATACAGACCCAACGGGTGAGTTTTGGCATTTGATAATTGGGGCAGCTATTGGGGGTATTGTGAACTGGGCAGTGCATGGATCTGAGTTTAGCTGGAAAGGATTAGGATATTTTGGGGTTGGAGCAGCGGCAGGTGCATTAGGAGCAGGAATAGGAGCGGGAATAAGTTCTGCAATAGCAGGAGGTAGTTTTGGAGCTGGATTTATAGGCTCGTCAGCAGCAATGACGGCTTCAAGCGGCTTCTTTACAGGAGCAGCAATAGGTGGTGGAGCAGGATTTAGCAGCGGTTTTACAACAGGTTTTGGAAATAATCTTTTAGGTGGGCAGAATTTTGGTCAAGCTTTAGGGAACGGTATAATAACAGGATTAATATCTGGTGCTTCTGGGTCAGTAATTAGCGGCGTTATAAGTGGTATTAGTGCAGCAAGTCAAGGAAGAGATTTCTGGGACGGCTTTGATTATCAAAAAGCGTTAGACAATGTAGTTGCAAGAGAAGGAATAAATAATCCAAAATCAGATTTTTTAGTTGCTACAAAGAAAAATGCAAGATTAGTAAATGAAACTTTTAATGGTGATATAACCAGAGTTAGAGGCAATACCATTTATATGACTCCTGACGGTTCAGTATATTCAGAATATGGGGTTAATTTTGGGACTCAAAGCAAAGGCAATCTCACTTTGATATCAAAACACGTTATACGAGAGAGGGCATTTTTCAGTTTGACCGATGTCGTCAGACACGAGGGTACTCACCAAGTACAGGTATTGGCAGGTATGACAGCAAGAAATTTTGCCGCAATAAGAGCTATGGAGTACGGAGCATATATGACAAACATACTAAATCCTGCAACCTCTACCACTATACAAAAAGTGGTTAATATTTTGGTAAATGATTGGGGTATCAATCATTCTACTTTATGGGAAACTATTTTAAATATATATCCTCATGGGCCGATACCATAAATTGATAATATCATTTTGTTTCATAATATCAATTAATAATTTTGCACAATCCCAAATTGTTTCTGATAGTGTCTTTTGTTATCTCACAACAGACAATAAGCAAAATGTTCAAAGCGCTTTTTCAATGAAGTTAATTGTACATAATGCAAATAAAGACACCGTTTTTATTGAAAATTTTAATAGATATGTTACTCATTCCTCTGTATTTAATTTTAGACAAACACAGGAAAGAATACTTTATTGGGATTTACTTACATTATCTAATCAAGAACCTGAAATTGCGGTAAATATTTCGCCACCAATGGACATTGGATCTTCAAGAAAAAGAGTTGAAGAAAAAAATGCTAATATTGTAATACCACCAAATAGCACATTTGTTTCTGATATTTACATGTTGTATTTCTCATTTGTATTTTATCCTAAAGGTTATTATAAATTGTGTCTTTTTGATAAAGCGACAGATAAATGTATAGCAGAAACAATTGTAGAAATAGAATAACTATATTTTAAAAAGCATAAAAGACACTTTTGCCTTTAAATGTTGTAGAATCAAACCAGTCTTGATAAGCAGCATTTGCAATGTTGCTATGAAGCTTGGCAGGATCTGAGATTCTATAAAATCTATTGTTTTGAGATTACCATGCTAAGATCCGATTTTTCCTAACACTGGGGTGCTTTTTTGGAAACCGAATAAAATCAACGTAACATACCAAAGCAGATTATCGATCTAGACCACCAGTATGCCCCAATGACCTTGCAGAATGAACAAGTCCAGTGAGGCGAATGCGGTCTTGTCGGGCATTATGCAAAGTCTTGATTTTTTGGTACTTCTTTATCAAGGCAACCTAATCCCAGAGGGCGATCTCAATGTGTGTGACAGATTTAATCAAATTTTTTTCACATTAAAAATTACAACAAAGACAAATCAGTCTGATTTAATTGAATTTTCTTCGCCAACAACGGCAACATCACCTATAAAACCGACATGGGTTTATATGCCTACAACTCCACCAAACCCAATGCGGTTGAATACGTTCACAACCTGGAAGGCCCTGAATATGCAGTTGCCGACCAAAGGG
>CAYMLS010000601.1:0-2151 GCA_964390665.1 uncultured Bacteroidales bacterium | reverse complement strand
CAATACCAGTTTCATTTCTTTTTTGGAAACCTACAAAAGAAAACTTAGCGACCTTTTTACCCAACGAAATAATGAAGGTCTTATGACAGCACAAAGGGGATTGCCTCCCTATGTCTTAAGGCAGATTCTTGAGTGCGATCCTTTATCAACTTTTATTCCGTTAGAATTTGGAGGGAGGGGAGCAAAAACCCACGAAACACTTAGCATGCTGGAGGTAAGTTCCTACCAGTCATTGCCTCTTTCCCTGATGATGGGAATAAATGGTGCATTGTTTTTGCAGCCTTTGGCAAATTATGGCAATGAAGATGTCAGGAAAAAAATATTCAAAGATTTTCTGGATAAAAAAAATATGGGTGGTTTGATGATCACCGAACCCGATTTTGGAAGTGAAGCATTAAAGATGCGAACCGGCTTTTTGAAATCAGGAGACCACTACAACGTTTCTGGTTTAAAGCATTGGGCAGGGCTTACAGGATGGGCAGACTATTGGCTTATTGCCGCCCGGGAAAAAGATGAAAATGGGAATTTAGGCAAAGATATCGGATTTTTCATCCATGATACCAGCAATGGCGGCATCGACGTGGTGGAGGTCTTCCAGAACCTGGGGCTTTATATGCTGCCCTATGGGCGTAACCGGATTCAAATAAAGGTTCCCGAATCTCATCGCCTGCAACCCAAAACCACAGGTATTACCATGATGTTGGATCTGTTGCACAGAAGCCGGTTACAGTTTCCGGGAATGGCCACAGGTTTTTTAAGACGTATGCTCGATGAGGCAGTCCAACATTGCAAAACACGTACTGTGGGTGGTTCCAGTTTGCTTAACTACGATCAGGTGAAGGAAAGGCTTGCCCATCTGCAGTCCTATTTTACCGTAAGTTCTGCCATGAGTTATTTCACCAGTTCCAACATTCCGTTAGAGAAGGATACTTCACGTGCAGATCTGCCTGCCAACTCTATAAAATCGGTTGTAACGGATTATATGCAGGCTGCCGCCCAGCATCTTTTGCAGCTGGTGGGCGCCAAAGGCTATAAACTCGATCATATTGCCGGAAGGGGTGTTGTAGACAGCCGCCCTTTCCAGATCTTCGAAGGTTCCAACGACATCCTGTATCAGCAGATAACCGAATCGGTTCTGAAGATGATGCGCAAAATGCCATCTGCAAATCTCTATGACTTTCTCAAAGGATACACACATACGGAAAAGTCGGCCGATTATTTCAAAGATATTCTGAACTTCAGGGTCAATTCCTCCATGGCACAGAGGAAAATGGTGGAATTAGGACAGGCCATAGGCCGAATGGTATCCATGAACATGACCATTGACCTGGGACACAAAGGTTTTAACCCCGATATGGTTTCCAACAGTCTGGATGTGCTTCAGAAGGAAATCAGAATGATCATCAGTGGGTACAGTTTTCAAAACAATGCCGGATTGGTATATGACCCCGAAGGAGAGAGCAACTGGCTTACTTATTTGCCTTTGCGCGCTGAATAATAGCGGGTATTATTTGACGGCTTTCAAAAATATCGTTATGCCCGTAAGAGGCAAGTGCTGTCATCCTTACCGGTCCTTTCCATGATTCTGCAAGTGCTTTGCTGTGTATGGGAGGTACAGTGTTGTCTTTCGTACCATAAAACCCCAGCATAGGGACATCTACATTTTTTGCATATTTCCTTGATGGAAATTTATGACGTAATATAAGACTCACGGGCAGAAAAGGCATTTTTGATTGTGCTACGGCACGAATACTCTCAAAAGGTGAGATCAGCACGACAGATTTTATGTTCCTTTCATGGGCCAGATAAACAGCAGTTCCGGTGCCTATGCTCCGTCCCATCGATACAATATTGTCGCTATCGATGTCATCCCGTGAAACCGCATAATCATAAATGGCCAGTGCAGCATTGAAAAAACTCTTTTGACCGGGATTTCCTTCACTTTGCCCATATCCGGGGTAATTGACCAGTAACATTGCATAACCTCCGAACACAGGTGCTACTGGTATCATCTGTGAAACTTCTTCAGCATTTCCGCCAAAATAAATAATAAGTTTCTGAGGGGTGGATTGCTTTGTATGACAAAGCCAACCATGCAACCTTATCCCATCAGGTGTCATGACAGATACTTCTTCAACATTATCATGAAGT
>CAYMLS010000600.1:0-2159 GCA_964390665.1 uncultured Bacteroidales bacterium | reverse complement strand
CGCTTTCTTTATCAAGCACAGATAAAATCGTGGGTTTTCTTGCTGACACTAAATACAGGTTATCGTATGATCCGGGGCGAATAGTTGTTATGAGACTTCACCCTGTAAACCATTCCCTGTTCATCTCTTTCGAAAGAAAGGGTTTCTCCGGGTTGTTCATCATCTCTGATCCGGCGAAAAGTATCTCCTTCAACATGGTTGTAAAAAACCATAGAACTGGCCGGTGAATCGGAAGGCAAATAAACTCTGAGGAGTTTTCCTTCCCATTCCATAAAATAACTTTCACTTCCCCAGGGTTGCTGACTATAGAAACCTTTGTAGTCGGCAAAACGGATGTCAGTAGTATCCTCCTGATCGTCATCTTCTTTCATGGATACTTTATTGAGGATTTCGTGGATACCCTTGAAATATTTGTTGGGATCTGCGTCCATTGCGTTGATCATAACTGAAAATGCCATTTTGCTCTGCGGGTGGATGCGAAGGGTGGACCGGTAACCGGGGCAACTGCCACCGTGCCCCACCCATTTGCTACCATCAGGACCTTTAAACACAGCAAACCCAAGTCCCCAGGTAGTTGTAAAGTCAGGGTCTGTCCAATGTACGTTTTGCATGTATTTCAATGTGGAGGGTTTTATTATTTCAGGTGTTTGGGCATCATAGAGGCGGAATTGCCAGGAGGCAAATTTGCCGAGGTCGAGCACGTTGGAGGAAAATCCTGCTGCCGGTCCAATGCCGTTTGCCTGAAAAAAACTGACCTGGTTTCTGTCTCCCTGCCTGTTAAAAGCACTGTACCCCAAAGCAAGTTCTTTACCATAAAGGTTTTCAGGCAAGGTGGTGCGTGTGTCTTCCAAACCCAGTGGCTGCAGGATATGGGTTTGGATATATGTTTCAAAGGGCATTCCCGATATTTCTTGTACGATCTCACCCAAAAGGGAGAGACCCAGATTGCTGTATTGAAAGTAAACCGATGCCGGGTACAAGGTTTCCTGGTTTTCAAGTTGGTCTATGATCTGCTCGCGCTGGGGGAAGGGAAAATCAGGCCCTGTCCAGTAAGGAAAATTTGCTTCCCGCGGCAACCCTGATGAGTGGGTCATGAGCGTGCGCACAGTTACAGGACTGGTTTCCGGGAATTGTTGCCTGATGTCAAACCAGGGAAGAAGGTCGCTTACCCGGTCATCCAATCGCAATTTGCCTTCATCGTATAATTTCATAATAGCAACAGAAGTAAACAACTTGGAGATCGAACATATGCTATAAAGCGTAGATGGTTCCGCCTGCATATCCTCATTCAGGTTGGACATGCCGAAAGCATTTGTCCAAAGAACTTCCTGATCTTTAACCACCACGGCACTTATGCCTGGCAAGCGGTCAAAATTTTTTTGTGCCTCCATCCAAACATTTATCAGTTCAAAAGCCTGCGAATAATCCTTGTTGTTAGATTGGGAAAAACCTCCTGATACCATCAGAAAAAGGGCGCCAATCAAAATAAACTTCTTCATCATTGTAAACTTATTTTTGGGTTAAAATTAAAATTCCGGATGGTTGAAATGAGGTATTAAAACCAGGAATGCATTTCTTATCTGTTCAAAATTTGATTAAACATGTTTTGCCATGCTGCGAATTATCACCATTTGCGTGTACTTCGACATGCTCAGTAAAACTGTGTCAATATTTTAGTAATGGCTCGGTTCATCTGGTCAAAAATAGACACAATTCCTGAAAACATCAATAAAATAAAATGCAAAAGGGTTTTGCTTGCTGAAATCAAATTAAACAGCACTGTTTTTTTTCAGAAATATAATAAAACAAACAATCCTTATGCTACATAGATAGTCCTTACAAAAAAGCGTCAATTGCTGCGTTTAGGACGCTTTACAAATGACGCTTTCTTTATCAGGCACAGATAAAGTCATGAATTTTTTGCCGACACTATTGAATAAATGAGTCCCCTTCGAAAACCCATTTTCGGTCAATTGACCTCAAAGTTCTTCGGTTCGCAGCATTGCTTTATTTTATTTCTCATTCTCCAGTTTTTCAATTCTGTCGATGAGTTCATCAATCAAAAGTTGTTGGTTTTCAATAATTTTCTGCTGCTCCTGTATCGCATTTACAGACAGCACACTCACCTGCGCGTAATCAATCATTAGTGTGCTGCTTTC
>CAYMLS010000599.1:0-2162 GCA_964390665.1 uncultured Bacteroidales bacterium | reverse complement strand
AGTGAATTTCCATGTATGCTTCAACCATGAAGCACCATAACACACTGTATAAAAAGAAAGTAGTTTAAAATGCTTTTTTAAACAGACAAAGCAAAGATTTCCGCTGATTTCCACATTAACCATTAACTGAAACTTTTTTGATTCATTGATTAGTCTTCAGCGCGATCAAAGTTCAAAAAGGAACGGTTCTTAAAAGATGATCATGACGAAAATTTTGACACAGTTCTGATTCTACTGAGCATGTTGAAGTACAATGGAACAGCCCCCCCTAAGAAAAGACGGAGACCGAATTAGTCAAATTTTTGAAAATGAGAGACAAACCGGATTAAACTTCTTAGGTTTTGGTTGGAATTCAGATTAAACATTGTCAACAAAAAACAATGCATAATAAAATCCTACATAAATATCAGATCAGTCAATTTCGATTAATTATCCTGGCGAACACACCTGAAATTGAATGATTGATTTTTCCCACTGACATTTGAGAAACCACTATCAAACCTAAACCGAATGGCATTGGTGGATGATGCTTCTGTGCTGCTCCAATACCAGCCGGTTCCAAATCCTCCGATATCATCTTTATTATCAAAAATGACCTGCATTTCATCTTTTGCGGGTAAATACCAGTCGTTGAATCCGTGTGCGTTTAAATCCTGGCAAACTTTTGCAGCATAAGGAATTCCTCCAAATTCGCCTAATACATTTGTAATGGTCTGGGTATTGTTGAATCCATCAGATTCTGAAGTGGCTCCGGTGGTTGTAAGAAAACCGCCCCATTGCGCTGAAGATGTATGGTCTTCTGTATTTACAAAAACCGTAATCCCATCTACTACTACAGATGGCAGTTCATCACCACCGGTCTCCTCCACAAAATGCGCCACCGCCGTTACATCATCATTCATGGTAATGTTTGTTGTTGCATCTGTGATGTCATTTCCATCAATGACCCACTTTTCGAATTCCCATCCCTCTCCGGGGGTTGCACTCAGGTCAACGGAGGTGCCCTCTTCGTAATCATGGGTACCCTGAGTGGGAACAGTACTTCCTTCACCCAGTTGCGTTATTGTAAGAGAAAAAGATGTTGCCGGAGGGGGTGTGGTGTCATCACTTTTGATGCATCGAACCGAAAATCCAACTTCCATGGGATAAGCTGCCGTGCTGACTCCTTTATGCTGGTGAAGCATCACCTGAGCAACAGCCATAAGATCATCCTGCATGGTAGATGTCCAGAAGTATGCATAAGTACCCATTTTGATAAACTCACCCGATTTGTCAACTGCACCAGCGGGCAAAGCAGCAAAACCGTGTTCATCGGTTCCGTGCCGGGAGGGGTGCTCATCCCATCGTGGCTGTGCCGGTACATTGCCGGGGGGTCTGTTTACCTGTCGTGTAGATTTGAGTTGATTACCAAGATTGTTGAAGTTTCCATTGGCATTGGCATCGAGGGTTGCTATTAAATTTTGCCATTGTTCTGCTGTAGGTACATGCCATCCGTCAGGACAAAGATTGCCGGTTTGCACGGCATAAGCGTTGTAGAGCAACCCATAATCATTCATAAAATCGTCATAAGCATCTGACAGAGCATACCCTCCTTCAGTCAGCAACTTCCAGTCCTCTTCGTGATCATACGCTGCAATGGGGCTGCCATCATTATAGGTAATGGTACGGAGGTTTTCTCCCATCCAATCGTTTCCGTTGATGGTAATTACCTTATAACTATATCCATTGTAGTTGATGTTGTCTTGTGCTGCAATTGTAAAGGCAAAGCAAAAAATCCAAAGGAGAGCCAAATAGTTTTTCATGGGTTTTACGTTTTAAGGTGTTTGGGGAGTGTTTGTGTTAACTGTGTTGCCAAAGATAATGAAATATTAAATCTTTTTGGCAGACAGCTCCCTGATTTCACATTTCACATCTCTAAAAACACTCCCGATGTCCCGGTCATTAATAGCTGGCTAAATTTTCCACCTCCTGCTTTTCGCTGATATTATCAATGGGCGCTCCCCTTTCTTTTTTTTGTTTAGTGTCTGCAAGATAACGCCAATTGCTGCGTTGGGCTCGCCTTCAAAAACAGTCGATGACAAAAATCAAACTCCTGTTTTTCATCTGGTTATAATTTTATTAATTCGGTCAGATGGAGCTCGCCAGCAATCTGACTGCATGTT
>CAYMLS010000598.1:0-2164 GCA_964390665.1 uncultured Bacteroidales bacterium | reverse complement strand
TGGCCGGAGATCCTACGGTTATCATTGATGAATCTGATCATGAAGGTGGAGGGGGAAATACTGCTACATGCTATTCAACCTGGAATCCTCCGGGTTTATTAGGTGGTGGAACATGGATTTGGGTTTGTGGTTTATGTGATAATCAGGTAAAGGCAAAAAGTTTTTCCGATTCGGGTACCTGCAACTTTTGAGTTTTGTTTGAGCCTATAAAATCTTACAAAATCATAGTGAAGTTTTAATGTAATTGATAGAAAATCATTTGTTAAAATTACATTGTTAATGTAAGAAAGAGATTAACAGTCTATCGGGTTTATTCAGCAGCCCATGTTACAGAATTGTTTAATATACTATGTACTGTTTCGAAAGCAGTACATAGTTTATCTTTTAAATTATTGAGTTATTTAGGAAAAACATAAAATAGTTGAATATATGAAAGTTTTATTACCCATAATTTTAGCCATTCTACCAATATTGTCATGTAATACACCAAATGAAAGAAAATTGGTTTTAACTCAAGACTTTCCTGCCCATGTAACACTTCAATCCCAAAAATTAGATTTTAATTTTTCATCAGGATGTCCAGAAGAATTATTTGTTGCAAATAACAGGTTGGGTTTAATTGATAATCATTGTAATGATTATATTTTGCAGATGATCGACTTAGAATCAGGTGATAAAAAAATAATTTTTAGTAAGGGAAGGGGGCCAACAGAGTTTTTATCTTTGAATTTTACTGGCCACAGACAAGGTGATTCTTTGCTGTTTAGAACTGGTTCATCTTTGTATTGGTTAAACCCAAATTACCTTTGGGAAAATCAAAATCCACAAGTAACTGAAATAGTTAATCCCATCAGCGACTATTACATCAATTGTTTTCAATTGGAAAAACAATGGGCTTATACAAGTCTTGCCGGGGATTATTCCATTGTTTTTATTGATGAGAATGGTACCTCTTCTCACAATACGCCGTTTTATCCACCGCTGGATTTTGCCGAACCTCAAGAAAATATTGCATATAGATATTACTCAAGTAGTTCGTACAGTGATAGTAAAAACTTATTTGTAACGGCATTGCGCTATTTTCCGTTAATTATTATTTCTGATATGAACGGGGAAATAGTCAATGTAATCCAAACTAGTAAGGAAGTAAATTTGCCCGAATTCGATTCTCATGGAATGGCCCCGCAGCCCAATACTACTTTTTATTATGATAGGGTTGTACTCTCCCATGATAGGATTTTTGCTTTTCGCCTAAATGCAAAGGCATCAGATTTAGAAAGCTTTGTCTTTAATCCTATCCTGGAAGTGTTCGATTTTAAAGGAAATCCGATATTGATGGTTAACTTTTCGGAACCTTTTAGTGTGTTAGATATTGATTTTAACAAAGGTATTATCTATGGCGCAACATTTTGTAAAGAATCATTCCAACCCATTCTGGAAAAAGTAGAAATTCCTGCTGATTTAATAAGATAACACATAAGGCCAACTGCATGAAAAAAGAAATCTTTTTCTCATTATTTTCATCTATGAGTACAGTCTAAAAACAAGTTTTCAGACATTCGTGTAAATTTTGTTTTGTTTTATATTGCTGAATTTCAATTGATTAAATTCGTTTAAATATGTGGACAAATACTTTTTTTACTGGACTCATCTATAATTCTACTATTCGCTCTCATGCTTACTAGCTGCAATAAAGATACTGTATATGAAGAATTTGCAGATTTTCCGGTTTCTTTGGAGTTATCGCATAATCCACCACAGAAAACAAGCTAATTTATATAAGTAGTCTTTGCTAGAAAATGCCAAATACTGCGTTATTCTCATTTTGGTATCAGTCATCTCGTTAACATTAACGAGATTACTTAGATTCATCTCATTGAAAAAACGAGAACCGAATTAATAAAATTATAAACAGATGAACCAAGCCATGACAAAAATTTTGACACACACGCCCATGATTATAATTCGTGGCGTGGCAAAGCATTCAGTCAGACTGCTAGCGAGCTCTCTCGTTGGAAAAAACGAGAACCTATTTAATCAAATTATAAACAGATGAACCGAGCATGACAAAAATTTTGTCCTAATTAATGATTTTAAGTTTTGCCGTTTCCGGATTGTTTTTGGTGGGGAATAATGTGTTGGCGGGAGATCCTACGGTTATCAT
>CAYMLS010000597.1:0-2170 GCA_964390665.1 uncultured Bacteroidales bacterium | reverse complement strand
GACAGAAGTTCTATTTTTACACCATCTCATAAGTTTGTTTGTAAGTGAAAAATAAACATATGTAGTCATCTGATCTGTTTCATAAAACCCATAAAACATGAAGAAGAACATCACCAATTCCTGGATTCTTTTAACATTATTATTGTTCATTTATTCATGCCAACCGGCAGAAAAAGAAAAGATAACCGAAGAATACCCCCGGATTAAAAAGAATCTGAAAACAGGATGGAACACCTACAACACCTGGAATTCAATTTCCTACGTATTGATGCCTGAAGGTTTTGAAATCGCTTTTGACCTTAAATACCAGGCTCACAATTTTTCAGGATATCTGCACAGGGCAAATTTTATGGAAGGGTCTGAATGGAAAACACCTAAACTCAAAGCTCTTGCCCATGCTTGGGATGGTAGTTATACCAAAATTGAAGTAAACTGGGAAGATGTGCATGTAATGATTGAAACTGCCAGCGTAGGAGATGATTTTGTAGCCACCATAAAACCCATTGGTGAGCAAAAATATCCTTCCAATGTTATTGCACGAACCGGGATCATTTTCAACCGTCCGGGAATGATCCAAAAAGATGCAGACGGAAGCATAAAAGGCATATTTGAGGAAAGAACCATTGAAGTGTTTGCTGCTACAGATGCAGAGGAAGACTATGCAACAGGAGCCTCTGCACCCTATTTTTCACTGCCGCTGGATGATGTGGCCGCCATCAGCACAGGGACAAAGCGCTCGTTGCAGGAAGTAAAACAGGTCATTGCGGAGCAAAAGAGCAGTTACCTGTCAAAGGCCAATCAATTTGGTGCGCAGCGGGCTGAAGTTTACAAGGCGATCACCACCAGCATGGCATGGAACACCATCTACGAACCCCGTAAAGATCGTGTATTGTCTACCGTTAGCAGAACATGGAACATCCAGCGAGGAGGTTATGGCTTGTTTGCATGGGACAACTTCTTTATGGCGTACCTTAGTGCCATTGATCACAAAGAACTTGCCTTTGCCAATGTGATTGAACACCTGAAAGATATGACGGAAGAGGGTTTTGTACCCAACAATTCACAGGGTAACGGGCGTATGTCGTGGGACAGAAGTCAGCCTCCAGTGGGTGGCATTGTTACCAAAGAGATCTATAAAAAATACCCCGAAAAATGGTTTCTCGAAGCTACCTTCGATAAGTTACTTACCTGGAATCGTTGGTGGATGAAACGCAGGTACCACAAAGGAATGCTTTGCTGGGGATCCCATAATTCCAAAAACCCCTACAACGACAAAGCACATAACAATCATCTGGCAGCAGTGCTGGAAAGTGGTCTGGATGATTCACCCATGTATCAGGAAGTACCGTTCGACAAGGAAAAAGGGATATTGCTGTTGCACGATGTTGGACTAAACAGTTTATATGTGGCAGATTGTGAATCGCTTGCAGAAATAGCAGATGTTCTTGGGAAACAGGATGAAGCAACAGAACTCAGGCAAAGAGCAGAACAGATCAGAGAACAGATCAAAACCCTTTGGAGTGAAGAAGACGGTATTTTCCTCAACAGAAGAACAGACAACGGAGAATTCGTGAAAAAATATTCTCCAACCCTCTTTTATGCCCTGATGGCCAATGCGGCAACCCCCGAACAGGCAGAAATAATGGTAGAAAACTATTTTTACAACCCCGACCATTTCTGGGGTGAATATATTATGCCCTCCATTTCGAGAAGCGACCCCGAATTTTACAAACAAAGATACTGGAAAGGAGCCATCTGGGCACCCATGAATTTCCTTACATACCTGTCTTTCAGAGAATATGACAACCTGAAAAAAGCACAATCGGATCTGTCAGAAAAGTCACTTGATCTTTTTGTAAGTGAATGGGAACGGATGAATTACATCTCCGAGAACTACTCCGCTTTCGATGGAACAGGTGACGATCCAAGAATCAAAAGCCATCCTTTCTATACCTGGGGTGCTTTGCTCGGTGTGATATCCTTCATTGACGAAGGTTTGATGCCCGCGCCTGAAAAACCTGTCAGTGAAGCCCTGAAGTAAAAAAAGCACAAAAACAACTTAACACTCACCATCAGAATAAAAGGGTCACATTCATCAACTTCGGCGAGGTTGTGCAAGTGTTTGAAAATAAAGAAACACTTTTGATGGAGAAAATTCATTTTAGAAATC
>CAYMLS010000596.1:0-2192 GCA_964390665.1 uncultured Bacteroidales bacterium | reverse complement strand
ATAAGGTAATTGTAAATATCATCATCCTTTTTAACAGAATATCCCCGAAAATAAAGACCGGAAAGGAGAATGCTGTGTTGTAATGGGATGGTTTTTCCGGGAAGAAAGCGATGCAGATTTAAATCTATATCTGCGTCCGATGATTTAAGGGGCTAATACAGCAAACGAAAAGAAACCATGAAGAAATAATGTAGCCGGAAATTAACATAAGTCAATTTCCACGTGGTTTTGGATGTTTATTTTTGCAGGGTATTTTCAAATGATTGAATTAGAAACCTGCCCATGTCAATATGATTCGCAAACGCATCAATGATCCCTTACCATTGGATCAAATGATGCCTTGCAAAAAGCATTGACCATCCCGCTTGCACGGAGAGGAGCAAAACAACATCAAACCTTATGAGAATAAAGCAAAAAATTCAACACAAGTACCAATCTCTCAAACCCGGGGAGAAATTATTAATCAGTATTGTTGCAGGTCTGATATTGGGTCTTTTATTATTCAATTGGGGTACAGAAACAGGTAAAGCGCTGTATAATGCCACACACTAATCTTTTCAGCAGTTAACCTGATTTCTTACAATGAATGCATGCATCTTTGAATATCAGAAAAAGAGACCCGGATGGTGAATTCAGGAAAAAAGAGGCATCACCAAAGGCATTCATTGACTGGCAAAAAAAGAATCCGGTGGTTTTCAAAACAAGGAGGAGGGCTTTTTTATTACCTGCACGCAAACCACATGCATTTTTCTGGCAAAACGATCTATGGATAAAAAGTCTCCAAAAACGCAGCAATTTCCTTCACTTCCCTTACAGGAATGAGCAGATTTTTGTTTCGGGCATCTATATTTTTCCCTGCCAATTCCTTTGCCCATCCATCGAACCGTGTGACGCACAGAACTTTTTTCTTCAGTTGCCAGGCAAATGCCATTTCGGAGAGTGTACCTGCCCCGCCACCTGCAGCAATGAGAATGTCGGCAGTTCTGATGATGAGGATGTTTCGCGCTATTCCCATGCCGGTGGGTATGGGCACATCAACAAATTGGTTTGCCCGGCTGCTGTCGTCTCCCGGAAGAATACCGATGGTTTGCCCTTCAAAAGTATTGCCCGATTCTTTGGCACCTTTGCAGACCGCTTCCATAAAGCCACCCATGCCGCCGCAAACAAATACCCTGTTGGGCGATGCCAGGTGTTTTCCCAACTTTAGCCCAAAAGCACGAACCTCACGCGTGCAGGCAGACTGATTGGGTCCTATAAATCCAATTTTTTGCATGATTATTTACATTTGTTGTACAACTTTTTTTATTTCAGGATTCAGTTTAGGAATCCGGTTTTATCATGTTTTGAATATTGATGAACCAAAGTGGCATTTTCATTTCCTGAACCAGTCTGTCAAAATTTTTTGTCATGATCACTTGGTTCAACTAATTTAACGGGCTTCATACGCCTGAATTAAACCGATGATAAAACCAAAAATGACCCAGAAAAGTCCGATAAGAATAATAAATAATATATAACCCAACCCGAACACCAAAATTGTTTTATACAAAGTATTGATGGGTTTCTCACGGAAAAAGTGGTGTAAAACAAAATAGTAATAAACAGGAGTAATCAGAATTTCTATATAATTATAGGCAGAATATCCTATCAGATAAACTGCAGGCAGCAGGATCAGCTTATAAAAAGTGACCTGTGCATTCACATAAGTATGAAGAATAAAATGCTCAATGTAGTTCAACTGGTGCTTTTTATAAAAGATTTTACCCATCCATGCGAAAAAAAAGATGGCAAGTGCCGACCAAATACTCAATTGATCAAGAAAGTAAACCTGGAAATAATAGCTCAGTTCCTGTATCTGATCACCATCCAATTCATCCAGATAGTCTTCAACATAAGAGGTATGGGTAAACCTGAAATAAATAAAATAGAAAACCCCAATCATGATTACAAAATACTTTGCCGGACTTGTGATCTTTTCCCTTTCGGTTTCCAGATAACCCCGCAAAGTTTCTCCCGGCGAAACGGTTAGTTGTTTGAGGGTATAAAAAATCCCTTTGTTAACCATCAAAACATCCAATATTTCTGTCAGAATGGTTTTTAATGTAAATCGTTTATAGGTTTTTTCTGTTGTTACAGTGATCTCTTTTTTGTTGTTCCAGGTTTGAAGCAGGGGCATAACAATTTAGATTCAG
>CAYMLS010000595.1:0-2199 GCA_964390665.1 uncultured Bacteroidales bacterium | reverse complement strand
TTCAGAAATATTTCCGATGCCATCCTCAGTCATATCTTCCTGAAAATTCTCATATATCTTTTTTATGTAATCCAATCCGCTTTCTTTATAAATTTTCAGGTATGCCTGACTAAAATGCCCCAGTATCCAGGGATATACCGTGCCCTGGTGCAATGCAAGGTCTCTTTGCTTCTCATTTCCTGAATATTTTCCTCTGTAATTTGGGTCTTCGGGTGTAAGGGTTCTGATGCCTTTAGGAGTGAGCAATTGTTTGATGGAAATATCGATGATGCTCATAATATTTGAATCACTGAGAGGGGTGTTGGGCATGGAGGCAGCAAGGATCATGTTGGGTCGTACACTCATATTCTGAAAGCCATCAATCATAAAATCAGCAAGATATTCTTTTTCCTGGTTCCAGAAAACATCTATGAAATTATGGGCGGTTTTTTCTGCTATTTCTTTCCATCTGTTGGCAAAATCATGATCCTTTACCTGTTGGGCAATTTCAACAGCAAAAATAAGTGCATTATACCATAGGGCATTTACCTCCACGGTGTATCCATGTCTGGGTGTTACAGGTCTGCCGTCGATCGCAGCATTCATCCATGTAACGTCAGAATTCCAGGGGTTGATGAAAATCAGACCGTTATCATGCATTGTGAGCAAGTCGTTACCGGCAGCATATGATTCAATAATATTTTTTACGACCTTGAAATAGTTTTTCTGGATTTCTTTTTTGTTTTTTCCATTGTAATGGCACTGCTGTAAAGCCCAAATAAACCAAAGGCTTGTATCGGCAGATCTGTAGGTAGTGTTTTCACCTCTTCCTGTTTCGGGGAAAAAAGGGCCGCTCATTTGAGAGATCATTGTATCCATCACATCGCGGCAGGCGGTAAGGTTTGTTTTTGCCAGCGACAGACCGGGCAGTGAAATAAAGGTAAATCGCCCGATACGGTCGTACCAGGGATAACCGGCAATAATATCAGTACCCTGATCGTGCGAATAAAAGAATTGTTCGGCAGAATTCTTCAGACAGTTGCCATAGGAGTTTCGGGGAGTTCTTAAATTCAACTCTTTGGTGAAATTTTTTCTGATCTGTAAAGGATTGGTTTGTTGTGTACCTGCAGCAAATAAAATGCTTTCTCCCTTTTTAATAGAGACTTCGAAAAACCCTGGAACATAAAGATCTTCCCTGTATTCATATCCCCTTTCTTTTTCATGAAAATATTCCAAATCGTTGTACCAGTCGGGTGAATGGATATATTCGATCTTTTTTTTACTGAATTGCATGTAAAGAGGTGAATATCCCTGGTACATTCTGGTTTTAATACCGTTGGGAACCGGATCGTATTTCGTGTCGAGGTATATGTTTTTTTTGCTAAGGTGATGTATACTCCTGAAAGCAAGAAAGGGTTTTATTCTTAATAGTGTAGGAGATTGTGCCTCGACCAATGTATATTTTATGATTACTTTTTCTTCATTGGTAATAAAGAGTGTTTCTTTGGTCAGTACTACCCCCCCAACTCTGTAAGTGATTTTGGGTATCACGTCGGCAGAAAAATCCCTGACATATTTGTGCCCTTTTGGTGAATATGTATTGGGGTATCTGTTGATGCCAATGTTAAACTCCGCTTCGCGCTGTATGATAGTTTCCTCAACCTTGGATAGCAACACATGGGGCGTATTTCCCAGAAGAGGCTGAGGGCTGATGAGCAATCCATGATATTTCCTTGTATTGCACCCTATGATAGTATGACATGAAAAAGAACCCGCACGATTGCTTCGCAACATTTCCTTGGATAAGGAGTATTCTAAGTTAACAAGTTGATTTTTGTCGAATTTAATGAAGCTCATATTGATGTATTAAGATAATTTCTTTACAGTTTCCTCGCTACTTTTAAGCAAAATTACTCATTTTTTATTTGGTAATTTATGTTTAAATGCAATTAAATTAAAATTAACGAGCGAAAAAAATGTTTGAAAAGTGGGAATAATTATTTATAATCAATTCTGCCATGTCAACACAATAAACCTTCATTTGTTTGACCATTTTGAAATTGTATCAATCTAAACATGATCATATCAATCTAATGAACTCTCTTTTGATAATTTCACAATCCTTAGATATCCGAAACTGAAGTCAGATTTGATATTCATATATATAGTGTCAGCAAGAAAACTCCTACTTTTTGTGTCTTTGATAAGAAATTGTCAAAG
>CAYMLS010000594.1:0-2213 GCA_964390665.1 uncultured Bacteroidales bacterium | reverse complement strand
TCATTCCTGCACTCTATGCATTATTTGTACAAAATTTGCTGCCTGAGAAATTTGCTATTGTGGGTGCTTCGCGAACATTTTATACCAATGAGCAATTCAGGAACAATATGAAGGAGGCGATCAGCCAATTCAGAGAAGTTGACGACATGAGCCTTATTGATAAGTTTACTGATAAGTTTCACTACAGATCGGTTTCTTTTGATGATGTGGCATCTTACAAAGAATTAAAGGATTATCTGGATAAGATCAGAAAAACGGAAAGCATAGACGGTAACACTATTTTCTATTTATCTACACCTCCTTCTCTTTATGGTGTAATACCACAGAAACTCGCTGAAACTGATCAAAATAAAGAAACAGACGGATACAAAAGACTGATTATTGAAAAACCCTTTGGAAACGACCTCCACTCTGCGATAGAATTAAAGGACGCACTTCTCAAAAACTGGCACGAAGATCAGATATACAGAATAGACCACTATTTAGGAAAAGAAACCGTACAAAACCTTATGGTAACAAGGTTTTCAAATGGTATTTTCGAACCTTTATGGAATGGGAACTACATTCATCACGTAGAGATCACATCTTCAGAAAAAATGGGTTTGGAGAAACGGGGCGGTTATTACGATAGTTCAGGTGCCTTGCGCGACATGGTGCAAAATCATTTGCTTCAGGTAGCAGCGATCACTGCCATGGAACCACCCTCATCTCTGGAACCCGATGCCATCAGAAACGAAATACTGAAAGTATTCCAGTCATTACGCCCAATAAAGGAGGAAGATGTTGTCAAACAAACCATAAGAGGTCAATATCTTGAATCTGATATTAACGGAGAAAATGTGGATGCCTATCGCAACGAAGAAGAAGTAGACCCATCATCTATGACTGAAACCTACGCCGCTATCAAATTCTATATCGATAATTGGCGCTGGGGTGGGGTACCTTTTTATCTCAGAACCGGCAAAAGACTTCCTACACGGGTTATGGAGGTGGTGATTCACTTTAAACCCACTCCCCATTTTTTATTCTCAGATCATGGTGATTGCAAATCATGCAACCAACTTATCATAAGAATTCAGCCAGATGAAGGTATTTTATTGAAATTTGGAATGAAAACACCAGGTGCCGGGTTTAAGGTGCAAAATGTAAGTATGGATTTCAAATACGCTAACTTATCCAACCAAAGGATACCTTCTGCTTATGAACGCTTGCTTTTCGATTCGCTGAAAGGAGATGCGACTTTGTTTGCCAGAACAGAAGAGGTTATAGAAGCATGGAAATTTCTTCAACCCATATTAGAAGCATGGAAAAATGATGAAAAAATACCACTTTATGGCTATCCTGCCGGAACCTGGGGCCCCGACAAAGCAGATGATCTGATCGATGGGAAAAACATGACATGGAGATATCCCTGCAAAAATTTATCTAATACTGATAATTACTGCGAACTCTGAATATAAGCATCATTGATCAAAAATGATTTTGTTTTGGTCAAACAGGTAGAATCAATATGTAATAAACCAAAAGATTTTAATTTGCAAATTACAATGAATCAATCTAGCCCTTACCTTTTTGGTCCCTTTTGCTGTTTCCCTCTATGCAACCATCAGCAATAACATATAACATTTCCCGCCCGGGGAAGCAGTGAAATTTGCTATTCAACATTGACACCTGCTGATATTTCATTGATATTAATAATAGAATCGCCAATTTTTTCAGAAGAAGAGATGAGTTTATTGAAATAAAAGCCCCCTTTCACATGAAAAGCTCCTTTTTCAATATGATCAATCACCTCCTCATTTCTGTGATCTCTGAATTGATTGATTTTTTCTTCAATATCCATGGCCTTTTCAAGATTTTCTCTAGCAAATACTTCCCCGTTTTCAAGGTTCACAAGCATTAAATCAAAGGCTTTATTGACAAGGGAAAACATTTTTTTCAGGTCTTCCCTTTGCCGGGGAGTAAAATAAGACTCTTCTTCTCTTTTTTTAGAAAGCAATACCGACATTTTAAAGCAAACGTCGCCGATTTTCTCTATTTCGCTACAAATAACCCTGAGTCGGCGCACCTGTCCGGAGGTTCCTGAGCTCAACTGATTTTTGGAAACCTTTACAAGGAAACTGGTGATCTCAATTTCAATCCGATCCATAATTTCTTCATATTTATTTACCTTATTTACCATATCGGTAAATTGGTTTTTATTCGTTATATAG
>CAYMLS010000593.1:0-2221 GCA_964390665.1 uncultured Bacteroidales bacterium | reverse complement strand
TGGAATATTCACTTCGTGATTCCACAGGGTGAATGTTCTTCCCTGTTGGAATATTTACTTTGTTATTTCACAGGGTGAATGTTTCTTCCACAAAAATTCAGTAATATTACGCAAGTAAGCGGTTTATATTTTATATAATTTCGCTTTTATTAAAAAAAATATCAAAAAATAAGGGATATAACATGGTATTAAAACCCAATAAAAAATTTTAAAAAGTACTGATGCGCTGATGCTACGGTTATTTATAAACCGGGTCCATGGCAATCCTTATTGGCTGATTTGTTAACAGTTTGTTTTATTAATCCTTTGGGGAGATGACAATAAAAAACTTACCTATTCTTTTTGCATTTTTTGTTATAAACCAACTTCCTGCGCAAAATACGGTGACCGATATTGATGGCCACGTTTACAGCACTGTTGTAATTGGCGAACAGGAATGGATGGCGGAAAACATCAGGGTGACCCGTTACAGAAACGGAGACCCGATCTTATTTGACCAGCCTCATCAAATATGGCAGCAATCGTTAGAAGGCATATGGACTTACTATGATGAAAACGAAAACAATGGTACGGTCTACGGAAAGCTATACAATTGGTATGCTGTAAGTGACCCCCGCGGACTCTGTCCTGCAGGTTGGCGAACACCCACAGATACCGACTGGCAAACCCTTGTTGATTTTATTGACCCAAAAGCCAGAGGGAACCATAACAAACTGGGCACGCAACTGCGATCCAGAAGGCAGGTCGACTCACCCCTGGGTGATCCGTGGGATACAGAGGAACATCCCCGTTGGAATAGTCATGGAAAACGCTACGGAACAGACAATTACGGGTTTGATGCGATCCCCGGTGGTTCCACTTCCATGGGAAATGCGTTTGTGCATTTAGGCAAACACTCCTATTTCTGGAGCCTGGATGAGCAAAACGAAAACACTGCCTGGGCAAGGGTGATCAGGTTTTCACACCGTGGAATGAGTCGAACCGCTTACTTTAAGCAATTAGGATTTTCCGTAAGATGCATCAAAGGAGAAGACCAGGAACCCCAGGTCAACCAACCTGATGTAAGAATCGTGGAAGTGGAAGAGATCGCTGCCTCAGAGGCAACCATCAAAGGCAGTATTACCAGCGATGGAGGAGCAGTTGTTTCGGCAAGGGGGATGGTTTGGAACACCACTGGCGAAGCAACCCTGGAGAACAACTCCGGATTCACTACCGACGGCGAGGGATGGAGCATGTTCATGAGTAACCTTACCGGATTAACACCAGAAACAACATATTATGTCAGGGCCTACGCCACCAATAGTGCAGGTACCGGGTATAGTGAGGAAATGGAAATAGAAACACTTTCCGAAATCAATATTAATGAGTGTATGGTGGCTTATTACCCATTCAATGGGAATGCAAATGACGAAAGTGGAAATAATAATAATGGCGATATCAATGGCGCTGAGCTTGTTCCAGACCGATTTGGAAATGACAACAGTGCATATTACTTTAATAATCAAAGTTGGATAGAAGTGCCACACAATGAAACTTTAAACTTTAATTTTCTTGACGAATATTCATTAAGTATGTGGGTTAAAGTAGATGAAGATCACAATTGGGGAAGTATTATAGAAAAATGGGTGAATTCTTTTGAACCATTTCCCTACGCAATACGGTATAACCAGGAAACTGACCTTCTGTGTATTGGTAGATATGTGGGAGGATTACCACAAGATTCCTTAAAAGTCCATGGAGACTGTATAAATGGGAGTGAATATGGATTTAACTCATCTGCTTACAATCACATAACAACAGTCTTCAAAGAACAAACCCTTGAAATCTACCTTAATGGAAGCTTGGTTTCAAGCGCACCAGTCTACATCCCAGGTGGTGATTATGCCAATGACCACAATCTTTATATTGGCAAAAGAGGTGGCAATATAGACAGGTATTTTAAAGGAATTATTGATGATATCAGAATTATAGCATGTCCCTTATCTCCAAACCAGGTAAATGATTTATATAATCAGGAAAAACCTGAAGAAAACAACCCATTTCAATTAAATATTAATATCAATCCCAAAGAAAGCGGAGCCACAACAGGATCTGGCAATTACTTTCAGGGCGAAGAAATAAATCTTACAGCGACCCCAAATAATAATTTCCAATTCACCAACTGGACCCTCGGCGAAGACACTATCAGCACTGAAAGCACATTTACCTATACCATGCCTGC
>CAYMLS010000592.1:0-2223 GCA_964390665.1 uncultured Bacteroidales bacterium | reverse complement strand
TTGTAAAAATTGTCAATATTTTTCTCATGATTTACTCTTCTTTAGTTTTTAATGAAATGTTAAAAAGCGCTATTGTTGCCAAAACTAACAACTTTCCCTTTTCAACTCTATATGCTTTAGGATTGTTTTGAATTTTTTAATTTTTTGTCAGGGTCGGTTCGTACGTTTGATTTTGATATTTCAAACAAGAAAAGAAGGACAAACTTTGAGAAGTTAATAATTACCGGATTTTGCAAACCATTTATTTTCCCGCTATATGACAAAATTTTTTAAAACAAAAGTTTAAAACCTTTGTCCTTCTTTTTAAACTTATTGATCCCTGATTTATAGAATTTAATCTGCTGTGTGCAAATAAATTCCCTGAAAAACGAAATATCCTCCAATTCTTCCGTTTTATTTAATGCATCGTTATAGTCATATCGATCTTCAGTAATTATTTTAATCAACGGCTCATTGTGGTATAATTAAATGTAATTCATTAATAACCTTGAAGTCCTGCCATTTCCATCACCAAAGGGATGAATGTTTACAAGATTATAATGTTTACAAGATTATAATGAAGATCGGCAGAAAACTTTATAATTTCATTTCCTGAAACATTGTCAATTCGGCTATTCATCATGATCTACCAAAAAGTTTTTTGGTTTTTGTGTAATCAGAAAAATACTCTTATATCATCATAAACCTGTGCTTTGCGCAATTCACCTTGAGATGTGTCAAATGCTTCTGCAATTGTGCAATTGTATGAACCAAACCACCAGTGTTTTTCATAACTTACCCGGCAACTTCCCTTATCAAGTCAAAAGAAATTATCCGTTTCTATTTTGCGATCTGTTTCAGGAACAAAAAAGCATTAAAATGATCTCTCACCATCATATGGTCTTGGAATGACTTTCCCTTTTCAGTAATATCTTTTTTAAGCAGAAGATAGGTATCATTTTCAGATAATGAACATCCTTCAATTTTCGTAGAATTATAAACGATTGAAATCATTGAAAACTTTTCATAATCAATTGCATTCTGCAATCCTAAATTGAGGTACTTCTCTTGCAATATTTCTAATTCTTTCCACATAATTTACAAATTTAGAAAAATATGTTTTATCGCCACAACATCTTCAATCCCTTAAGCAATATTACATTTTTATTTGATTACAGTCATTTTCATAAGAAAAATCAGTTTTTAACAAATTGACTATCAACGATCTGAAACAAAAGTTTAACTTTTTTGAAAAAAAATGCAACAACCTATGGTTTTTTGATTTACATTTGCACACTGTAAACGGATATTTAACTATATGAGAAACTTATTTACTACAGTCTTTACCATTATTATTATTCTCTTTAGTCCTAAGGGAAGTGAGACTGGTATGTAATTCAAAAACATAAATTAAAAAACCCTCTCACTTCCCGGTCAGAGGGTTTTTTTTTGGAAAAAAAGGAACATATATGACGCAATCGCTGAGAAGCAATACAACCACCCAAGGGAGGTTAAATGCCGGTGCCCGGAGTTTATGGAGGGCAAATGGCATGCAGAGCGAACAAATGGGCAAACCGGTGATCGCCATCGCCAATTCTTTTACCCAATTTGTTCCAGGGCATGCCCATTTGCATTCAATCGGGCAGCAGGTAAAAAAATGGATTGAAAAGAAAGGTTGTTTCGCAGCAGAATTTAATACCATTGCCATTGACGATGGCATTGCCATGGGTCATGGTGGTATGCTTTATTCACTTCCCTCCCGCGACCTCATTGCCGATAGCATCGAGTACATGGTGGAAGCACATCAGGCAGACGCCATGATTTGCATCAGTAACTGCGACAAAATAACGCCCGGAATGCTCATGGCTGCCATGCGCCTCAACATCCCAACGGTATTTGTTTCGGGGGGTCCGATGGAAGCAGGCAAAACATCCGGACAAAAACTCGATCTGGTTGATGCCATGGTCATGGCTGCCGATGATTCGGTTACAGACCATGAACTGGAGCAGGTAGAAACCAACGCCTGCCCTACTTGTGGTTCCTGCTCCGGTATGTTTACCGCCAACTCCATGAACTGCCTTACAGAGGCACTCGGTCTTTCCCTTCCCGGAAACGGATCCCTGGTTGCAACCCACCAAAACCGCCTGGGTTTATTTGAAGATGCTGCCAACCTGATCGTGGAAAATGCATTTCGTTATTACCGGGATGGTGATGACGCTGTGCTGCCACGCTCCATTGCCACAC
>CAYMLS010000591.1:0-2224 GCA_964390665.1 uncultured Bacteroidales bacterium | reverse complement strand
AACTGATAAACAATGGAATCCCCGCTGATCAGATCGTTTTCGAGGATCACTGTTTCTGCACTTACAAATTCTCCCTCAAAATACAGGAAAACAGGAATTTCCCATCCACTTTCCATTGCGCCCTGCCCCTTGTTTTTCAGCGTTACTTCCACATAAGATGTGGTGGGTAATTCACAATCGCTGTGTGGCGACACCAAATCTTCAACAACCAGATCATGTGTAAAGACCATGACAGAATCGCTGGTGGAGCAATGATTCTGGTCTGTTACCGTGGCAACATACCATTGACTGTACGGCGATTCTACAGCAAAAGTCTGCCCGGTACTTTCGTCCTGCCACAGATATGCATCATACCCTGCTCCTGCATCCAGCAGCAAAGTGTCGGGTTGAAGTGTGTAAATATCTTCTCCCAGATCAGGTTCAGGAAATCCAAAAACTTCGATGTTGACGAACAAACTGTCATTCGTTTCTTGCTCCGGTGCTGCATAGAAATCCGTATCCTCTTCAAGCAGGGTAGTGACCTGCACCGGATAAATGCCGGGCAAAGTGAGGTCAAAGGTTTGGGTAAAAGTATAGTGAGTTGATTCTCCGGGCAAAAGATCATTTTCCAGGACAAGGTTTTCAGTGATCACCTCTAAGGTGTCTACCTGTAAAGCCACCGGAACAGAAGTACCGGCAAGTACTTTGTTGATGCCATAATTTTGTATTTCCACAGTAATGGTCTGTTCTTCAGACAGTATACAATCGTCCTGTGGACCAACCAATGCAGAAACCCCCACATCTGCGGGAGCGCGGTAGATCCTGAAATTATCGAATGCAGCCCCTTCAAAACTTTCTGTTTCATCGTTTCCGGCAAACACAAATCTAAATTTCACCCTGTCGTGATCTGCCAGTGCGGGGGGCAAAATCATGGAGAATTTTTCCCAATCTTCATTTTGTCCACTCCATCCTGCCCCACTGCTGAAAGCATTTTGTAAAGCAACAATATCATTGTCAGAATGCCAGTTCCAGACCAATGTATCATTGAAAGGTTCGAGCATTTGCCAGGTGGCGCCTTCATTAACAGAATACTGCACGGAAACCCCATCTGCTCCCACAGGGGTATCATATTGCATATGAAAAGCAAGGACGGAATAATCCTGCCCGGAAAAATCGAAACAAGGACTAGTCACCCAGGAGATCTCGTTGACATGATAAGCGCCGTTATGATTGGTGATCCAGGCATTCTCTCCTGCAAATGCCGTATCGAGCACTGCTCCGGAGGGGTTTCCCCACAACCATGAAGCATTGATGCCATCGGCGTCCCACAAACCATCATCCGCCAAATAATCCGCATGATAGGGTCTGTCTAAAACAGGTACAGAAAAAACAGATGTAAATACAGCGTCATTATCATGATCCTGATCTCCCTCCAATTCTACCTTTGCGATAACATTTGTATATCGCCCGGGTTCAGAAAAATCTGCCCTTGGGGTAAAAACATGCACAATGCTGTCATCTACTGCAATAGATTCTGCAATCACATCTTCCTGCCAGGTAACTCCACCATCTAATGAAAATTTTATGACCGTATTTTCGGGGGTAGGCTCAGCGGCAAGATTTTTCACCCTCACAGCCACCTCTTCATTGTTACTCATCCCGCATCCACCCAAAGGGTATAACCATTCGGTCACCGCCATATCTTTGGTAAGATAATTTCCGGATACCATTAAATTATCAATATTCCAACCACTGTAATTCTGACTTCCCAGCGTAGGTCCCAATGTAAACCGGATTTTAACACTATCCTTCCTGGCAGCATATTCAGAAAGGGACACTTCCTGGTCTGACCATTGGTTGGCAAAAAGATTTGTGCCGTCATTTCGCCATACTTCCTGCCAGGTTTGACCATCATTGGTACTTACATCAATGGTCGCCTTATCCAGGGTTCCGGAAAAATATACATTCAGCCATTGGTAGAAAGTAAGATGAACTTCTGTGAAATAAGAACAATCCATAGAGGGCGAGATCGCCTGGTATTCTCTTTCGGTGAGATTGTTTTCATAGTTTCCGGGATATTCACCCAATCCGGTAAGATCGGTTCCCAAAATTTTTGTACCCCTGTACGGATGCGATGCACCGGCAGGTCCGTTCCCTCCGGAAGTACTACCTCCCAAACCCGAAGGGACATCTCTTTCAAACTCTCCGGTTAAAACCCATCCTTTATCTGTATCAAAATCATCGA
>CAYMLS010000590.1:0-2238 GCA_964390665.1 uncultured Bacteroidales bacterium | reverse complement strand
TCCATCCTAATACAAAATCAACTTTTTTCCTAAAATTCATATGTATATATTTTTTTATTTGTAATATAAATATCCTCCATCATGTTTGTCAGCGAAACTTTACTTCAGA
The DNA here is from genome assembly GCA_964390665.1 of uncultured Bacteroidales bacterium. Classification (GTDB taxonomy): domain Bacteria; phylum Bacteroidota; class Bacteroidia; order Bacteroidales; family UBA7960; genus SKVR01. Next base: position 2,129 of record CAYMLS010000590.1, on the reverse strand, counting down.
GTCTAATTGTCAAAAGACTGTGCATTCAATAGCATCAATACATCCAAATCATTTGTTTATCATTGGATCTGTACGCTGCTTCTTTCCTTATCAATGATCGCCCATCTTAGTTATTTTTAATATGATTGATGGTGCGTGAGTGTCTGTTTTATGGGATTTTTTCTAACCATTACAAAATGACCTGACCAGGAAAAAAACAACAGGTAAGGAAGTTGTTGAAATAAAATTTCTTTATTGTAATTCTCTGATACGTTCAATGACACTCCATAACTTCGTATCATTTTTCAAATTATCATAAATAGGTTGTACTGCTTCAATGAAAGGTTCTTTATCGGGATAAGACACCTCTACTCCTGCCTCTTTAGCCATTTTCAAAGAATGTTTTTCAGATTCGATCCATAACTGTCGCTGATGAATAGCACTTTCATCGGCAGCTTCCTGCAACCATTTTTGCTCCTGTTCGGTAAGGTTATCCCAAATTTTCGTACTGATGAGTAAAACATCAGGAATAGTGGCATGTTCGTTCAACGAATAATATTTACATACTTCATAATGATGGGAAAGGTAAAAACTTGGTGGGTTATTTTCAGCTCCATCAACCACCCCACCCTGCAGGGCTGTATACAATTCACCCCAGGAAATAGGTGTTGGTGATCCTCCCAATGTTCGAACCATATTTACAGCCGTTGGACTCGACATTACCCTGATTTTCATTCCTTCCAGATCATCAGGATGTTTAATGGGATTATCTTTTGTGTAGAAACTACGACTGCCTGCATCATAAAAGGTTAAACCTCTTAAATAAAATTCCTGACCATCCTCCAGTATTTCATGCCCAATATCCCCATCCATTACTCTCTGGGAATGTTCGCGGCTAATAAACATGTAGGGTAGACTAAAAATCTTATAAGAAGGTGCAAACCCTTCCATTACAGCAGCAGATACTTTGGTTATCGCCAAACTACCAATCTGAAGCATTTCCACGTTTTCACGTTCTGAACCAAGTTGCCCACTGGGATAGATATCAAGTCGCATCTTTCCACCGGATTTTTCATCAACCTTTTCAGCCATATAGACCATACCCTGATGAACAGAATGTGAAGGATCAAGTCCATGGGCAAGTTTCAAAACGGTTGTCTGCTCGCCTGGTTGACAGCCAACAAAAAACAGTAAAGAAGTAAAAGTAAAAATCAAAAGTCCTAAATTCAAAGTTATCTTCATAAACAAAGTGTTATTTTCAAAAAAAATAATTATTCAACAAATATCAAAGATACAAAACCTGCATTTACTTAAACCAGAAATAATTCTAAGAAGAAACGCATAGTGACGACTCTTTGATAAGGAAGATTTCAATATTTGATGTATTCACTTAAAATTGAAATTAATAAAAAAAAATCCGGATTTATCTCCAAATCCAAATATTTTTGTTTAATTCATAAGCACATTCATTCCAGCATAATAATCGTTCATAAGAAGAGAAATTAGAACACAATTATAAACAAACATCAAAACATCCTGCACTATATTTTGCGTCTGATTCGCTTAAGCAATAAGAATGCATTTCGGGCTTTATCCTCCAGGAGTCTGAAGTTCTTTTCTTTGATAATTTCTTTGGTTATCAGTTGAGAACCCATTCCAACACAGGCAACTCCTGCTTTAAACCAGGCAGTAAGGTTGTCTTCATCAGGAACCACGCCACCGGTGGGCATGATACACGACCAGGGCATAGGACCTTTCACAGCTTTTACAAATTCCGGACCTCCCACCTGGCTTCCCGGAAAGATTTTTACAATTTCGGCGCCCAGTTCTTCAGCTTTGGATATTTCTGAAACAGAACCACAGCCAGGAGACCATAAAACTTTGCGCCTGTTACAGACAATAGCCATATCCTCTTTTAAAACAGGAGATACAATAAAATTGGAACCCAACTGCATATACAGCGAAGCTGTTGGTGCGTCCATCACAGAGCCTGAGCCTAAGACAACCTGAGGTAGCTCTTCAGAAACTCTTTTATTGATCTCACCAAAAACCTCATGCGCATAATCGCCTCTGTTGGTAAATTCAAAAACCTTTAATCCTCCATTGAAACATGCTTTGATAACCTCAAAACAAATATCGGGATCAGCGTG
>CAYMLS010000589.1:0-2252 GCA_964390665.1 uncultured Bacteroidales bacterium | reverse complement strand
ATGAACCGAGCATGACAAAAATTTTGACACACACGCCCATGATTATAATTCTCAGTATGGCAAAGCATGCAGTCAGTCTGCTGGCGAGCTCTCTCGTTGAAAAAAACGAGACAGGCATCTGACCTATTTAATAAAATTATAACCAGATGAAAAAATCTATTCTAATTATTGATGATGATCTCTACATTGTTGACTTGCTCAGCAATTATTTTGACCGGCAGGGATACAACACCCAGTCACTCACAAAAGGGAAACCAGCGTTGCAGCTTTTGAAAAAGAAAAGTTTTGACGCTGTTCTGTGCGACATCCGGCTGCCCGATATCGAAGGTACTGAGTTGATGCTGCACATCCGGAAGATGTCGCCTGATACCGCTATTATCATGATGACCGCCTATGCCGAGATCAGAACTGCTGTTGACACGATCAAATCAGGGGCCTTTGATTATGTTACCAAGCCTATTCATCCTGAATACATCAGTGCTGTGGTTAAAAATGCCATCAAAAGCAAGGAAACCAGCGACCATGAAACTGAAAATGAGTTTATAACCGGTTCGAGTGATAAGATGCTCGACCTGATCAGTCAGGCAAAATTGGTCGCACCTACCGATATGTCGGTATTGATACAGGGAGAAACCGGTTCGGGGAAAGAGTATATTGCCCGTCTGATACACAGGTACAGCAAAAGAAAAACAAAAAAATTTGTGGCCATTGACTGTGGAGCCATTCCCAAAGAATTGGCCGCCAGCGAGCTTTTCGGGCATATAAAAGGATCTTTTACGGGCGCTATCTCCGACAAAGCAGGTTATTTTGAAATGGCCAACGGTGGCACCATCTTTTTGGATGAGATCGGCAACCTGTCTTACGAAACACAGGTGAAACTTTTAAGAGCCATTCAGCAAAAAGTTATTACCCGTGTGGGAGACACCAAACCCATTTCTATTGATGTCAGAATTATTTCCGCCACCAACAGCAACCTGAAAGATCATGCCCGGGAGGGTGGATTCCGTGAAGACCTTTATCACCGCCTCAATGAGTTTAAACTGGAACTTCCTCCCCTGAGAGAGCGCAAGGATGATATCATGATTTTTGCCAAACATTTTTTAGAACAGGCAAATGGTGAACTGGATAAGAGTGTTCTTGATTTTGACCATGAAGTTGAAAAAGCTTTCAAATCCTACACCTGGTATGGTAATCTGAGAGAAATGAGAAATATCATTAAGCGCAGTGTGCTGATCACCCGCACTGAAACTGTAACGAACGATTGCCTGCCTGAAGAGATCAAACAAAACAGTAAACAGGAAGTTTCGGAAATAATGAGTTCGGACAAAGATCTAAGTTTGAAAGAGGCCTCCAATCAGGCAGAAAGGATCATCGTGGAGCATGCCCTGCGAGACAGTAACAACAACAAATCTGAAGCTGCACGTTTACTAAAGATAGACAGAAAAACACTTTACAATAAGATCAAAGAGCTGGGGATAGAATAAAAAAGGTTACAGAAAAATACTGTAACCTTTACAGACCAATCATGATAACTCATGAATTTTAATGGAAATCATTCTATTTTCTGATCTCAAATGATATTTTTGCATTTACCGCATAGGAAATAATCTTGTTATTTTCCACATTTGCGTTCATGTATTTCACATAAATAGATTTGATGTTACTTACAGATTGTGCCGCTTCCGTAACAGCATTTTGGGTTGCTTCTGTAAAACCCTGGTCTGATGTTCCAATTACTTCAATTACTTTAACGATCATAACAGTACCTCCTGTTTTAAATGGATAATAAAAAAATTGTTTTGTTGATGAACAGAAACGAAAATGAAAAATTTTGAAATTTTGTCCGTTTACTGATTCATTATTAGTGAGTGTATCCGGGCGATAGTTTTAATATCTGAAAAATCCGGCCACGGTTACCACAATTAGAAAAATGAAGAATACCCAGAAAATAACTCCCAAAGCCAATACGGGTGTTTCCTCCCTTTCTATTTCTTGTTTTTCGGCAGGTGTTACATATCTTTCTCTGGGTTCTGTGGGCGATACGGCAGCCAAGAGCAATGCAAAAAGCAATATCACCAAAAGGACAGGCACCCAGGCCACGTCATAAAACACAGGCCCGACAGGTTCAATCCACCTTCCTGCTGCCAGTCCGGCTAAAATTAAAATAAGCAGAAAAGTCCAGAAACTTCCCCATGGGCCGGTGTATTTAAAAACATAGTAAAAGAAAATGCCTACCACCACCGCCAATAAAA
>CAYMLS010000588.1:0-2270 GCA_964390665.1 uncultured Bacteroidales bacterium | reverse complement strand
GTGAACATTTTTCTATCGCTATTTGCCCCCGCTGGGGGCATTCGTAGGGCAATCGTCCATTGTCCGACGACTTCGTTTAGTTGAACAGCAGAAGCGGTCGCCACGGGTGTAGGGCAATCGTCCATTGTCCGACGACTTCCTGTTCGTCGGACGACCAGAAAGAAAAACAAAACCTTGCTACTACCTATCCCCCAAGGCGCAGCGCGCCGGCATTATAGTAGAAAAAGCAGCACCAGCACGATCCCCCAAGACGCGTAGCGCTGACATTATCAACAACGATGTTCATTTCTTTTGAATTGCAAATTCAATGTATTCCAGGCGGAATTGCAAATTCCGCTTAGCTTCGGACCAATCTGCTCCAGGCTAAGCAGCAAATTCCGCTTAGCCCGGGGTCTGTCAATGTTTCCACCCTAATATTAATCTTCTTTGTTGGGTTGCTCCAGACCGTACCCCGAGGTTTTGTCTTCTCTTTTTAACAAAAATGCAAAGAACAGACCGAAAAACCCTAAAACAGAGAATACGAGCATTGGATTGGTATAATTCAGGGGTTTGATAATTTCAGCAGTATGTACCTTATTGGATATTCCAAAGTACTGGTTTTCGGCATATAAAACACTGCCCTGACCCATAATTACTTCAAAACGACCATTTTCATCAATATAAAACCTGATGGTCTCCTGCCAGACTTTCTCTTCAGCATCATGATAAAGGGTGATCACTCCATCGTTTGTCTTGCCATATAAATGCTCAAAAGCAGCGGGTATTTTTTCTCTGAAAACATCATTTTCATCACGATCAAATCTTCCGTCATAAACAACAAGATCTGCCTCTGAATCCTGCTCTAAAGATATTTCAGCAGTATAGGTATAGGCATCCAACAATTGAGAGAAATCGACAGAGAGGATGGTTTCTGCTTCTCCGATCTCAATGGTAAAACGACCGAGATCATCTGTTTTCACCTGATGATTTTCGTTCCAAATGATCTTGCTGTTCAAGGTATCTTCAAAAACAATGGCATTTACATTGATTTGCTTATCACTGACCGGTTCATCCTTTCTGTTAAGATACTGTCCTGTGTATCTCATGTCATTCTGCTGAACGGAAACAAACTGCTTTTGGTCAACAGAGGTACGGTAGTTGGGATTAGAGGCGTCTACAACAAACCCTATCAGCATAGGGAATATAAACAACCCGATGTTTTGCACGGAAAACATAAAACCATAAGCCGTACCGATCTTAGAATTGGGGACAATTTTGGTAACAGCAGGCCACATGGCAGCCGGAACAAGCGAAAAGGCAATACCCAGCAGTACGATGGGCACACGGGGTTCGATGTATGTGAGGGCAAACATCAGGTGAGCAACAATGAGCAGTGCAGATCCCAGATACATCAATGTGGCACTCCTCCCTTTGTTGTCGACAAACCATCCAAACAAAGGGGTGAGCAAAATGGTACCGTACATCAGGTAAGAGGTAACATCGCCTGCCATTTGCCTGGCCATGGAAAACTTGTTCATCAGCAGGTCGGGGGCAAACTTCAGAAATGGAAAAACAGCAGCGTAAAAGGTAACACAAAGCAGGGTGATGTATATAACAGAGCGATTGGTAACCAGGTCTTTCAGGTCGCTGAGTTTGAATTCTTCCTCGGGGTCTTTCAGGTCTATATTTTCCTGTTTGTCAACCTTATAGTCAACCAACATGTAAACGATGAAACCCAGCAATCCGATCCAGAGCAGCAAAACACCAAAATAAATGGCGGTAGTCCATTCGGGATGCACGAGGCGCGGAGAAAGGGTAAAGGCAAGTGCCGCACCCAGTCGGCCTATGGCGAGGTTCAATCCCAGGGCCAGGGCAAGTTCTTTCCCCTTAAACCATTTTACAATTACCTTCGACAATACAACGATACTGGTTTCGGCCCCTAAACCAAAGAGGAAAAAACCAATGATCATCATCTTCAACTGAGGAGTGTATTGGGTCAGAAACGAGTCAAGCAAACCATACCCGAACCCACCATTTAAAAAATACGATGAGGCGGCATAGGCAGTAAGTGCGCCTCCCAGGCTCATAAGGAGTATGAAAGAAAAGCCTGTTATTCTGATCCCGATCCGGTCAAGGATAATGCCACCGAGTATGGCCATGGCAAGAAACACGTTGGGAAAAGCATATGCCGACATTACCAGCCCAAAATCAGATGCAGAAAACCCGAGATTGATCCTAAGAAGATCCTGAATGGGTGCCAGCAGATCATAAAAGTAATAATTGGTTGCCAT
>CAYMLS010000587.1:0-2279 GCA_964390665.1 uncultured Bacteroidales bacterium | reverse complement strand
TAAATGTTTCTATGTTGACGGGCACAAACAAAGACTTCATCGAGGAACATATTCCGCACTTCTCTTCACTAATAAGTGACAATTTAGTGAATGTAGTAGAAAATTCTGAAATTGTTGTAATTACACATAAAATAAAAGGGATAGAAAGTATTATCAAAAACTATGCAGATAAATTCTTTATTGATTTGGTTAAAGTTACTGATTTAAAGTTCCCTAATTATGAGGGTTTATGCTGGTAATAATAATTGGAATATATGAATGATTTTACATTGAAAATTTATCTAACCCTCCTCCAAAGCCTGCAAAACGCAGGTTTTTCTTTTATCTTTAGCTGTTTGCACAAAAAACCTTGCATATCTAAAATATAAATTTAAATTTGCAAGGTAAAACTTGCACATGTATATACCACGATTAATAGAAAAACAGGTTTTTACGGCATTGAAAAACAATCCTGTTACTGGATTGGTAGGGCCTCGTCAATGCGGTAAATCTACACTAGCCAAAAAAATTCTGGAAGAATACAGCAATGTTATTTACCTTGATTTAGAACGCCCCTCTGATTTGCAAAAGCTTACCGATCCCGAATGGTTTTTCACATCTCAAAAAGAGATGTTGTTTTGTATCGATGAGGTTCAACGAAAACCGGAGTTATTTCCACTTATAAGAAGCCTGGTAGATGATTGGGGGCAAAATGAAAAGTTCCTTATTTTGGGATCTGCAAGCCGTGATTTACTGCGTCAAAGTTCTGAATCATTGGCAGGTCGCATTTCTTATATTCACTTAACTCCGTTTTTATGGGATGAAATAGACAAACTCATTGCATTAGAGAAGTATATCGCCGGGGGAGGCTTCCCACGAAGCATTTTACAGGAAAACTCAACCCTTTCATTCAAGTGGCGTGAGGACTTTATCAGCACTTTCTTAGAAAGAGATTTATTGCAATGGTCAGGCTTCTCAACTGAAACCATGCGCAGGCTTTGGCAGATGCTTTCCCACACAAATGGGCAAACGGTTAATTATTCTATGCTGGGAAAATCACTGGGTGTTAGTAATGTTACCATTCGCAATTATATCGATTTACTTGAAGGAACATTTATGCTGAAGGTTGTTCCTCCCTATATGTCAAATTCCGGCAAACGCATGGTAAAAGCCCCCAAAGTGTATATTTCGGATTCGGGATTAACTGCTGCTTTACTTCATTTGCAAACTTTTGAGCAAATTCTTGGCAGTCCTGTGCTGGGGTCTTTTTGGGAGCAGATTGTTTTAACAAACTTACAGGGGCATTTTCAATCAGCCCGGTTTTATTTTTATCGCACAGCGGCGGGTGCTGAAGTAGATTTCGTTATGGAGTATAAAAATAAAGTATTCGCATTGGAATGTAAATCAAGTGTTTCGCCTTCAATGACAAAGGGCTCCTATAATGCAATCGAAGATATTTACCCTGTTGAAACCTATATTGTAGCACCCTTGGAAAAAGGATGGCCTGTAAAACCACACATTCATGTCGTTTCAGTGAAAGAATTGATTTTTAAGATAAAGGATAAAATTAAATCCTGAATATCTGTATCAGGTCTTGTTCAATTTCGGAAATACAAATAACTAATCATGGACTTCACCCTACAAACCTACCACCAGCTCCTCCAAAGCCTGCAAACCGCAGGTTTTTCTTTTATTACCTTCGAAGAGTATCTTGAAAGCGAAAAATTAAAAACTAAATATAAAAAACTTGAGGAGCCTGATAACATAGGAACAAACAAGGAACAACAACCACCAAACAAGGAACAAGGAATAATAAACAACCAATTGTCCTTGCCTGAAATAAGTTGACCGTTTTTGCTGTTGACCTGTGGCATTCCGGATGTTTTCACCGGTCTTACCAATCCCGTTTGCCCATCGTCCAACGACTTCCAGCTCGTCCGACGACTGAAAACGTGATTTGATCTGAATTGTATCCCAATTTGAGAAAATTTGTGCCTTCATTTGCGCTCATTTGTGGATAAAAAATCTCGTCTAATGCCGAGACATGGTAACGAACGATCATAATGTCAGCGCTACGCGCCTTCAGTTGGTGGTACATCATCGTTTTCTACCATAATATCAGCGCTCTGCGCCTTTATCCACCTGCAAACCTATCTTTAACACCACCTTAACCTTACCCCATCCTCCATCCAGCGCCAGCGGCGCGCAAATATGGGTAGCACAAAACATCTCCCAAACCACTCTCCCGGTAATATCGACCGTCGTCCAACGACTACCCGCTCGTCGGACGATTAGAAAAA
>CAYMLS010000586.1:0-2283 GCA_964390665.1 uncultured Bacteroidales bacterium | reverse complement strand
CACGAATTTTTCCAAAAACGAGTTTTCTGACTGGACTCATTATTGTTTTATATAAAAGACAGGTAGCGATAGTTTTCAAAAATGACCGCTACCTGTTTTGGAAAGTTTCTGTGCAGTATTTTTCAAACTGCAAAGGGGGTTATTTGTTTTTTTGCCGGGAGCAAAGGTCAGAGTACCCTTACCATGCACTCTGAAACTGTTTGAGGAAACGTATATCATTTTCAAAATAAAGGCGCAAGTCATTCACAAGATACTTGAGCATGGTAATTCTTTCAATACCCATACCAAAAGCATATCCTGAATAAATTTGAGGGTCGATATTACAATTTTGCAATACGTTGGGATCAACCATTCCACAACCCATAATTTCCACCCAGCCTGTTCCTTTGCAAATATTACAACCTGTTCCTTTGCAAAACGGACAGGAAACATCCACTTCAGCGCTGGGTTCTGTAAAAGGGAAATAGGAAGGTCGCAGCCGGATGGAGGCATCCGCTCCGAAAAATTCCCGGGCAAAATGATTGAGAACATGTTTAAGGTCAGCAAAAGATACCCCCTTGTCTATGTACAGTCCTTCCACCTGGTGGAAAATACAATGTGCACGTGCAGAAATGGCTTCATTGCGGAAAACCCTGCCCGGTGATATGGTTCTGATGGGCGGTTTTTGATTGCTCATAACCCTTACCTGCACAGAGGATGTGTGGGTGCGCAGGGCAATATCCGGATTTTTTTCCACAAAAAAGGTATCCTGCATATCGCGTGCCGGATGGTCTTCTGTGAAATTGAGTGCCGAAAAGTTGTGCCAGTCATCCTCAATTTCTGGTCCATCGGAAATTACAAAACCGATCTTCTCAAAAATTTCATTGATTTGATTTCTGACAACAGATATGGGGTGCCGGGTACCTGGTTCCAGAAATTCTACCGGCAAACTTAAATCATGATACTTTTGATCACCCTTATCACTATTGCTTTCTTCTGCTTTTTGTTTGAGCGTATTGATTTTTTCAATGGCATTATTTTTCAGCAAGTTGATCTTTTGCCCCACCTCTTTTTTTCTTTCGGGGGGTAATTCTTTAAACTCCTGGAAAAGTTGACTGATCTTTCCTTTTTTGGATAGCATTTTTATCCTGAAATCTTCAATATTCTCCAGTTTTTCTGAGTTGAAAGATTCAACTTCTTTGACCAGTTCTTTTATTTTGTCATTCATTGTATGAATTTTTTGGGTTTTATTCAACAATTTTCATTTCGATGATTACCACATCCTCCAAAGGGCGGTTGTTTCCATCGGTTTCAACAGCAGCAATTTCATCAATGATATCCATTCCACTGATCACTTTTCCAAAAACGGTGTAACCACCATCGAGGTGAGGGGTTCCCCCAACCGAGGTATAGATTTCCCTTTGTTTGGCAGACATTGCTTTTCCCATTCTTTGTTCAAAGGTATCCAGTTCTTCATTTGTGTAGGTTCTTCCCTGAACAATATAGAATTGCGAGCCGGAGGATTCTTTATCAGGGTTGACCTGATCTCCTAATCTTGCTGCTGCCAGTGCGCCCTTTTCGTGCAACAGGTTTTCGTTGAATTCGGCAGGTATGGTATACCCCGGACCACCATTTCCGAGCATTTGACCTGGTTGCGCATTTTTGGATTCGGGATCTCCGCCTTGTATCATAAACTGGTTGATAACTCTGTGAAACAATAAACCATCGTAAAAACCATCATTGACAAGTTGTATGAAATTATTCCGGTGCAGGGGTGTTTCATTGTATAATTCAATGATCAAATCACCACTGCTGGTGCTGACAGATACTTTTTTTCTTTCTTCCTCAAAGTTCTGTGTAACTATTTCATTTTCATTGGATTGATTTCCGGAGTTGCTGCTTGAGCAGGATGACATACCTGCAAGAATGATTATCATTGATAAAATATAATTTCTCATTTTCAGTTTATTTTGATTTTTATCCGATGAACCGAGCCATGACAAAGATTTTGACACACACGCGCATGATTATAATTTGCGGCATGGCAAAACATGCAGTCAGCGTTTTGGCGAGCTCTCTCGTTGGAAAAAACGAGAACCGAATTAATAAAATTATGAACAGATGAAATTTCTGCGAAATTATTGATTTAGTGGCATACTTTGTATAAAAACTTACAAAATGTTCCATTTTTTTGTGCTTTTGTCAAAACATTTGCATGCATCATATTTTTAAAAGCAGAGGTTTCGTATTTAGTGTCAGCAAGAAAACTCACGGTTTTTTATGTGCTTGATAAAGAAAGCGTCA
>CAYMLS010000585.1:0-2307 GCA_964390665.1 uncultured Bacteroidales bacterium | reverse complement strand
TAATAAAATTATAAACAGATGAACCGAGCCATGACAAAGATTTTGACACACACGCCCATGATTATAATGCGCGGCATGGTAAAACATGCATTCAGAGTGCTAACGAGCTCCATCTGACCTATTTAATAAAATTATAAACAGATGAATATTTGTTTTAGACTGAAACAAAGTTTCGATCCCTTTTCTGAATATCTATTATCTTTGACCGTGGTTTTGCCATGAAATACTGCGTCCACTCCAAAAGTACGTTTTTGAAAATTGATTTTGCAGAGCTTTGGTTCGTGAAAATATTATGTTTTAAATTTTCCGGATATCAAACATCAAAAAAACCGGCAAATATCATGTCTTTTTGACCCTATGGAGATCGCAATATAGCAGCGAAACTAAACCTTATTGTTCTCACCGTACAACAGAAAAATTAAATATGTAAATTATATGATGAACCGGGCATGACAAAAATTTTGACACACACGCGCATGATTATAAGTCGTGGCATCGAAAAACGAACAGTCAGAGTGCTGGCGAGCTCTCTCGTTGGAAAAACGAGAACCGCTTTAATAAAATTATAAACAGATGAAAATATGAAAAAGGAAATTCAAACATTAGCTTATCTGGTATTATTGACTTCATGCCAGGAAAAGGAAAGTGAAACAATTAAGAATGTATCTTCAGATAATCCAAATATATTATTTTTATTTGCTGACGATCAACCTTTTAATACCATCCATGCATTAGGCAACGAGGAAATAATTACGCCTAATCTGGATAATCTGGTAAAAAACGGAACCACTTTTGAAAATGCTTATATCAATGGCAGTTATTCAGGGGCTGTATCCATGCCCAGCAGAGCCATGCTTTTAACAGGAAGGAATCTTAACAGCCTGGAAAGACATGGAAGGGCAATTCCGGATGATCACCGATTAATCGGCGCCACTTTACAACAAAATGGCTTCAATTGCTTTGGAACAGGTAAGTGGCACAATGGCAAAGCAGCTTTTAACCGATGTTTCAATCAAGGGAAAGATATATTTTTCGGGGGGATGGATGATCACTGGAATACCCCATTGTTTAATTATGATTCAACAGGAGAATATGAAGATTCACGATATAAAACCGAAAGCCCTTGTTGCCGGAATGACCTGGATACTTTGGAAGGCAGTCATTTGTACAGCGGGATTCATTCAACGGATATTTTTTCTGATGCAGTGATAGATTACCTTGATGAATACAATTCAAATAGCCCGTTTTTTATTTATTGTTCTTACATGGCGCCTCATGATCCACGCACCATGCCTCAAAGATACCTTGATATGTATGATACATCCAGCATCTCACTTCCGCCAAATTTTATGCCTGAACATCCTTTTGACAATGGGCAGCTTGTTATCCGTGATGAAGAACTGGCTGACAAACCACGGAAAAAATCCGAAATAAAAAAACACCTCCGTGATTATTATGCTATGATCACCCATATAGATGACCGCATAGGTGATATCATTCAGAAACTTGACCAAACCGGACAGCTTGAGAATACCATTATTATATTTTCCGGCGACAATGGACTGGCGGTTGGCCAGCACGGATTAATGGGGAAACAAAATCTCTATGAACACAGCATTCATGTACCATTAGTGTTCTCAGGCGCGGGAATTGAAAAAGGTGCCACACGTTCCGGATTTGTTTATCTTTTTGACATTTATCCAACCATTTGTGAAATGCTCGATTTTGAGATACCTTCTTCGGTTCAGGGAAAAAGCTTTTATAATACTTTGGATAATCCCAAAATAGCAACCAGACCAGTGATGTATTATGCATACAGGGATTTTCAGAGAGCTTTTAGAAAAGATGATTACAAGCTCATCCTTTATCATGTGAATGGCCAGAATACCGAACAATTGTTCAATATCAACGCAGATCCGTGGGAAATGAATAATCTTGCGAACGAGGCTAAGCATCAGGATAAATTGCAACAACTGAAAAAAGAAATCGTACAACAAGCAGTCGAATTTAATGATACCATAGGTTGGTTAAAAAATATTTAATATATGAACTGAGCATGACAAAAATTTTGACAAACACGCACATGATTATAATACGCGGCATGGTAAAACATGCAGTCAGAGTGCTAGCGAGCTCCCCCGTAAGAAAAGAACGGGGACCTATTTAATAAAATTATAAACAGATGAATAAATTAATATCAATTCTGGGCTTAACTGTTTTACCAACTATCTTTCTTGCAAACTGCAAACAAGAAGAGGAGAAACAAAAACCAAACATGCTCTTGATCCTTATAGATGACATGGGATG
>CAYMLS010000584.1:0-2316 GCA_964390665.1 uncultured Bacteroidales bacterium | reverse complement strand
TGGCCGGAGATCCTACGGTTATCATTGATGAATCTGATCATGAAGGTGGAGGGGGCATTACATGTGCAGGACCAGATAAAGATTGGGGTGACTGTTTTTGGTGTAGGAGAACACAGGCATATATGCCACCGCAAGGATGGGGATGGAAATATGACTGTACATGGTCTGGATTAGGGAGTGATTACTGTGCAGAGACATGCCCAGGCGGTATGAGTTTATAATTATTTATGGCAGGTTCTTTTTGAGAATCTGCCTTTTTAAGAATATTCAAATAGAAATATTTATTATGAAATACTTATACATGTTGTACTTTTTAATAATTGTTCTACTATATTCATGCAAAACAGAGAAAAATACTTCACACTTAATAATACCTATTGAGGTTGAAAACAGTAGAGAGGATGTTTCCTTTTATGATGTTTTTAAGTCAATTGATGTTATCTATCTTGAAACATGCGGGTATTGCCTGATCGGTGAGGTATCTAAGGCTATTTATGCTGATAATATTTATTATATTTTTGACAAACGTCAAGCGGGAGTTTTTGCTTTTAACAAAAAAGGTAAGTTCTTATTCAAGATACAAAATATAGGTAGAGGACCAGGTGAATATTTAAGGGCCACAGATTTTGATATTAATAAATATACCAATAGTATTGACTTGTTAACTCCATTTGGAGAAGTTTTGAAGTATAGTCGTGACAGGGGCGAATTTATGGACTCCTATCAATTGCCAGAAAGCGTAAGAGCAGTACATTTTTTTAAGAATATTTCACAGGATACAACTGTGTTTTATCAAATTTTTGAGAATAATCCAGTCTTATTCTATTCATTAAAAGAGCAGATGATTATTGCTGAACAACGTGAATTGCCCTCTTTTATAAGCAGGTATTTGCCATCTGCATTTAACTGGCATCCCTTTCATAAAAATAATGGGAAACTCCGTGTATTTGAATCTTACTCTAATTCCATCTATGTGGCAGAAGAAAATAAGGTTTTGCCTTATTTAACCTGGGATTTTGGAACTTATAATTTTGACTATACAACACTTAAAGTTGATATGAATCGTAAATACTATGATGAATACTTCGAAAATAATTCTCTTATACACCTTTTCTCCTCTTTCTTAGAAAATGAGTTACTAATCATCAGTCAATTTTTTTTAAAAAACACTTTTTATACCTTGATGTATTTCAAAGAAAGCGGTCACTATATAATTTTTGACGAATTTAAAGAGGGAATTATGTTTCCAACGTATCCGCTTTTTGATGAATCCGGATTGTTTACGGTCGCTGATCCATTGCATTTAAAAGTCTTACTGCCAAAGGAAAAAATGGATTCACCTGGTTTAGAAATTTACGAAGACATTAGTGAAAATCAAAATCCGATAATTCTTAAATATTCGTTCAAATAAAAACACCCTGCTAATTATTGAATTGATGTAATTGATGGCGAAAAATACCAAGTCTGCATTAATATGTTAAAAATAATAATCCATAAATAATTACAATAAACATAGAGCGGAAAAATTGATGAGCAGGCTAGGTTCGTTCGTTGATATCTTAAATTGTTGACTTATAGATTTAAAAAATATGTTTACATGAAGCCAGATGTAAATTTTATACTTGTAGTATTTTTTATTACCCTTTTCGTTTGGATCAGCTTTTCGGTAAAGAAAACTAATGAAGCATTGTTTTATACCAAATCCGGGATAAAAAGAATATGGAGCAGGAAATGAACCTAAGCAAATATAAAAGAGATATTTTGCAGGAAGCGCTAGAATTAAACATAGGTAAAACGCCCGTGCAAATTTACGGGTTTACTCCGGCAGGCTTTTCAGATGAAGTACTGCTGGCTGTTCTCTACCTGAAAGCCCACGCCTGCTCCCCCTGCAATATGCCCGTGTTCAAAAGAATCATACCCATGGCAGCACAAAATGAAAATTTCATGGTTCTTTCACACGATTCAAATAAGCATTTTCTTAATCCATTGCTCAAAGAGGCCAATTTCGCAAAAGTTAAATGGATCAACGAATCGCTCTATTCAGGCGAGAGCAATCAACTTGATGGTGAACTGCTGCTAATTGACCGGTTGAGTTATGTAAAAGGTTTTCTTCCTGTTGAATACCTGAAGGATGAGATGGTTTTCAAAATGTTTTTGCCTGATTTTTCTGATGTAAACTTCTAAAAACAAAAGCATTAAATCAGAACAATGAAGCATTTAACAATTATTTAATATTGAGGAGGGGAAGTTATAAGATTTTATTCATATGTTTGTCACCATAAAATTAGTTTTCATCAGGGAGAGAAAAACGGGAGT
>CAYMLS010000583.1:0-2322 GCA_964390665.1 uncultured Bacteroidales bacterium | reverse complement strand
CATCGTTCATGTTATATGGAGTGGAAGAGCAGGAAGTGGCAGATTGACAGGCGGCGTTCCGGATTGGTGGGGGAGGGGCGCGAATGGAGGGGGTGATTGGATTAATACTGCAATAGACCATACTGGAAAAACAGTTGGAGGAGCTAGCTTAGTCAATGGTAGAGTTAAAACTGTCGCTAAAGAATATGTTAGACAAGTTGCTATTAATAATAAACTTGCAGGGATTAAAAATGCAAAGTTGCCCAACACATACAATGCAGCTAAAGGGTTTAGTAAAAAGCTTGGTGTTGTTGGTGGTGTAATAGTTGTAGCTGATGTTGCTTATAATTCACAAGTTAATACTTCTGATTTAATAAGTGCAACAATGACAGGAATTGCATTTACAGGATGGGGAGCACCAATTGCTGGTCTTTGGTTTGTTGCTGATTTTGGAACAGGCTTAATAAGAGGCACATCCATTTCTGATAGAATAGATTCCTCGGTAGGTGCACCTTTACTGGATTGGGAATATTAGAAAAACGGAAAAAATAGATAGAACTATGTTTGACTGGGTAATATATAGAACTTTTGAGCATTTTAATAAAAAAGATGTTTCAATGGCAATATCAAATACCGTTAATTTTATGGTGTTACTTCAAGCATCATTGTTAGTGCCTTTGATGTTGATAATCAATTTGTTTACAAAAGTTGAACCCCAAATGCTAGGGGTAGATAATAGAATTAAATATTACATAGGAGTACCCTTAGCGATTATATTAATTATTTTAAACTCATATTGGATTAAAAGAAAATTAAAGAGCGAGAAATTAAATGATTTGCGGAACAAATTTCAAAAGGAAAAATACAAAGTGCCAATTTGGGTTATCTTTTCAATTCCTGTTTTGTTTGTGTTCATATGTCCAATAATTTACGGAATGATTAATGGGACTTTAAGTTTTCCATTTTTGGAAAAATAGTTATTTACAATCTTGTGATTCTAACAATATTTTAGCGGCAGGGGATTTTAACTCTGCCGCTTTTTTAATATCTGCAAACCCTTCATCTCTCATATCAAGTTTTAAATACGATGTGCCACGGCTTAAATAATACTGTGAATTATCAGGGTATTTAACTATTGCCTGGGTAAAATCTTCGATAGCACCATTGTAATCTTTCATAATTACTTTACAGCATCCTCTGTTGTAATAACATTTTCGATATTTGTCATCAATAGAAATTGCCTTATTGAGAAAAAATAACGATTCATTACAGTAATTTCCTGTTGTTTGACAATAATATTGATATGCAACACCTAATCCATATTAAGCTTCAACTTTAAAAGTATCTACTTCTAAAGCTTCACTAAATTTAATAATAGCACCATTAATGTCTTTCTGCTTAAGTAGTCCATACCCTTCATTAATATTTATCTGGTAAAATGAATATTGAGAGAACGCATTTATAGAAATAAGTAATAAACAGATAATTGGTATTTGTTTCATGACTTAATTATTTATAAGCTTGTCTGGCTTTGGCATCCCTTACAGCCATATCAATGAAATAATAGATTTTTTCTTTATCGTCTTTGGTAAGGCTTTCAATATCTTCAAGTCTTTTTAAAAGCTCTTTATCTAAAATGGCATTTCCCGAATCACCAAGTAAATAATCAAGAGTTACCCCAAGTGCATCACCTATATTTTTAGCGGTCTCAAAAGATGGTTTAATCTCATTGCGTTCATACCTTCCAATAATAGGCGCAGAAGTTCCGACCTTTTTTGCTAACTCGTCCTGTGACCATTTTAGCTTTTTCCTTAATGATGAAATACGTTCTCCAAAAGTCATAAATAAGTGCTTTAAGTACCTATAAAAAACAAATCAGAACAAAAATACAACACTTATTTATACTATTCAAATCATAAAAGTTTTGTTTATTTAGAACCAATATATTATTTTTATCACCAATTGGTACTAAAAATAATTTTTTAACTTTTTTCAAATATTATGGAAATCCAAGAAATAAAGCAGCGTTTAAGCATCGAAACAGTACTAAAGCACTACGGTTTTAGCCCTGAACCCAACCGAAACCACATCCTCAAATGCCCTTTCCATGAAGAATAAGAACCTGGTTTTAAAAAATACCCAAATACAAACACCTTCAATTGTATTGGTTTAAATCGCCCGGATACCTCCAATCCTCCGGCACCTGCCATTTGCCAGACAACCCGATCAGAATTTATTATCTTTACCCCAATAATTTTCGTTCTTTGATAATCCCACTTGAATTGGAATTTTCCCAGAGCTACAACCGCTACAGTTATGTTTGGAACAACCCGCTGAGGTATA
>CAYMLS010000582.1:0-2323 GCA_964390665.1 uncultured Bacteroidales bacterium | reverse complement strand
AAGAAATAGATGATTAGCTTTTTACCATATCAATTCAATAACTTTTTTCGCATTAATAATAATCAATAAAGAAAACAAAAATATGGGCCTAAGAGAAAAAATGATAGGCATTACCAGAGAAGAAGCCATGGAAAAACTTATAAACATGAGCATTCCAAACCAACTACTTAAAGTGGTTACTAAATTTGATGACAACGAATTTAATGATTTTCTTAAACGCATCAGTGATGCACTGCCAAAAGATATTGTCCAAGTTTTTTTAAAAAAAATCCCTAAACTCCCAGATCTAATAAACTCCGAAGGGGGAATTTTTGAAATAGTGGAAGGCAACATTATTGTAAAAGCTGAAGATAAATTCAAAGAATCAACTGCAATCTTTCTCAAAGGATGGGCAAATAAACATCGGACAAGAGTATTCGCAAAAGTAAACATTCAATCTCTTTCTTTCTATTTTCAAGGTCGGATAACCCTGAAGGAGCTCTTCCTTTTAAGAATAGACGAACCTTTTATTTTGGAAATAAGAAGTGGAAAAAATGTAAGTCCCGGCAAGTACACGCGAGATTTTGTATTTTATGATGAGTATCTTGATAGATCAGTATTGAGTACCCTTCAATGCGGAAACGAGTATTACTTTCAACTTCCAAAAGGAATGCGTGTCGAAAACCCTACAACAGAGGTGCTTGACATTTTATATAGCGGATTTTTAAAGAATGACATTTAGTCGCATCAAATACATATAAGAAAATAAATTCAATGCAAACCACAAATTAAAAACTATTGCAAATATGGTATTTCAAGAAGTAGGTCAAATCAAAGATATCCTAAGCGCTGAAGGAACTATTTTGGCTATAAGAGAAAATGTTGATCCTGAAGGAGATCCTCAAAAAGAACGTTTGTATCTTATGGCCAGGTGCGATAAAAAGAACGTAAATGTTTACACAAAGGTCAACAATACGGCTTTAGAACTTTTTTTTCAGGGCCGTATATCCATAAAAGAACTCTTTTTGCTGCGCATGGATGAACCCTATATAGTAGAGGAAAATAATGGTCCAGATACTGAAATAATACATTCTCTGGTTTTTCCAGACGATGTTTTCCTGGAAGATGTTATTGACCAACTCAATGGTGCTAATCAACATTATTATGCTTTCAGCAAAGGAACAAGGCAACAATCGGATCCATATAGTGAAGTACTTAAAATCATTGATCTTTCTTATGAGAATGGTGTGAATGGTCCTGACAATGCAGTGATACAAGGGAAGAATTGGATAGAGAACCAAAAATTAAAGTCGTAAAATATAATCTTCGTAAAACCAATATTTATAATAGCAAAGGTAGGTGAACCTTCAATTAAAGCTCATTGAAAATTTCATTTATATCTACAAGGAAAATGACTAGAATAAAGATTCGGATCCCAAAAGCATGGCTATGTGTACAGCACCGCCAGACAAATCACTGACGACATATCCTTTTTGCCATGAACCCCTTACAGACATTGCAGAAGTGGGTAACAACGCCAGGCCCGATATTATATTGCAGCAGGTTGTTGAGCAAAATGGTTTGGATATACCTGGCGACCAACGTCATGGTGCAATTCTCAGCGACTTTATGCCACCTGTTAATCGTACAATCAAAAAACCGAAAGTTATTCTTACTGCATGCGATTGGAACCTGAATTCTAAATCAATAAATAAAAAATACTTTATGGAAACCACCAACAACCTAAACATCGAAATGATATTCGTTGAAGGCGGCACCTTCACCATGGGGGCAACACCGGAACAGGAACCAGACAGCGAAGATGATGAATACCCTGCCCACGAAGTAAGTTTAGATAGTTTTTACATAGGTAAATACCCCGTAACCCAACATCAGTGGAAAGCGATCATGGGCGAAAACCCCAGCCATTTCGAGGGTAAAACCAGGCCGGTTGAACAGGTAAGCTGGGATGATATTCAAAAATATCTTATCAAACTAAATAAGCGCACCGGCAAAAACTATCGCCTGCCTACCGAGGCAGAATGGGAGTATGCCGCAAGAGGCGGGCAAAATAGCCGGGGCTACAAATATAGCGGAAGCGATAATATATATGACGTGTGTTGGTTTGAAGATAATAGTGGAGATGAAACCCAACCAGTGGGTACAAAGAAGCCCAATGAATTAGGCATACACGATATGAGCGGCAATGTTTGGGAATGGTGTCAGGATTGGTTCGATGACGATTACTATAAAAACAGCCCTGGTTTCAATCCGCAAGGACCATCAAATAGCTCCGGTCGTTCGGGCCGTGGTGGAGGCTGGAACTTCAGTGCCAATGGCTGCA
>CAYMLS010000581.1:0-2329 GCA_964390665.1 uncultured Bacteroidales bacterium | reverse complement strand
ATGTTTGAAAAAGAGGCGAAGGGTCTTAAATTATTGCATGATGCTGGTGAAATTTTTGTTCCCCGGGCGATTGGGGTTGATGAGGATCAGGAATATGGAATGATTCTCCTTGAATTTATAGAACAACAAAACCCCCAAAAGCATTTTTGGACACAATTCGGTACAAAACTGGCTAAACTGCACAAAAACCATTCTGCCAAACAGTTCGGACTTAACCATGATAATTTTATTGGAAGTCTGCAACAATCCAACCAATTTCATTCAGACTGGATAGAATTCTTTGTGGTTCAAAGGTTGGAAGTTCAACTCAAACAGGCTCTCAACAGCGGATTGTTAGATAAAACGGACACACGGTTTTTCGAAAACCTTTATAAACGACTGGATCATTTTTTCCCTGTTGAAAACCCTTCTTTGTTGCATGGCGATTTGTGGAGTGGTAATTATATGACCAATCATAAAGGAGAACCTTGTATTTTCGATCCGGCTGTTTATTACGGCCACCGATTAATGGACATTGGTATGTCGAAATTATTTGGTGGTTTTACTGAAGAATTCTATAGCGCATATGATCAGGAATATCCTTTGGAAAAAAACTGGAGAGACAGTGTAGAGATCGCCAATTTATACCCTTTACTGGTGCACGTAAATTTATTTGGTTTTGGATATGTTGCTTCAGTAAGAAGTGTGATAAGGAAATTCTGATCAATTTACGAGACCACTGCAAAAATTATATTATCCACGAACCGGGGCGAAGCGTAGATCGACAGAATCAATTTACCGAAAACTCGTTTTCGGAGTGGAATCATGGATTATTTTTTCTCTTTTTGCTTTTCCGCCCAAAGTTGTCTAAATGACTTTTTTTGCATCGTGGGCAAATTCCGCCTTTTTCCCCATGATGAACCGAAAAGCCTTTTTATCATGAAATTTTTAAGACCCGAACCTACAAAGTCCATCATCCATCTTCTTTGCATGGCAACACGCCAACCCCACATACCAACGTTTTCAACTGCAGGAGATAATTTTGATCTTACGGCATAATGCCTGTTTTCAAGCAATTGATAGTGTAAATTAATATTTACGGGACACACTTCTGTACACTTTCCACATAACGAGGAGGCATAACTTAAATGTTTATAGTCGCGCGTTGGCTTCAAATGGGGTGTAATAACTGCACCTATAGGTCCTGAATAAACACTCCCATAGGTATGTCCGCCTACATTTCTGTAAATAGGGCATGCATTCAAACAAGCACCACATCTGATGCAGGAAAGTGCTCTCCTCTGGGGTATTTTAGACAAAAGATTCGTTCTTCCGTTGTCAAGTAGTATTACAAACATGTGTTCAGGGCCATTTGCTTCACCTTCTTTGGCAGGGCCATTCAGAATACTGTTATAAGCTGTCAGATTCTGACCCGTACCAAATGTTGCCAGAAGAGGCCAAAACAAGTGCAGATCTTCAAGATTTTCAATTACTTTTTCTATACCCGCAATAACAATTTGTAATTTAGGCATAGAAGAAGACAAAACACCATTTCCTTCATTTTCGGTAAGGGCAACAGAACCTGTTGAACTGATGATAAAATTAGCTCCGGTTATTCCTGCATCTGCATTTTCAAATTTTTTTCTGAGGGTTTTCCTAACAAACCTGGTGATTTCAACAGGCGTACTTTCTTTGGGTAATCCAAACTTTTCATGAAATATTTCCGCTATGTCACCCGCTGATTTATGCATTACAGGAGTGACAATATGATAAGGTTTGTCACCCGAAATCTGCACAATATACTCTCCCAGATCTGTCTCCACACATTCAATGGAATTTTGCGAAAGAAAATGATCAAGTTCAAGTTCCTCTGTGACCATCGACTTAGATTTTACCACTGTATGTGCATCAAATTGCTTTAATATTTTTAATATGTACGCATTGGCCTCATGTGAATTTTGCGCCCATAATACTTCTCCTCCCCTTTTCGAAAAATTCTGCTCAAAACTTTTCAGCACTCTCTCCAGGTTTTCAACAGATCTGTATTTTTTTAAGGAGGCTTGTCTTCTGGCTAGCGACAAATTAGAATATTGCTGCTTTCCTCTTATAACAGCAGCATCATACCGGTCCATGTTAAAAGCGATCGTTTTGCGATGCTGTAAATCAAAGGATTTGGAGGCAGACTCTTTTTGAAAAATATTTGCTGTGGCAACCATTGGTTTTTTATTTCGTTAGGGGCTTAAGTTGATCTGATAAAATGTTTTCGGATTGATCAATGAGACCACTACAAAAAGTTTATTATCTAGTGTCAGCAAGAAAACCCACGATTTTATCTGTGCTTGATAAAGAA
>CAYMLS010000580.1:0-2330 GCA_964390665.1 uncultured Bacteroidales bacterium | reverse complement strand
GACCCTTATGGGTAAGCTCAATGATGCCCCCTGCCAGCAAATTACTTATTTACACCAGGACGCCAAGCTATTGCTGCGCTGGCTAAGATCAACAAATATAAACCCGGCTAACATTTTTGTTCGCGAAGAGTGCCTGGCCTTTTCCAGAGAAAGAAGAACCAAAAAATGGTTCGCTTTTCTGCAAAAAAATGTAATGGTATATGCTTATCAGGATACCATCAAAATCAACTACACCCATGATGCGGGCGAAAGGGTTCATAATCTTACAGAATTCATCCAATCCCTTTTTAAGCAGCATAATAGCTATGCCGGAAAGATATACATAATGGATGAATGGAATTCAATCATTACCGAAACAAATCTGAAAAACAGTGGCGGGAAGGAAGTAAAAATGACCGCTTTATACGAAAGCATTTTTCCTAAAGTAGTTGATGCCTTCAGCAGGAATGAAGATGCAAAAGGTGTTTTGGTACTTGCCGGAACAGATCAGAAGGCAATCTCTGAATTTATCAAGCGACTTACCTACTCGGTTTCAAAACGTTTTGTTTACGTTTCGAAAATTGATGCACTCAACATAGAATATGATTTCATTGATCAGTCTTTTGGTAAGGGGTTCAACGTTTTTATCGTTGAGAATGCAGAAGAGTATCCGAAAATAACAGATATTTTTGAAGGAAGCCTTGCCGGATATATTCAGCAATTGTTAGATGGAAAGATAAACAAACCTTATGATGAGCCATTAATCATTACCTTTAATGGAAGCTTAAATGACTTCCCTTATCTCAGTAATCTAAACTTTGAAAATTTATTTCTTTTAGAGTAGATTGCTTGTCTAAAGATTCCAAATTGCCTGAAAATACTTTTTCTGTAGCGACAATGTTTAAAAATTGAAGCACAGCGGTTGTTTTATTGTATTCATGAATGAAGGTTAACCTGGCCTTAATACCAGTTAAAATCATACACGTAAGAAACCTTATATCGATTACCCGGCCTGTCTTTTATGGGCAAGATCAAACCCTGTTCAACTATTTTACCGAAGTTTAAATGACATCGAACTACTTTATCATATCTCGGGTAAGAAAAGTAAAGCCAGCCGGCTTTATCCATTGGATTTTCGTCGCTGTAGAATTTTTCCAGATATTTTTCCCACTGATAAACGTAATGAAAAACATTTCTTCCCAAAAATTCCACATACCGATCAACATTTCTTACCGGATAAAACATCGACATCATAAGTAAGCAGAAATCAAAAAGGGAAAAATCATTATCGTGCATATACTTAATAAACAACAGATGGGTGTTACTCCTGTATAATCTTGCCATTGTTTGCCGAAACAGCGAGTAGCTACCTTTAAAATGGATAAGACCTTCTAAACATTCAACCACCTGATCAAAAAAACTACTTAAGTTCCTGGAAGGACGACCCATTTTTAATCCAAATGGCTTATTATCTCTCAGTCTGGTTAAGATATATTCATTAAACCTTGGATAATCACATACACCTATTGTATACATATATTCTTCATACTCATCTGCATATAGATAATCATCTGTATATTCAAATGGAATATCCTTATAAAACAGAAATATCTCCCTGTCAATAAATTCATGAAGAGTTTTCTTCTTTTGTTGTTCCCAAAAATAATCGTCTTCTATATGGATGTGGTCAAAATCATCATCAAGCTCTCCCTCGTATTTACTTGTACGGTCAATAAAGCAATAGTACAAAAGAGTATTAAATGACCCCAGACCTAATAATTGATAAGTATTTACGTTAAAAATAGCAAGAGCAACAGAAATCGCACTGTAATCAGAAACAAGAAAATAGTCTGCTATAATGTCAACATCTTTTCTAAGCAATTTGAGAATATACTCTACTGCCTTAACTTTAAGGTTTATCATATAATGGCAAATATTTCTTGCTGCACGTACAACTTCGTGGTCAGGTAGTTTTTCATTGTAAAGGTCATCATGCATATACCCAAAACATCTAATTCTATCTACAGTATAACTGGGTAATCCATTTAAATAATCCTCCCAGTTTTTTTTCAGGTAAAAAAGACTTCTCTCTTCATAACTATTGAATCCGTCATCCGGGTATTCATTGTAAACATCAAGTTCTTCATTGGGATCCAAATATCCAACCCAATCATTAATACTTTCCAAATATTTTTCCCATTCACTTCTTAAAAATCTTCTCGCCATAAACAATAAAACTGGTTTCTACTGATTTTAATAAAACACCTTCCCCAACACCAAAGCAGATCTGGTTCCCATTTATTCCAGGATAAAGGGTTGTATCCGAAATACGAAATGCTTTGCCTGTAAGC
>CAYMLS010000579.1:0-2340 GCA_964390665.1 uncultured Bacteroidales bacterium | reverse complement strand
GCAAATCAAACCCCAATTCCCAGATAAAGACACCGCCAAAGCCATTATCGCGGGTATGTATTGCCTTGTCTTCCACATCCGCGGGTAAATCGCCGGGGTTGCTCCATTGAGTGCCACTTTTGAAATCACGATAAGAGACTCTACCTTCTGCTGCACCAACATACGGATGCCAGCCATAAAACGCGCTACCCACGAATAATTCTTCTTTACATAGATTTCTTCCGCCAGTCGTGCCCCAAATTCCCCAAAGACCAATATGCTCAATTGCTTTATCGGCATCTGAATGGGTGGGCCAGGATACTCCACCTTCATCGTAGGTCATGAGATTGATCGCATCTACTATTTCCCAAATTTGTTGTGGAATAGGCAGCGTCGGAGGTGTCTGATGAGGATAAACACCAGGTGTTCCAGGATGCGCAACCTGAAGCGAAATGGATAACTTCTTGTTTGGAAGTTGAAACTTTATGCCATTTAAAAGCGCAATACAGTAGTTCCATTCTAGAGTATTCCCCGGATGCTCCCAATTAATTTCTACGCCATCAAGTCCGTTATCATTTACAAAATTTACAATTTCGGTTATAAAAGCATTCCGTTTCGTCGGGGTTTCGGTAGCAGCATTAAATTCCGATTCCCCTGTGATAGAAATACTTACCTCCACATCCCTCTGATGATCCCTGCTTACAAGACTGGCTAACCATGTGTTCGTATTGCCATTCCAATAGTTTGGCAGGTCGCTTGTTTTTAAGGTACCTGATTCATTTACCCCTAAACCAACTGCTATCACATGGTTCAATCTGTCCAATTGAGCGTTGGATGGGAAACTCGATAGATTATTCGAATTTACGTGCTTATTACCATCGGCATATCCCACAACAGCACCTTGCGCAAACAAACATACAGGAATAAACAAAATTAAAAATACGCTTAGTGCTAATATTAGGAAATATTTTATCTTAAAAAATATTTTTATCATAACAATGGTTCTTTTTTAATTGTTTGTTTTTCTAACGGCATGATTGCAATAACCAATTCTTCTCCTGCCAAATGCTGTGATCTGCATCGTCTGACCCAGGATTTCCAGTGTAATCTATAAATGCATACTCTCCTTCGGGTATGTAACGCATTGCTTTGAAAAGATCATTTAATTCAGAAGTAACTAGCTGATTGGCTTCTACACATATTTGTAAGAGCAAAGTATTTTTGCTTACATCGAGTTCTGTCAATTGATTTCTATCTAGATTTAAAACTATTAAGCTGGAATTCGCACTTACATCAATATTTGTAATCAAATTATTGGAACACCTTAAGTCTTTGAGTACATTATTCTGGCTCACATCTAAGGTGCTGATTTGGTTATCACTAACACGCAACTCTTCGAGTAAAGTGTTTTTACTTACATCTAATTCCGTTAATCGGTTTTCGAAGCAATACAAAATTTTCAATTCCGGATTTTGGCTTACATCTAAGTTTGTTAATTGATTATTAGTACAATCCAATATTTCCACCTTTCCGGTTATATAGATATTGCGCTTTGCTGCAGAGGAGTAAGTGTGAGAAAACTTAAAACCTCCTGAAAAGTCAAGCAGAAGCCCTTCATTCAAATTACTCTTTTTCCCATCACCCCAATGAATCTGAATATCATCGGAACCTGATAATCTAAGAGTAACCTCTTTTGCTGTTGTAGTCATAATAATACTCCCTTCAGGATAGTCCACCTGGTTGTTGTTACAAGCCGTAAGAGAAAAAGATACCATTAGGGTCAATAGCCATAGGGCGATACTCTTGTTTAAAATGCTTTTGTGATTTTCCATAATACAGATATTTTAATGTTGTTTTATTGTAAAGGTAAAGTATAATGATTTGCTATTTATATAGTTTTACTGTTTTAGTTTTAAGGAGTTCTTCAGTGGGTATTACAGTATCAGGTATTCTAATTCATCACTTCCACTCTTACTCCCTTATAATAATTTATAAATACTGGAAGCTATTATATGTATTATTTCATTACTCCTTTTTTTATGTTAAAATTGATTAAATAAGATACAGTTGCATGTTTATCAGATAATCTTCTTCTTTGGTCTTTTATTTCAATCTTTTCTGGGTTTACCCCTAAACCAACTGCTACCACATGGTTCAATCTGTCTAATTGAGCGTTGGATGGGAAACTCGATAGATATTTCAAATTCACATGCTTATTTCCATCTGCATATCCAACAACAGCAGCCTGAGAAAACAAAGATGATGGAAGAAACAAAAATGCAAATACGCATATTGCCAATACTATGGTATTCTTTATGTTGAAATATATTTGAGTCATACTTAAGTGTCTTTTTTATCTGT
>CAYMLS010000578.1:0-2341 GCA_964390665.1 uncultured Bacteroidales bacterium | reverse complement strand
GCGCAGATTGCACGCTGGCATAGTGTGGATCCGTTGGCGGAGCAAGGGAGAAGGTGGAGCCCTTATGTGTATGCTTTTAATAATCCTATACTTTTTATTGACCCAGATGGTAGATGGCCAGACAATCCATTACAAAACCTTTTTCAAGATGCAGCTAATAGAATAGTTGACCATATTGTAACAAAAACACAAGATTTAATAGTTGATTTAGCAGCCTACACAATAAGTGAAGCATCAGAAATTGCTGACAACATAGAAGTTACTCCTTATATTGAAGGAGAAGTAAAAGTTTCTGCTGGTGCTACTCAATCCGCAAAAATACATGGATTTGGATATGATGCAAACATTGCATCTGTAGAAATGGCTGCAGCTAGAGGTGAAATTAGCAAACAGGGTTCAACTGGCGAATTAAACGTTGTGGGTCTTGATAGCCAGGCTACTGTTGAACATAGTTTATCAATTGGTTATAAAGGAGCAGATGGTGCAGTAAGTCATAGCTATACTACTCAAACAGGGAAAGGAGTTGTTGAAAATCAGACAACAACACAGGCAACATATGGAGTTCCATTGTTAGGATTTGGTGCAAGCTATCAAAATCAAAGGAGTTTAATAACGGGAAGTTCATCGCATACTTTACGATCTGGGGTTTTTACTAGTGGAGCAATTGGTAGGGGGTGGCGCTTATCATTCAGTGGTTCTGCAGGAATGAGGATGTCTATAAATAACAGAAAAGAAGATGAATAAAATTGAGTGTAAGTCTTTAGGTGATAACGAAATTATTAAATACCAAAAAGTATTAATAATTACTGGTTTAACTTTGATTGTTTTCTTCTTATTGTTTTCATTTATTTATAATTCTTTTGATTTTTTATTGGGAACTGGGATATTAACTTTAGTGTTTCTTATATTTTTTATTTTTTATCTTAAAATATATTCTATCAAATATGATAAAGATTTTATTTATGTGAAGAATATTTTACACAGTCAAAAGTTAGATATGAGTAGATTTAAGCACATAAAAAGTGTTCGATATTTGGGATTTATCTATAAAATGGAATTTGAGCATAGCTCATATTATTTTATGCTTAAATCTGATGCTTTCTTCAAGAATATATTTAACAAACCTGCAGATGTTGCTAAAAAACTTGAACTAGAAATAACATATAATCAAACTCTATAAGTAGGATGTTATTAGGATTTGAAGTGTTCTTGTGTTAAGCCTATACAATCACACCACATACGCCTGCTTAGTTTTAAAGTCCCTGATATAGGCACCAATTATCTCCATTAGTACCGATTTTTCTCTTTCGGGTAGTGTTTCCACTTCCCGAAAACGTTGAAGCAGTTCTGAATTTTTCAGGGCTGGGTTTGCTTTATGGTAATTTACCCACCTTGACTGTCAGAATACAGCAGCAAAAGCTTATGAATGTCCACCCTGAAATAACTTCAAAAGGAACCGGAGAAATATCGCCTGCTTATAGAAACCAAAAAAAAGGAAACGAGTTAAAATTTCAGTAACTTTGTACCTAAAGTGGTACACAACATAAAAACGTAACAAAACCAGATGAAAATAATAACAAGCCGTGAGTTCCGTGACCATCAGAAGAAATATTTTGAAATGGTTGACAATAATGAACAGATAATCGTTAAGCGAAAAAATCGTGCTTATAAACTTGTTCCGGTAAGTGATGATGATATGCTTGTGGATATCCCAAAAGAATTTAGATGCGACCCTTATGAAGTCAGTCCGAGTGGCGATATGTTTTGGGCCGATAAACGAAATGTAGAAAAAGTAAAAAAAGCGATTAAGGATAAAGAAGTTGCATTGCGCCTGAGCTCGAAAGATGAAATTAAAAACTTTCTGGAGAATCTGTAAATATGTATACACTTGGCATAACAGTCCAGGCAAAAACAGATATCGCCTTTCTGAAAAAGAATGGAGGAAAAGCAATATCCCAAAAAATAGAAAAACTCTTACAGGAACTTATTGAGCACCCCAAAACCGGGACAGGTCAAGTGGAACAACTTAGAGGTAACATGCATGGTAAGTGGTCAAGAAGAATAGACAAAAAGAACCGTCTTGTATATACCATTGATGATGAAATAGTAACCGTAGAAGTACTATCAGCCAAAGGTCATTACGGAGACAAATAACGCTGCGTGCCGCCATGAACTTCAATTCGTTCCAGTTAAGAGTGTTCAATTAAAAGAAAAAAACTGTATTTTTGGGCATTATACGCTCTTTGAATACCCTGTTTTGGAGCAGGTAAGGCCGGTGAGAAACACGATTTTTTTGGCGTAAATTGGTATGATTACGGAGCACGGTTTTATGATGCGCAGA
>CAYMLS010000577.1:0-2347 GCA_964390665.1 uncultured Bacteroidales bacterium | reverse complement strand
GGTTATGACTTTACTTTTTTTTATGCAGGTTTGATCCTTATTACCAGTATAGTTACCTTTAATTTGCGTATCAGTTTTATTTATTCTGTATGGCTAAACGTGATAATCATTTTGTCTTATACCGCTCTGTATGTGTTTTTTCTTGAAGAAACTCCTGTTCACACAATGATCACCCTTGATCAAACTTTTGTAAACAGTATGTTCTTCCTGATTTGCAGCAGTTTTCTGAGTCTTT
This sequence comes from uncultured Bacteroidales bacterium, assembly GCA_964390665.1. Taxonomy (GTDB): domain Bacteria; phylum Bacteroidota; class Bacteroidia; order Bacteroidales; family UBA7960; genus SKVR01. The sequence goes on along the minus strand of CAYMLS010000577.1, from coordinate 2,112 downwards.
ATGGTGCATATTATCTTGAAATCATTACCCGAAAAGATTACATAGCAAATCAAACTATGGAGCATCTGAATAACAATCTTGATAAGCTTGTAAGAAAAAGAACATTTGAGTTGGAAGACGAAAAAAACAAAAACATTGGCATGTTGCTGAAGGGACAGGAAAAGGAAAGGCAAAGAATTGCCAGCGAGTTACATGATAGTATTTGTATTCAACTCGCGATGTTGAGACACGATCTGGAATTACAGGCTAAATCATCAAACTTTTCAAATATTCACCGGTCTATTGAGGCTCTTTTAAATGTGAATAAAGAGGTTAGATATTTATCTCAAAATCAGTCAGCACATATACTGGAAAAATATGGGTTGGTAAAAGCAATAGAAGAATTGGCAAATAATATTGCTGATGAGTTTAAGATCAATATTACGGTTAATTTTTTTGGTTTTGAGAAAAACCTGCATGATGAAATTCAGATCAACCTGTATCGCTCCATACAGGAATCCCTGCAAAATGTGGTGAAGCATGCTTCTGCCTCTGAAGTGGAACTGCAACTCATACAGGATGGATGCATGATTGATCTTTCCATATCTGACAATGGTGCCGGTTTTAATCCTGCTAATTACAATGGAATGGGACTGGGACTTGAGAACATGAAGTTAAGGATTGAAAAACACCTCGGGGGGCAGTTAACCATTGACAGCAAGCAAGGTAAAGGTACAACCATCATGATGAACATAAATACCAACATTCCTTCAGATATGGTTCAGGATAGTATTCCTGAGCAGTAAAGGTATACAACCACTATGATGAACATAAATACCAACACAGATGATTAGTTTATTGATTGTAGAAGACCATCAGAGTTTTGCTCAGGGACTTCAATTGTTTTTTGAATCAGAAAAAGATTTTAACATATCAGGAAGAGCCAGTGATGGGAAACAAGCCCTTAAGATGCTCTCAGACATTCATGCGGATGTTGTTATTCTCGATCTGGATATGCCGGGAATGAACGGCGAAGAAACATTAAAACAAATAAAAGAAAAATACCCTGATTTAAAAGTTCTTATTTTGACTTCCTTCAGCGACTCCTGTGTAATTGATAAAATGAAAAAACTGGGAGCAAACGGCTATCGCAATAAAGAAGCAGACCTGTACGACATTGCAAATGCCATTAAAAACATCCATAACGGTTATCTGGATTATCTGGTAAAAGAAAACACCAGCAATGGTTTGGTTACTGTCAACTTCAATACCTTCCAGCTCACCCGGCAGGAAACCAGGATCGTGAAATATCTGGCAGAAGGTTTGGGGATCAAAGAGATCGCCAACCTGATGAATCTGAGTGAGCATACCATTGATTCGCATTGCCGGGCAGCACGTACCAAAGCCCATGCAAGAAACACTGCCGGTCTGGTGGCACAAGCCATTAAAAAAGGTTTGATCTGATAGTATCTGTTTGGGTGGTGGTTTATCTCTATTTTTGCTACAAATAAATCATTCCTCCTGATCCATTATTTGGATGTGGCTTCATTTTTGAAGATGTTAGCTGGAAGTTACAAACCGGGAGAATTTTCAATATGAAATCCAAATTTCCCGGAAAAAAATGCTTGCCAAAGTATTTTTGTAGAACAATTAGCTGGTGTGATAGAATACCGTTTGTTCCCTCTCTGTTTCTCATCCTTAATAATTCCGATATGCCCACTTCAAAAGTCATTACATTGTAATGACAGATATTCGGTAAGAAATCCATAAATGGTTACTTCTATCCATCCCCTTCATCTACCTGAAGCTAATCCCATACCCATAAAAAAAGAATTTCTCCCTAACCCACAATAAGAGTAAAAGCAGGATTCCAGGTATGCCGCTAAGTATTATCAGATTGATATACAGCCTTTCAAAAAAGAAATCATGTGTTTTCCGGGTTTCTTTATCCCGGAAAACCGGGAGAAAAAAAACACGGAATTAAGGGATGACAATTGAATTTTATAAAAAGTATTTTTGGGTTGTTAAAACACCTTACCTGAAGTAACATTATTGCAATATGTCCCCATGTTATTAGCTAATGATTTTATACCTGTTGAAATTCAAATAGTTATACAAATATAGAAATAATCT
>CAYMLS010000576.1:0-2361 GCA_964390665.1 uncultured Bacteroidales bacterium | reverse complement strand
TTGGATGGCTCAGGTGCGGGTGATTGCTGATGCGACCGGTGATGGTGATGGTGTCCTGCTGTGCCTGCAACAACGGTGCAATGATGATGAAAAGCAGACAGGCGATGATTTGGGGCAAACGTTTCATGGTATGTTGGTTTTATTAATGTTTATTTTTTTCTGTTTAAGGGGGTAAAAATAGGGATTTTTTGGGAATGGGGTATGCTTATTTTGTTGCGTGGTGACTTGTCCCAATTTTTCTTATGGTTTCCATGCTGATTTATTACCTTTGTGTTAGATACAATATTGACAAAAATATACATAGCACCAAATATGTCAGAAACCAATCGCATTGAATACAAACAGGAGTTCAACAGAGATGTTGATATTGAGAAAGAGGTCATTGCTTTTCTCAATTATTTTGAAGGGGGGATTATTTATATCGGCATTAACAAGCATGGGGAAGTTCTGGGTGTTTCTGATATTGATAGCGATATGCTCAAAATAAAAGACCGGATAAAAAACAATATATCACCTTCAGTCATGGGCTTGTTTGATGTGGTTTCTGAGAATAATAGTAGAAAAGAAATAATCAAGATTATTGTAGCAGGTGGCACAGAAAAGCCTTATTTCAAAAAGAAATTTGGAATGACGGAAAAGGGTTGTTTTATCCGTACCGGAACCGCTGCTGAACCCATGCCGCAGGCGATGATAGATAAATTATTTGCTTCGCGCACCCGAAACTCGCTTGGAAAAATAAAATCGAACCGACAGGATTTGACTTTCGAACATCTTAAAATTTACTATGAAGAAAAAGGTTTGCATCTTACTAAACATTTTAAGCAGAACCTTGAATTGTTGACTGAAGATAAAAAGCTAAACTATATAGCATACCTTTTGGCAGATGAGAATGGTACGTCTGTAAAAGTTGCTAAGTATTCAGGTACAGATAGGGTTGATTTGATTGAAAACAACGAGTATGGGTATTGTTCATTGATAAAGGCAACAAAAAGAGTAATTGATAAGCTGGAATTGGAAAACAAAACTATTTCAAGAATCACCCACAAAGAGCGGATAGACAAAAGGCTCTGGAATGCTGTTGCATTGCGTGAAGCAATTATTAATGCTATTATACATAATGATTACACCCGGGAAATTCCGCCAAAATTTGAAATATTTTCAGACAGGTTTGAAATTACAAGTTATGGAGGTCTGTTTGATGGTATGACTAAGGATGATTTTTTCGATGGTTTGTCATTACCACGAAATAAAGAACTTATGCGGGTATTTAAAGACCTGGGACTGGTAGAGCAGTTAGGTTCCGGTGTGCCAAGGATTTTGCAGGCATATAGCAAAGAGTGTTTCAGGTTTTCGGAGAACTTTTTGCGTATGACTTTTTACGCTGTGGAAAAGCTTTCCATGCATGATACACCGCAAGTCACCCCGCAAGTCACCCCGCAAGTCACCCCGCAAGTCACCCCGCAAGTTGAATCTTTAATAAAAATAATAACAGACGAACATTCACGGCAGGAGTTACAAGATAAATTAGAATTATCCGACAGGGAAAACTTCAGAAAAAATTACCTTCAACCTGCTTTAGATGAGGGATTAATAGAATTTGCCATCCCGGAAAAGCCAAACAGCAGCAAACAAAAATACCGATTGACTGAGATGGGGGCGTTCATAAAAGAAAAGCATGTATAAAAGCTCATCATTCGTATTTCGAACATCCAGTGAATACTCACCTTCAACAATCATAAAAACCCATTTCGATTTTTGGTTTTAATTTATGGCCTGTTGCATCTCACGGCACATTTGGTTATTATATTATTGATGAGAATGTTAAAATCTTTGGTCATGAATGATACTTTTTTTCTTTAGTTTTTTTGTTTTATATTTTGATTAGTATTTTTAATTTAAAAAAGGGTTTGTTTATGGTTTTTTATTGGGTTTTTGTTTTATTCATCTACTACGTGATCGAATCTTGTTCCGTGACTTAGTTGTTGTCTGTATCTTATTGCTCTTTTTGCAAAGTCATTTAATTGATTTTTCGGTAGTCCATTTTCCCATTTCAAAATATAAGCTACAGATGATTCATCAGGATCTGTGAATCTATATGTTGGCTCTAAGGTTTCTTCTAAAGCTACACTTAAAGAAGTTTCCCAAGGTGGGCTTCTTGCGCGTCCGTACATGTGGTTAGGGTAGCCTGTTGATACTGCGTTTGTTGCCATGCTGTAGTTGCTGTTAGGTTCTATTCGTAGTGTGTTTATCCAGTTGTTTTCTTGTGCTGCTAGTAGGATTGGGTCGTCTGGTGAGGTTACGTAGTGTATTTCTCCCCAGTCGAATGTTTTTTGTCCGTCGTTTCTTGTGGATGCGTTCATT
>CAYMLS010000575.1:0-2369 GCA_964390665.1 uncultured Bacteroidales bacterium | reverse complement strand
AAAAAAATCGTGTTTCTCACCAGCCTTACCTGCTCCAAAACAGGGTGTTCAAAGAGCGTATAACGCCCAAAAATACAGTTTTTTTTCTTTTAATTAAACACTTTTAACTGATTGTTATTTTTTCCGGTTTGCCTTTTATTTTTGTATTTTTGCGCAAACAGTTATGAAATGCATTTGGATAAATATGAATTAAGAGCAGGAGAGCAACTTCAGGTTTTTGAGTTTAGCAGTGTTGGGCCCAAAGGAAAAATCCCTAAAATAGTTCAATACTCCCCAACCAACTACAAAGATTTGTATAACCTTGGTTTTGGTGACAAAAATCAGGAAACAGGTGAGATTGATGATAGAGTTATTTCAAACAATAATGATAGTGAAAAAGTTTTAGCAACAGTAATAGCCACCTTATATGCCTTTATTGAAAAGCATAAAAATGCAATGGTTTATGCGACTGGTAGCACAAAATCACGAACCCGCTTATACCGAATGGGCATATCTAAATATCTTAAAGTTATTGAGGAAGACTTTGAAATCTATGGAGAACTTGAAAATGGTTGGGAGAAATTTAAAATTAATGTTGACTACAATGCTTTTCTTGTGAAACTTAAAGAATAGTAACTATGGATATTAAAAGTATAAATACCAAAAAAAAACCTATTGTATTGGTTGATAAATCATTGGACTTTTTCAACGATAAAATTCTTTTTCCAGAGAAACTCGGGAAGGCCAATGAGATGCTAAAGAAAACCGGTTTGCCTTATAATGGACTAAAAGCTGTTAAATAGAGAATTTATTTTTTATTTGTGCATCACAAAAATGGTTGCCAGGATGGCAAAAGCTTTCGGGCTTACTGTGGATTTTTTAATCGGGGAAGGGGAAAATGCGTCCTACGACAAGCAAACGGTAGAACGCATTAACGATATACAAAAAATGGATGCAGTTACCAAAAACATCCTTTTCAATGTTATTGATACCTACATCCAGAATTTTAAAACCAAGCAGGCGTTTGTGGGGTGATTAAAATCACATTTTTACACCATTGACGGGCTTATCAGGTCAGTGAAGTTGAAAAATATTGCGGCGTTGTAACCTTTTTTTAATAGTATTAGTCAAAATCTACAATAAACTCTCTCGAAATCAATGTTCCCTTAAATACATTGTCATAATTGCTTTCAAAAGAAATATCAGAAGTATTATAACTGACAATGATAGAGTACGTTCCCTTGCCAATAAAAGGCGTAAAATGCTTTAATTTCACTTTATAAGATTTAAAAAAGCCCTCACCTTTCATTAAGTATACGCTATTTGTACTATTTAAATGAATAATAACTAATTGGGATACATAATCGCATGGAAAAACCTCATGTCGTTTATTAGTTGATGTTTCAGTCAAATGAATTCTGAAAATATCTTCATTACAAAAATCATCAAGGGTAGGTTTATATAAAACAAAATACGATTCTCCAACATTCTTGATTAAAATATTAAAGTTTATATATTCATCATAAATAACGACATCTGCAAATTCGATAGAACCATTATTTGATATACTTTGGCCCTTTCCAATTAAACTAACCATTGTTAATACAAATATAACAACGAACCCAAATTTACTTAACATAAGATGGAAGAGGTTTTAATGGCTGAATAGGTGGCAAGGCTTTTCTGTCTTGCATCCGTGTATATTGCCGAAAAATATTTACAGAAATATCAACACCATAAGCCCTTCTTTCAAATTCTTTTCCAGATTCTCCAAAACGACCATGAGCATTTCTATTTACTTTAGCATTTCCATAATGTGTTCCTTCATGGTAAACTGTGGATTCAACAAGTACTGAAGCTGACCTTTTTTCAAAAGGTGTATTAGCATTTTCAAGATAACTAACCGTAAGATTCTTGTCTAGCAGAATTAAACCCTTTCCTTCATTTGCATTTGACATTTCTCCTGTATTTTGGTCTCTTAAAAGATATGTCTGTCCTTGACTTCGGCCTACTAAGTTTCCATTTTCATCAACCCTATCAAGATTTCCAACCTCTATTTTTGGTCCCGAACCATATGTTAACATTTCAGTAACCTGTTCTTCATTAAGTCCACTTGTTTCGTAGAAAGCATTTTGGAATTCTTCGGATTTATTTTGCCATTCATTTAGCATATTTTGCAGAAACTTTGCTAATTCCGGATAGTCTTTCTCTGTCTGCTCATCTAACTCAAATCTACCATCAGGGTCAATATATCTTAATGGATTGTTGAAACCATATCTAAAGGGTGTCCAACTATACGCATTCTCCGCCAACGGGTCCACACTATGCCACCTGGCAATCTGCGCATCATAAAACCGTGCGCCGTAATTCCCGTTTGAAACGGGACAGGC
>CAYMLS010000574.1:0-2385 GCA_964390665.1 uncultured Bacteroidales bacterium | reverse complement strand
TTTTCTTTTCATTGAATACTTTTGGGTGATTGTTATTTTTTCCGGTTTTCAGTTATTTTTAATCTGATTGTTTTTTTATTAAATCGTTCAGATTGAGCTCGCATGACAAACGTATTCTTCAATGATAATAGATTGTTTTTCATGCTCGGTTCAGTTCAAAGAAAAAACTCCATTACCCCATTTGAACGCTTGTAATCATTTTCACCGCTTAGGCAACTTTCAAAGCCGGCGTTGGCAGGGCAAGACTTTTGGAGAAAAAATTTATACCCCTAAAAAACAATCAGATAGCAAATAAATTTTTTCTTCAAAACCTCCCGAAAAATATCGGGATAAACTTCGGGCTTGGCCTTATGCGACCATACGGGATGCCGGCTGCGTGGGTCGGCGTGGGTGGGTTTGCCGGGGTTATTCTTCCTTGTTTCGTTTGTAACCAATCTGCTGTCTGTTCTGGTATTCCAGTTCTTCCTGCCTGGTCTTTTCCAACTGTTTGAGGTATTCAAAAATGAGCATGATATTATCGTCCTGCTCTATGTCTTTCTTTTCAAGCTTTTCAAGCTTTGCCAGGATTTCTTTGTGGGTGGTAAGCATCTCACGCATTTTGGTAAATACCCGTATGATTTGGATGTTTACCTGTATGGCCCTGTCGCTGTTAAGCACACTGGAAAGCATTGCCACACCCTGTTCTGTAAATACCAGCGGGGGTTTTCGCAATCCCATGTTTTCTTTATTGGATATCACAATTTGTGATTTCCAATCCTGCATTTCTTCTTTGGTCATCTGGAACATGAAGTCATCAGGAAAGCGTTTTTCATTCCTTTTGACCGCCTGGTTCAGCACCCTGGTTTCTACATCATACAAAAGGGCAAGGTCTCTGTCTATCATTACTTTCCTGCCACGTATCACGTATATTTTGCTGATAATGATTTCATCGCTGATTAGCTGTATTTCTTTTGCCATGGATCGTCTCTTTCTTTTTAAGGTTACAAAAATAGGGTTAAAATTGACAACCCCAAAATGCTAAATATCAGGAAACAGGAAATTTAAAAGTGCAACAGGGTAAAAGCAAAAGCAGCCCTGAAAAACTCAGAACTGCTTCAACGGTTTCGGGAAGTGGAAACACTCCCTGAAAGGGAAAAATCGGTACTAATGGAAATTATTGGTGCCTATATCAGGGACTTTAAAACTGAGCAGGTGTATGTGGTTTAGTTTATTAATCGAAAACAAACAATTAACCTTCATAACAAGATATGCATAGGGTTATTCCGTTTTCTCCAAGATTTTTCATTTCTAACGGTGAAAACTCAAGATTGCACTGCCCTTCATATTCATAAATAACCCAAATTGAAATATCATCTCTCTCAACACCTATCTTTTCCAATGCATCATAATTACCGTTTAAAACTTTTAAAAAGATATCGATAAAGTTTACATAACCCTGGTTTTCGACATTCAACTTATATCCCCAGGGTACATTTTCAAGATTAGATTTAACTCCAAGTATATTTGAGATTTCATCATTTTGTTCTGGCTTTGAGTCAATTCTCAAACTAAAGTAGTATTTCATATTTATATTTTAATTTCCAAAAAAATTAGATGCGTCAAGTCCAGTTTTATAAACTTTTCCACTATTTGCACCTGTACCTTGTAAAATAATTTTTCCATTTTCAACTGCCACATTTGGGTTTTTTCCAACAACATGAGCAAAATTTCTTTTCCCAACAGCCTTAAGAATATTCGGTTTTATTGAATGATGAAGGATATTGTTTTTTACAAATCCAACACCCTTTATAAAGGTTTGTTTGCCCTTTCCCCCTGGACTTGGCGCAATACCTGTTGTAGGTGCAGGCCTGACAATATTTCCATGGTCATCAATAATATAGGCCACGCCTGTTTCTGAATGTATCCAATGTCTGTTTCCTATATTATTTATTTTGTTTAACCAATCCCATACATCACCAGAGAACTCCGGTCCCTTAATATCAGGAATTACAGGCCTTATCTCATTAGTCTCTGATGAAGGGTTAATTCTGTCAGCTTCAACAACAACTTCTGGCAATGTACCACCAGGCAAAGCTGGGTCAGTACTCTGACTTGTATTATTTGAATTATTATTATCATTATTTTGATTTTGATTTCCATCCCCACCACCAAAGGTTTCAGAAACCCAAGATTTAACACTCTTCCACCAATCTCGTGGACCCAGCCCCAAATGATCAACATAATAAATGGGATTATTAGCTGCATACGCAAACGGGCTTTGGAAAGAATACACTTCCGCAAGTGGGTCAACCGTATGAAACCTCCCAATCTGCGCATCATAAAACCGGGCGCCGTAGTCATACCAGTACCCCGTTATACAGGTTGTTTGTCGTTCTTTTCAACCTT
>CAYMLS010000573.1:0-2385 GCA_964390665.1 uncultured Bacteroidales bacterium | reverse complement strand
TCTTTTTTCTTCCTCTATTCTTTCCTTTTCTTTTTGTGCTTCTTCGACGGCTCTGATTTGTTCTGCTTTGCGTTCTTCCTCCTGCTGCTGAATTCTTCTTTTTTCTTGTTCGGTAAGTAGTCGCAGTTCTACAAAACCCATCATTCCAAAGTAATCCTGACCAACGGCGATTTTTCTAGATTTTGCCTTTTTTTTACCTTGGTCTCTTCGGTTTTCCAATCCCCAGTTTCCAATATTTATAAAGTTATCGTACTGCCAGTCTCCCGTTATGCTGTGGTATCCGCTACCGGCTGCCACCTTCAGGATACATGAGGAGTTATCTTCAGGAATCGAGTTTAAGATTGTTCTTAAGTTGCTGATGATCTCATCCGTTTCATTGTTTTTAAAGCTCTCAAAAAAATCAATCTGCTTTCTGATATAATTATTTGTGTGTCTATTGATGATGCCGAAAAGAAAACTAATATCGTTTTGCATGATCTTGTCTTTTCGGTCTTTTTTGGCATGCCTGTCAATTTTTCCATAAGCCATAGGCGATATAGCCAGAGATAAGTATGCCAGCGATCCTGGTTTTACAACTTCATAAATGGTATTGAAACCACTTAATTTGAAACCACTCTCTGTTACTTTTCCGTTTTTCCAACCACCTAAATGATTGCTGCCTTGTTTATAAAGATTGAATATTTTGGTATTTATCAGCTCTGTAGATGCTTTTACAACTGCATCGGATACTTTGATGAAACGCATAAATTCATCCCCTTCTTTGGGTGTACCAAAAACATCACTGTCGCGCTTTTCGGCATCCCTCAAATGCTTGAACAGGATGGACCGGATGGCACCTTTTAGTGAACTACCCGGAATAAAAGGTTGGTTATTCAATCCACTTTTAATAAAAGACTTGATATGATTTGTGGAGGAAACCTTCATCTCAAATACCTGTTCTGCAAAATCTTCAACCTTACCGGATAACTTATTGATTAACCCCTTGCTGTTCCTGTTAATCATGAAGTTTGCAAGCTCATGTGCACCAATATTATTTGCTATCCTTTTGATGTCAAGTTTATATACTTTTCCATTTTTTTGAACGAAATCAGCACCTTCCACCCAGTCTTTTTCGCTCCCTTCACCCACATGCAAAGGGCTTAGAACTTCCAGAACAAGTTCATACTTATCGTTTAATAATTCATCACTCATAGTACATCAATTTTTAGTAGGTATTACAGGTATAAAAAGGGCTTTTCCATTTCGCCATATCGGATGCTCAATTTTCTGATGCTCAATTTCAGGCTTCACATCATGAATTTTGCCCAAAACCTGCACTTTATCAACTGATTCAGTATGCCTAAAAACAGAGGCTTCTGTAAACATATGCAAACTGTTTTTGCGAAAGGTATTCAAGCCTCTTTTGGTTATCCAACCTCCCCTTTTTATAAAGTCATAAGCAACCGTAGTATTATATGCATCACCCAACATTGTTTTCAACTGTTGCTCACTTTCGGGGCAGAAAAGAGACAAATTGCTAACATATTCGCTTGGGGGTAGGGATATTTCAATTGTCTCTTCAGACCATTCAAAATATCCATTACCCACATTTCGATCCGTGCCAATTCCTTCATCTTTAAGTATCTCCAGAGCCTTTTTTAATAGATTGGTGTTACCCTGCACCAGAAAATACAAACCGGAGTGACCCTTAAAATAGATGCGATCCATATAAAAGGGTTTTGCATCCTGAGATGGATCTCTCGGGACTGTAACCCTCGGAGATATTTCAGAAGAAATAAAATCTTTGTCAATTTCTTCTGATGTAAGGTAATCCCCAATGATTGAATCTTTTTCGAAACTCTTGCCAAAAAGATTCTTTCCAGCTATTTGTTTTTCAAAAAACGGAATATCGAGCCAGGATACTTTCTTAATCTTTTTCATGTAATCAAGATGTCCTTCATCAACTTTAGGCTGGATCAGTAGTTTGGGCAAAAAGTACACAACTTTGCTATCCTTTACTTTTTGATAGTAAGGGAATAAACTACTGATTTGAAAGCCTAAATCACCATCATCAGGAATGGAATAGCCGATACTTGCTAAAACAGACGTAATAGCAGCATACATGGCATCCGAACGATACGTTTTCAGACTGATACTATAATCGTCCCTTTCATCGCCCAGATGCAATGGTGTTTTAAAATGCAATTTAAAAACCTGAAATTTAGTTTTCATCGGCAAAATAGTTTTCGAAGGTGATTTCTTTTGTAGTTTTTAGTTCTGAAAATTTTACTTGACCATATCCTCTTGATCCGCTGCCACCTAGATAATCATTTTCAACAGTTTTCAGACCTTTTTCTATCAATGACAATAATTTTTTACCGTCGCCGTCATTATCCCAAACATTAA
>CAYMLS010000572.1:0-2396 GCA_964390665.1 uncultured Bacteroidales bacterium | reverse complement strand
TTTTTGTGGGTGTTTTTATGGATATGACACCTGCTGTATTAATTTTTACGCCCATCTTTTTACCTGTTGTGGTTGATCTTGGCATGGATCCGATCCATTTTGGTATTGTGATGGTCGTAAACCTGAGTGTTGGGTTGTGCACCCCTCCTGTCGGATCGGTGCTTTTTATCGGATGTAGTGTGGCAAAAATCAGTATTGATAAAGTGATTCGACCGCTTTTACCAATGTTTATTGCTATGATTGTTGTACTTCTTCTTATTACTTATATTCCACAATTAAGTTTGTGGTTGCCGTCTTTATTTGGTTTTTAATATACCGTAATTTTGTTATTGGTGTGAGTTAGTAGAAAATAATGTAAAAAAAAACCGTAAACATCATGTTTACGGTTTTTTTTATAAGTTGCATTTAAATCCTGGGAATCATCAGGCTTGTGCTGCCGGACCACCAAAACTCATAGGAAGTTTACTGTCGATGTCTTTAATTGGCCCATGAACAGACTCATACTTGGCAATATTTTCATTAAGGGCTTTCAGCAATCTCTTTGCGTGTTGTGCAGTCATTACTATCCTTGATTTTACTTTTGCTTTGGGAACGCCTGGCATCAACCTGACAAAGTCGAGCACAAACTCGGTGTTAGAATGTGTTATTATTGCCAGATTTGAGTACGTTCCTTCTGCCACATCTTCACCAAGTTCAATATTTACCTGGTTCTTATTGGGCTTTTTATTTTCAGACATATCATCTTTTTTTAAAATGAGTAAATCGGTTTCTTTAACAATTGAGAAGAGAAAAAAATACTTATGATTCTTCTTCTTCGGTTTCTACTTTTTTCTTGGATGCCAGTAACAGATTGTATTCGTCCATAGATCCAACGATCATATTCTCATACTTTCTGAGACCTGTTCCTGCAGGGATAAGATGGCCCACGATAACATTCTCTTTCAGACCGAGTAATGTGTCTACCTTGGCATTTACGGCCGCATCCGTAAGTACTTTCGTTGTTTCCTGGAAAGAAGCGGCCGAGATGAAGCTCTTGGTTTGCAGAGAGGCTCTTGTTATACCCTGTAATTGTTGTCTTGCAGTTGCTCCACGAGCATCCCGTGCAACAATTAATTTGTTGTCTTTTCGTTTCAGAACAGAGTTTTCGTCACGGAGTTTCCTCGCAGTGATGATCTGTCCGGGTTTGAGGTGTGAATCACCAGGATCTTCCACTACTTTTTTACCGAAGATCTCATCATTTTCTTCCATGAAATCTATCTTATTGGCGATTTCATTTTCCAGGAATCTGGTATCGCCAGGATCTTCAATGGTTACTTTACGCATCATCTGACGTACAATTACCTCAAAGTGCTTGTCGTTGATCTTAACACCTTGCATGCGATAAACTTCCTGAACTTCATTCACAATATATTCCTGTACTGCTGTAGGTCCTTTAATGGACAAAATGTCGGCAGGAGTTGTGGGTCCGTCTGATAGGGGAGTACCCGCTTTTACAAAGTCATTTTCCTGGGCAAGAATCTGTTTTGACAATGGAACAAGATATTTTTTCTCATCTCCTGTTTTGGAGGTAATGATCACTTCCCGGTTTCCTCTTTTGATCTTTTTACCAAAAGATACAACTCCATCAATTTCAGATACAACTGCAGGATCAGATGGGTTTCTTGCTTCAAAAAGTTCTGTGATACGGGGCAAACCTCCTGTGATATCTCCCGATTTTCCAATCGCACGAGGTATCTTGGCAATGATGGCACCTGTTGTCACAGATTTGTTTTCATTGACAACAATATGTGCGCCCACAGGCATATCGTAAGTGCGAAGAATTTCCCCTTCAGTGTTGAGTATACTTACTGATGGGTTTCTTGTTTTATCCTTACTTTCAATAATTACTTTTTCGTAATATCCTGTTTGCTCATCAGAGTCGGTTCTGTAAGTTGCTCCTTCTATCATATTGTTGAAAGTGATCTTTCCACTTACTTCTGATATGATCACTGCGTTGTATGGATCCCATTCACAGATAAGGTCTCCGTTGTTTACCTCAGCTCCGTGCCCGAAATATAAGTTGGCACCGTAAGGTATATTTTGGGTGGTAAGAACCATTCTTGTGTTTTTATCGATGATTCTCATTTCTGCAGAGCGTCCTATTACCACAAAATAGTCTTTGCCTTCAGCATTTTTAAACGGAACTGCTCTTAATTCATCAATTTCGAGAATTCCACTGTATTTTGCATTGATTTTTGAATCTGTGGCAATATTACTTGCCGTACCCCCAACGTGGAATGTACGCAAAGTAAGCTGTGTACCGGGTTCACCGATAGATTGTGCCGCAATTACACCTACTGCTTCTCCGTTTTGAACCATACGACCGGATGCCAGGTTTCGTCCGTAACACTTGGCAC
>CAYMLS010000571.1:0-2414 GCA_964390665.1 uncultured Bacteroidales bacterium | reverse complement strand
AAGGGGGAATTACTGCCTGGACCCAGATACTTCCAATGCAGAACGATGGAAACGATGGATTTTTCATTACCTGGCATGACAATCAAATTTCCGGTACGATCTCATCATCGTGGATTCAGCACGTTGACAGTGAAGGAAACACCTCTTTCACTGACAATGGTTTGCTTCTTTCCAACAGAAATGATTATAACCAATTCAACCCACAATTTGCATTGGATCAAACAGGTGACAATATATATATATACTGGGAGGAGATTACCGGAGACCAGAATCAGGGAGGCGTTTACGGTCAGAAAGTAACAAATAACGGCGAACTGCTTTGGGGTGATGAGGGTAAAAAAATCATTGATGTAAGCAGTCAGGAAGTTTTAGTATCTGGAGTTATTCCATACAATAACCAGGCAATGCTCATTTATAAGTCAGGCACAGGACTTAATCATACTTTTCATGCTCAATACCTTGACGAGAACGGAGGAAGTGTCTGGAATCCGGCATCAATAGCCTTTGCAAGTTCAGAATCATCAAAAGGACGTATCGTTGCTTCTCCGTTCAATGGTGAGTACTGGGTATTTGCTTTTGAAGATGAAAGGAACGGTACCACGGATATCTTTATGCAAAACCTTTACCCTGACGGGAATCTGGGGCTCATGTCAACGATTGCCGGAACAGTTACGGTTGAAAACGATCTTGTACCAGTACAGGATGTAGAATTATCCATAGGAGATTTGTCTCTGAATACGGATATAAATGGTACTTACCTGGTAACCTTAACGCCCGGCACCTATACCATTTCAGCCAATCATCCTTACCTTGACGAGATCATCAATGCCGACATTTCTCTTACAGAAGGAGAAACCACGACCATTGATTTTTCAATGATGGCCTCAAGGCGTGATATTGAATTTATTCTTGAAGATAGTGAGGGTAATCCGGTTTTTCCGGCAACTGTAAACATAACCGGACCCGAAGACACGTATTCAGGAACTGCATCAGAATCTCCACTGGAATTCACAGGCGTTCCTTATGGATTTTATGCTGCATCTGCTCAATCAGGTATCGCATTTCTCGAAACTGAAACAGTCATTGATGAGAGCAACGGACAAATTGTAATTACAGATTCAGCAGGAATATTTGAACAGGACGGATTCATCAGCGGAGTGGTCTCCATTGAGGATGGACTGGCAGAAGTAACCGGGGTACACATATCATCCGGTGACGCTGTAGCAGAAATTGACAGTGAAGGAAATTACATCATTGCACTACCTCCGGGAAATCATGATCTGTTGGCAAGTCATCCATACACGACTTCCATAGAGATCGATCAGATCACTGTTTTACCGGGTACCACATCCACAAACTGGGATGTAAACCTTGAGATGCTCCGGCGCGATCTTCATTGCTATATTGTTAACCAGGATGATCAGATCATACAAGGGGCAGAGGCAGAAGTGACAGGCCCGGAAGACACTTATACATTTACAACCAATAGTTCAACAGAGCCATACCTGATCATGAATGTACCCTATGGCGATTACACAATGACCACCACTGAAACAGGCGAACTGGTTTCTGTGGAGGATGTCCTTGACAACGACAACCAGGAAATTAAACTGGTGCTGAACACAACAGGCATCAATACTTTCAGCGGTGTCTTTGCAACCCGACCATACCCTAATCCTCTCAAGGCGGGAGAAAACCTGTCAATGATCATTGAGGAGGAGAGATCTTATTCCTTGAAAATTGTATCCATAAACGGCAACCTCATCTCACAAAAAGATAATGTTGTCCTTGAAAAAGGTAAAAACACCCTCACATGGAAAGCTATTTCAAATGGAAAAGATTTAGATTCAGGATTGTACATCCTGATTCTTGAATCTGATGAATATTTAATTCGTACTCCTTTGATGATCGTACAATAAATTGTAAAACTCCATTCAGAGAATGCTCAACATAGCCATTTTCATTTTCGGTGATGCAGAAACACTTGATTTTTGCGGGCCGCTGGAAGTATTTTCAGCGGCCAATTTTGTGGTGGAAAAGCCCCTTTTCAATGTATTTACTGTTGCCGAAGACAAAAAACCTGTAACCACCATCAATGGATTAAGTGTGAATCCTGATTATTCTCTTCGAGATACTCCCCTGCCCGATCTGCTTGTTATTCCCGGTGGTGAAGGCACAAAAGATGTAATCGAAAACAAGCAAGTGATGGCGCAGTTAGAAGTATGGCATCAAAAAGCACAACATACTTTAACGGTATGTTCCGGTGCCCGGATTGCTGCCCGGGCAGGATGGTTGAAAAACAGGCAGTTCTCAACCCATCATACAGTATACGAAGAAATATCGGCCATGGAACCGCTTGCCACCCCCTGTCCCGACCTTCGCTATACCGACAACGGAAGGTTGCTTACCTCTGC
>CAYMLS010000570.1:0-2429 GCA_964390665.1 uncultured Bacteroidales bacterium | reverse complement strand
AGGAAACACATGTAAAAGGAACCTGCGTAAGCCCTGCCTGCTATTGATTTTAAGGATCACTTTTTCGAATTCGGGAACAGCATCTATAGCACGTTCCAGGGTTGTTGGACTGTTTTTTTTTCGCATAAAATTGTATTTAAAAAGTGAGTAAATAGAATCTTATACGTAAATTTTATATTTTTATACCTTGTTTTTTTCTATCCCGCTTGCGGGATTTAGTTCAACAAAGGAAATGGCCTTCCGCAGACGACTTTCAGGAGTAGTTTGCAACGGTGAAGCCCCCACGAACACCATTAAAAAAAGAATATTGTGAGTAAATCACCTTACGCTGCATTGGGCGGAACCCAGCTTTCGCGAGCTCATGAACACCTTTAAAATATACAATAGTGAATAAACTACCTTTGTGGTGAGCGATAAGGAAAAAACGGAAACATGATTCCTGTAGGTACGTATGTGTCGGGCTGAATAAATTAAAGCGACTTAGAAGTCTCGTAAAGTAACATTAAATAAGAAGAGCCTTATGAAGGGAGACTTTCACGTCCGGTTCTGTGAGAACAAGAGGGTGAAATTCCCTCGCGCGACTCGATTACCGCCAACACAAATAAAAAGTGCGGTATATCGCACCTTTGTCATGGTTTTGTATAGAACTATACTACAATTTCAATAAAAAGTGCAATTAATTGCTCTATCCTTGGTTAAAGTCAGAATATTTTATATTTTTACAAGTAAAAGAGCAGTATTATGCACTTTGAGAATTTAATAGATACAATAAAAGAACGGAGAGAAAACCTGAAGGTTAACCAGGAAAATTTGGCAAAACTTTCTGGAGTTGGATTAAGGACACTAAAACAATTTGAAAGTGGTAAAGGTAACCCTACTTTACGAACTATTCAGAAAATAGCAGAGGTATTAGGATTGGAAGTTTGTTTAAAGGTTAAAACTGAAATAACAGATGAGAAAGGCAAAAATACTTTATAAGAACCAAGAAGCAGGCATGTTAATTCAGCATGATAATGGTTCTTTTACCTTTAAATATGATAATTCATGGATAAATGATACAACCAAGCCTGCTATTAGTTTAACATTGCCAAAATCTCAACAAGAATATAATTCAGATTTTTTATTTCCCTTTTTTTTTAATATGCTGCCAGAGGGGTCAAATAAGCAGATTGTTTGTATGCTTAATAGGTTAGACTTAAACGATTATTTTGGTTTACTTCTTACAACGGCAAAGAATGATAATATTGGTGCAATAAAAGTTATTAAAATAGAATAATTGTATGATCTTAAATGAAATTAAATATTGTCCAGGTACTTTAGCTGAAGGTCATACAACTTATAGCAGAGCATGTCTGTCAAAAGTATTTAAAGGGAGAAAAGTGAATCACATATTGTCTTATGATTCGCCGGCGTCAAATTCAGAAACAGATAAACTATTTAATGACAATCGTAAGGGAATGTCAATTTCTGGTGTGCAAGAAAAATTTTCAGTTTTACTTGATAAAAACAAATTACGGCTAATCCATGAAGGAGAACAAGGAGAATATATACTTAAACCAATTCCAGGTGCAGGAAACAGATCAGAGTGCATGCCAGCGAATGAACATTTAACAATGCAAATTGCAAAGCAAGCTTTTGGAATAGAAGTAGCTGAAAACGCATTAATATTTTTCAGGAATGGTTCTCCTGCATATATTACAAAAAGATTTGATTTAAAAGAAGACGGTTCGAAATTAGCGCAGGAGGATTTTGCTTCACTTTCAGGAAGAACACCGCAAACACATGGTGAGCAATATAAGTATTCAGGAAATTACCTTGAATTATTTGAAATAATGAAAAAGTTCGTTCCGGCATACCTCTTAGAAGCATCAAAACTATTGAAAATATTAATTTTCAATTATTTGTTTTCAAATGGAGATGCTCATTTTAAAAACTTTTCTTTAATAGAAACCTCCATGGGGGATTTTAAATTTAGCCCTGCTTATGATTTGTTAAATAGTAAGATACATATTGAGGACAGGGATTTCGCTTTAGAAGATGGGCTTTTACCAAAAAACCTGGCACAAGGTAATTTTAGTTCACAATTTAGAGTTTTATCAGAAAAAGCAGGGATTAATGAAAAAGTTTATGATGAAATACTAAATGCAATGCTTAATCAGACTAGTTTAGTTGAAAAATTAACTTTTTCGTCTTTTTTGGATGAAAAAACGCAAAGAAATTATTTTCAGTCTTATCAAACACGACTCAAAAAACTTAATAAAGAATGAAGTACTGGCGGTAAAATCGTATATAAAACATTTGGCAGTCAGTGCGTTATAAATCATTTCATCCCGTAACAAAAGTAGTTGTAATTTGACAGGAAAGTGCTTAGAAATGCCCAACTTTTCTTATGTGTGCCAGGAATTAGTACAACGGCATAAAACAGTACT
>CAYMLS010000569.1:0-2430 GCA_964390665.1 uncultured Bacteroidales bacterium | reverse complement strand
ACGCTTTCTTTATCAAGCACAGATAAAATCGTGGGTTTTCTTGCTGACACTAATTCAGGGAGAAGGTCACATGGTTTTATATTTAATCTGTTTATATTTTGCTTAAACAGGTTCTCGTTTTTTCAATGAGAGCACTCGCCAACACGCTGACTGCATGTTTTACCCTGCCAAGAAATCTAATCATGCGCGTGTACTTCGACATGCCCGGTAGAACTGTGTTAAAATAATGGTCATGGCCCGGTTCATCAAATATAGGAAAAAAACGAAAGAATTATAAGACAAACCCAAAAAATAACGAGAAAGTGTAAATAAGTGTTCCAGTCAGTGCAAACCTTTGCGTAAAATGATTACCTTTGCCGCACAAAAAGATCTGTTATTTATCCGTAAATAAATTGATTAAAAAAGGTCGGCTTCCTGTCCCCTTGAATGTAGACCAAAGGGGCAGACTTATGTTTGCTGTTTACACAGGCATTTATGTGTAATTCGCAAACATGTTTAGTTCATCGATCATACAAGAAAAATTATTTAAAATATCATCGGATATTGAACAACATGGATTTTCGATATCAGCGTTGAGGAAAGAATTAAAAGAATGAGCGGAAAGAAAAAGTATACCATTCAGGACATAGCCAGGGAGCTCAATACCAGTATATCTACTGTATCCCGTGCATTAAAAGATCATCCCCGCATAAGTGCAGAGATGTGTGAGAAGGTTAAAAAATTTGCCCTGGAGCATGATTACCAACCCGATTTTCGTGCCTCCAGTTTGCGAATGGGGAGCAACAGAACCATTGGCGTATTGGTACCACGTGTAGATATGAATTTTTTCGCAAGGGTTTTAAGAGGCATCGACGAAATATGCTCCGTTGAAAATTACAACGTTATGATCTGTCAGTCGTTTGACTCTTTGCAAAAAGAGATGAAACTGGTGAAAAGCTTGCTGCATGGCAAAGTGGATGGGTTAATTGCCTCCATAAGTATTGAAACTCATGATGGTGAACATTTTAAATCTCTGATCAACAAAGGTGTACCGCTTGTATTTTTTGATAAGATCCTCGACACGCTCGATGTTCACAAAGTTGTGGTGGATGATTACAAAGGAGCTTATGAATCGGTTGAACACCTGATAAAGAATGGATACAAAAGAATTGCCCATTTCGCTGGTCCGCAGCACCATAATATTTACTACCATCGGACACTTGGATACAAAGATGCATTAATGGCAAATGGTTTTGAGGTAGATGAGGAGATTATCTTTCCTGATACGATTGTGCAGGAAACAGGATACAAAGCATTGAAAAAGTTCCGGGAAATGCAAAACCCACCTGATGCCATCTTCTCTTCCAGTGATTATGCCATCCTCGGAGCGATCGTATATTCTAAAAAACATGGTATTAAAATACCTCAGGAATTAGGATTAACGGGTTTTGCCAACGAACCATTCGATGATCTGTATGAACCATCTATCACCTCAGTAGATCAACATCCTATAGTGATGGGTCAAAAAGCCGCCCGGCTGCTGATTGATACCATGGAAAAGAAAAATAAAACAACAGCAGCGGAAATTATTAAACTCGATCCTACGCTGATCGTCCGTCAATCCTCCTCACGTCTGACGGTTACAAAAGAGCATACCGATGAGGAGACAGAAATAATCCTCAAAAAAGCCTTTTAAAAACAGGGGTCCAAAATTTTTCTTTGAAAAATTTCAGACCCCTTTTATGATATGATTTGTTCGCAAAAATCTCTAAAAAAAGAAAAGTCCCGTTTATAAACTTCAAAATATCTGAAAAAGATATCTTTTTACGTGGGAAAAGATATCTTCTTCCATTCCTTTATTTCTTTCAGGTACTCATCAAATAAGGATCACATATTTTTAACTGTTTCAATCTGCTCTTTTAAGGTACTGATGGCCACAGGCAGTTGAGCATCAAAATCATCCCATCTACCCTCAATGGAAATAGCCCCTTCATATCCAATATCTTTCAAAGCTTTCAGATAAGGTGTAAAATCATCACCTGCTGTTCCGGGTGCTGTGCGGTTTTCGAACTCGGCAACATGCACATGCTTAATATAACCTTCTGCTTCCAGAATGTTGGAAGGGGGTTCATTTTCCCTCATCATATGAAAGATATCCACAAGCAATTGAATATTGGGATGATCAGCATCTTTAACAATGGACAAACCTTCGAGAGAAGTATTGATAAAGTTTACTTCGCCTTTGTTCAAAGGTTCTATCGTGATTACAACATCATATTTTTGCGCTACCGGACCCAGTTTTTTCAGAAGGTCAACAAACTGCTGTCTGGCCAATTCCGGATCAAAACCCTCCGGTATTCTTCTTGATCCGCTACTACCAAATACCACCCTTTTTATACCGATCATTTCAGCCCGCCTGAAAGCAGTGTCGGCATAAGCCACGATCTCATC
>CAYMLS010000568.1:0-2433 GCA_964390665.1 uncultured Bacteroidales bacterium | reverse complement strand
CTGGCGAAATTCCTTGGCGGCGATCCATCCGCAATTCCTTTGAACAATTCGCCTGAATCTACCCGATATAATTTTAAACTCAAAGAAACATTAAAAAAAGTTCCGCCCCCGGAAGAATGGCAGAAACGGTTGAAATGGTGGGTGGACTATTCAGCAAATCATGTAAACACCTGCGAACCATTCCGCCGTAGGAATATCAAAGAAGAAACAGTAAAGGCGCTTAGCCTTGGATATAATTCCAAGAAAAGGAATTTAACCATTGGAAATGACAATGTCCTATTCCATCAAGGCATGGTCATTCCCAATTTCAGGGACGACACCCTCTATAGCGTACAGGTTCGCGGTTGGCCAGGTAACAAAGGTTATCATTATTGCAAGGGCAGCACTGTTGTGCCTTACCATATTACAAAACTCGATACACTGGAAGCACCGATAATCATAGTTGAATCAGCTTTGGACGCCGCTGTACTCTACCAGGATGCCGGCGATTTGGTTCACGCCGTGGCTTTGGGTTCAGCCCAGGCAAAGCCTGACGCCTACCTGAGAGCACTGATATCTAAAGCGTCACAGCTTTTTGTCTGTTTGGACTATGATGATGCCGGCATTGGTGCGAAGGATTGGTGGATAGATAATTATCCGAATGCAGAGATTGGATTTTGTCCAAGAGGCAAGGACATCGGGGAGTATCATTTGAGCTCGGGTTCTGTCAGGGATTGGGTAAAGCAAATAATCAATGAGTGCAGCATACCCCAGCGCCCAGAAGCTGACATTGACCTTGAGGTTATTTCCGGTAACGACGCTTTTAAAGCTTTGCTCCAATCAATGCGCCAAAGTGAAATCATACCAGCGATGAGTATTTCAGGGAATATTCTTGGATTGGCAGTTGAAGGCTCGGCATTTGCATTCGATCTCAAACAAGTGGAGCCGGATGCTTTGGCCTGCATCGAAGACATGACTGTCATTGCCTACGATGGTGTTAAGTTTATTGAAGTGCTTGGAAAAATGGGCATACGATGCAGGAAAGTGGAGAGCGTCCTGCTCCAGTTTCTTACTATGAGTGGAATGATCTGGGATCAGGAAAAGCTATCACAACTTCGGCTCGGGTATAGCTGTTCTGATTACATTGATGATTCCGACGACGACGCCGACGATGGCACAAGAGCAGCAATGGATGCCCATACGTGCCTGGAGATTTATCGAATCCAGGAACTCAAGATTCAGAAAAAGAAACTTGAAAAGGCATATAAGCTTTTTGCAGATGCCCAGCCGGCTGTGGCTGAAATCAGAACCACGGGGTTTTATTTTGACAAGGAAGCCCACAGCCAAATGATTCCTGCCTGGCAGGCAGAAATAGACCAGCTCGATCCCAAGGAAAAAAGATATGGGGAGCTACATAGCAGGCTTTCGACCTGGGGAGAAAAATTTGCTGGTTTTTGTGATTCTAATACAAACAGGATCTATCCAAACTTTCAGTTCAATGAATCACCTACCGCACGATTTTCCACAACTGGTTCGAATCTTTTGAACGTTCCCCATGAAGTGAGGCCTGCGTTTTTGGCCCCGGAGGGCAGGATATTGATAGGCGCCGATTATAGCCAGATAGATCTTAAATCGGGCGCTATGATAAGCGGTGACAAAGAGATGATAAAGGCCTTTGAATCCGGGCTTGATTTTCATGCTTTGACCGCATCTGTCATTAACAAGGTAGGCATTCAGGATGTCACCTCAGAGCAAAGAGATGAGGCCAAAGAACTCAATTACAAAGTAATTTACGGGGATAGCTCAAAGCAGACAGCAATGGCCAAAATACGAATGAGAAAAGCTTTCCCGCATTTTTATAAGTGGTTAGACAACCAAGCTAAAAATTACAGAAAGAAGCCCAGCGTAACGATGCCATCAGGAAGATTAGTTTTAGGCAATAATCTCAGCAAAGGTTGGGGAAGGCAAAGGTGCAATTATCCTATTCAAGGCGCTTCCTCTGAAGTGTTTCTTGCGGCTTTAGCCAGGTTAAAGCCCGCCCTTGATGGGCTGGATGCGAAAATTGTCCTGGGTATTCACGATGAAATCATCCTGGAAGTGACCAATCAAGACGCTGAAGCTGCGGGAACTGCTCTTGTGGCAGCCATGGAGCAGGGTTTTCTTGAAATTTTTCCCCAAGGACCGATAAATGGGCTGGTTAATTTGAAGCAAGGCAGAACCTGGGCTGACATTAAATAGTCTGCATTTTTTTGCGGACTCTTCAGAAACAAAGAGGCACTGTTTTCCGATGGTGCCTCTTTGTTTTTGAGCAGGCAAAAAAGTTGGTCTCATCCACCTGAAAAAACCAAGGCCCTCTTTTGTTATAAGAATATAGATTAAAAATAATATCTTATAATAATCACAGAAAAAAGGAGGCCCAATACCATGCAGATCCCAACTACCGACCAGTTCAAA
>CAYMLS010000567.1:0-2442 GCA_964390665.1 uncultured Bacteroidales bacterium | reverse complement strand
TTCGTTTTTCTCAATAAGTTTCTCAATAAAATCAACCGCTACAATCCGGAGTTCAATTACTCCTGATGTGAATTCCTGGTTATCTTCTATCCAAACAGGCCTTAGATAGACCAACTCTACATTAGAGTTTTCCCCATTTTTCAATTCGTCCCCATTTTTAGAATAGTAAATCCATTTCATATAAAAATAATACTGATTTAAGTTATTGATATAATAATGTTTAGCTAGTGTTTTTTGTTTTAGTCATTTTGTTAACCGCCAATCCCCCACGTGCACATCCACCTGATACCCTGCTACCATGGCGATGTGGATGACCCATTTGGCGGGGTGCGGGGTGTGGTGCCGTGAAAGCGACGGTATGGCCGATGATTTTTTTTGGGTAAAATCAGGAGGAAGGGTGGAGCATTTCATAAATATCATTCTCGTTTCTGATAATCATCTTTGTTTGGGATGGAAAAGCATCAAAAAGTTTTTGCTGCCTGGGCGAAAGTGGTTCGCTGTGATATTTTGCTTCGGCCAGGATGCCATTTTCGGTGAGGAAATCAATTTCAGTCTGATCCTGGTAAACGTATTGTGGATGAAGGTGTTTTATCCGGTTGAATACATAGTTTTCAAACTGGCTCCCCTTGTCACGGTAACCGGTAAAATAATTTCTTATCCCCGTGTCGGCTGCATAAATCTTTTTGGGAGATAAAATTCTTTCATTGGTTTTTCCATGCCTGTGGATCGATTGGATAAGGAAAGTGCGAAGGAAATAGTCCTGATATCGCGATGCAGTATCTACCGATACACCCAGAATGGAAGCTATTTTGTTTAAACTAAGTTGTTTCCCGGCTCTTTCCATCAAAAGTAGAAAAAAATCTTTTAACAAAGACAAGTCACGCACACCATGTACTGCCGCGATATCCTTATAGATGATATCATCCACCAGATTTTTAATGTATTCAAAATCACCTGTCAGAACATATTCGGGAATTCCGCCTGTTTTTAGGTAATCTTCAAAATAACCATCCAGAAGATGCTGGTCCTGTTTCTTGATTTCAATATCATTGAATAGAAGGTATTCTGAAAAGGTTAAAGGATTTACAGCAAAGAGTTTTGATCTGCCCGTCAAATAGGCTTTTTTATCCTGAAACAAGAAGGAATTTGATGTCGATGCAAATACCTTAACGTTTTGACTATCATGCAGATTCTTCAGTTCAATGTCAAAATCTAACTTATAGGTTACCTCATCCAAAAAAACAAATATCTTTTCAGTTACTGATAACTTCATGATCTTTCTGTAATCGTCAAGAATTTCGGTAATTGACCTGTCCTTTAGCGTGTATTCATCCAAACTGATAAAAAAGATTTTTCGGCGATTGATTCCATCCTCAAGCAGTTTGTTTATCAAAAGCTTCATGATGGATGTTTTTCCTATCCTTCTTAGCCCGGTAAGGAAACTAATGCCTGTGTAATTTCTGCTTTCCCAAACCTGTGGTAAAACTGAAGGCCTGTCAATCAATGAAAGCGACTGATTATCATTCTCCCACCATGGATTGTATCTGAAATATACTTTTTCCATATTTTGTTGAATTATACGGTACAAACTTACGAAATATTAAAATATTATTTGATGTCATCGTATAATATTACTGGAGTGAAAATTTTATTTCTTCTTCGTTATTCTCGCATCAAAGGTCATGTGGATGATATCTTTGTCGGAGTGCGGGGTGTGGGATTGGGAAAACGACGATATGATGGATGATGAATTCTTAGTATCATGCAGGCCTTACCTCTGGATTCCTATACTGCAATTTCCCCGGAACACGCTGTTTACTTTCACCCGAATATCCAATATCAGAGGGTCACCTGCCTGGTCCATTCTTGTACTTGCTGTGTGGTCGCACTTTGATCAGTTTATCAAATAAATCCGTTTTTGTTAAATATTTTTTATAACTCAATATTTCGCCTTCAATTTCCATTTTAATCAACCCAAAATAGTTTAAAAACCTGTCGAAAGTGCGTGTTGAATAGCATCTGTCTGGCCAATTTTTTGAAACTTTTAAAACGAACTCCCTATCGGGTTTGTATAAAAAAGGGAATGCTTTAAAATACTTTTCGGCATAAAAGGTATCCAGGTGTTTGGTTTTACCATATTTATGAAGCAATATTAATGAGAAACCAAATCCAGTCTGTCCGATTTCCTCATCCGGGTATCCATCATAATATGCCATGTTGAATTTGGTGGCAAGGGTGATAAAAATCAACTCAAAAAGTTTATCATCTGCGTTCAGTAATTTCTCACCATTTTTCGTAAGACTAAGTTTATTATTTCTTTTTTTGGTAAGTCCTGATAATTCTGCCAAAAGTCTGGTGAGGTTTACAGTCATGGAATCGCTCTCCTTGTAAACATTGGGTTTGTATGAATAAAAAATCATCTCCTCCAACAATTCCTGATCA
>CAYMLS010000566.1:0-2462 GCA_964390665.1 uncultured Bacteroidales bacterium | reverse complement strand
ATCATCACAAAAGTACAGATTTAAATCTATATCTTTGTCCGATGATTTAAGGGGTTAAAACAGTGATAGATTAAAACTCTTTTCCCATTCCACCCGACATTACCATTACTTTTTTTATTCGACAAATGTAAAATAAAAGTGCATGTTGTTTACTTTTTTAACATAATCATCTCAAAAACCCCTTTATAATTCAGGTTATAAGTAAAGGTCAAAGTCATCTGATATCTGATTATCTTCAGCAAGTATCTGGAAAGATAAAACCTCCATGATCAAGTTTTAAAAACAGTTCTGCTGAGCATGTTGAAGAACACAGGCATGTCTATTGACCCTATTTTGAAATAAGGGGTTGGTGGGTGGATGCATTTGGAAAACAATCTGGATATCAGCGAATAAATGAATTTTTGGATGTTCTATTTGACCGATTTATAAATTTATAAACAGATGAACTGTGAAAATTTCATATCAAAAGTTGAGGAAACAGCCGGTATTGTATTATCACCATACATGACCAGATGAGTACAAGCAGTAGTAAACCAAATTGTATTCGTCCTCCCCACTTGCTTTTACCAATGGTTTTGAAAAAGATTAGGATGGACAGAATGCTTCCGGCAATTATCAGTAACGATATCCAGAAAACAGGTTTGGCAGTTCCTATGAGACCGGTAATGATAATTGCCCCTTCATTTGCCGTTTGAAGTGTAAACCATATCAACAAACCAAAGAATAGAACACCAGTAAAAGCTGTGATTCTCATCATTATATTTCTAATCCATAAAGATGATCTTTTCTGCGGACCCTTCTTACGGAATAACTGAATAATGGATGCGAAGAAACTAATAAGGAAAACAATTGCCAGTATGGATGGAGCCATGAATTGTGATAATTTTCCTTCTCTGAAATAGGGCAGAAAGTAAGATGCGACCCGCGGATTGAAGTAAATATCGGTAACCCAGTTTACTTCGTTGTTGCTCATCATGGTTGCTATGCAGCTGGCATCAGGTTCCTCAAAAGGGTTGTTAAGAAAGTTATTGGCAATCTCCATACCGCATGAGGCAGATGCCGCAACACTATGACCTGTGCCCGGGAATTCATAGAGGTAGGCTGATGAAATATTGTTTTTCAATTGTTTTGCGTGTGAAGGACGGGTAATGGGATCAAAATCACCCACCAGTATAAGTGTTGGAACCTCTGTATCCACCGCCTGTGCCTCAAGCGGGTCCGGTGTAACAATTTCCAGTTGTTGCACTACACGATCAATATTGTTGAAATAATTCAATGCTCCATAAAGTGGATGGTCAGCACCGGGTGGTTCAGGATAAGGAAAAAGTCCGCTATCGTATTTGGTGGTAAGAAGAGATACCCATTGCTCCATACTCATAAAACGGTCAATCATTGGAAATGTCATATTCTCAAAAAAGATGTGATCTCTTTCTTCTATGGCTTTTATCATCCATGGAAATGTTGAATAGAATCCTCTGCTGTAGAGCAACTGATGCATTATAAGGTGCATGTCTTTGAAGTCAATGTGAACAATGCCGTTTGGACCAATTTCAGATTCAATTATCATGGGATCTTCTTTTAACGATTCCATGACCCTGTAAAACCTTTCTTCCAGATCAGGAAAGGTTTGATTGCACTCTTGATCCTCACGACATGCACTAAATACGTTTTCCAAAGACTCTTTATAGGAATTGGATTCCTGCCCGGTAAATGGAACTCCCATAGGAACGGGTGAATCCAGAATCTGACATCTTACCCGGGAAGGGTAGTCACGAATATAGGTCTGTCCGGTACGGGTACCATAGGAAATCCCGAAAATGTTCCATGTTTTGTAACCAAGTGCTTTTCGCAGATCCTCCATATCTTCAACATTCACCTTTGTATTGTACATGTTGGGATTGTATCCTTTTCGTAAAAAATCATCAAAAAAATGATCAAATACTTCTTGTGTAGCTAATCTGGCTTGTTCATGGGTAAAATTACCCAATATAGTTTCAAGTAGTCGTTTTTGAATGGTGTCACTCAAATGGGGTTCTGAGTGGCCTGTACCCCTGAAGTCAAGCAGGATCACGTCACGGCGGTCGTTAAAGGGGAAAGACTGAAACCTTCTTATTGCTCGTTCACTTATTGCATTACCTCCAGGGCCTCCACTCATGTATATGAATGGATCAGGTAATTCATCCTCTGAACCTGAATTTATTAAAACAAAGGATAACTTTAGTTTTCTGCCTTCCGGTTTGTTTCGGTCTTCCGGTACAGTTAAATATCCAAATTGTACCAGCGAGTCATTCTCGAAACCTGAACAGTCTTCAAGGTAGCAATCGGTAAATTCAAGTGTGTAATTCTCTGCAAAACCCGGAAGGATTAAGAGTTTGATTACTAATAAGATAAGTAAATGGTTTCTTTTGTCTGTTAATGATTGCATCTGTTTATAATTTGATTAAATAGGTTCTTGTTTTTTC
>CAYMLS010000565.1:0-2473 GCA_964390665.1 uncultured Bacteroidales bacterium | reverse complement strand
ATGTGGGGATTGGCATCGCCGGGGCTTAAGGTTCCTCACTATACTTCGTTTCGTTCGTAATAACAGATGGTTATGTTATTGAAAGCCTTGTCATTTCTACCCTGGGGAGAAATCTT
The DNA here is from genome assembly GCA_964390665.1 of uncultured Bacteroidales bacterium. Classification (GTDB taxonomy): domain Bacteria; phylum Bacteroidota; class Bacteroidia; order Bacteroidales; family UBA7960; genus SKVR01. Next base: position 2,357 of record CAYMLS010000565.1, on the reverse strand, counting down.
ACTAATTTTACAGGACACCAAAGATTAAATATATTGTTTTTCTCCTTTTTATTTTCTCTTGTCCATCTATGTTTTTCTCATGAAAAAATTTCATCCCTGGTCTTTAAGCGTTCTTTAATTTTTCCCGAATGTCTGAAAAAGTTATGGAGCGATTAATATATTGAAAGGATTAAATCCATCATTACAGTTAGCGGAAAAACCAGATATTTTTAATGCAGACGAATTTTGCACAATCATTTATTCTTCTCCATCAGAAATGTATCTGATATTTGATTCTGATACAACCAGACTATTTTTTGGAACAAGAGTGCTTATAATACTCTTTTAATTTTCTTACTTTTGTGGAACGGTCATCATTGTTAGCAGATAAAGATAAAACGGATCATCTGATATGAACCGAGACATGACAAAATTTTTGACACACATGCACATGATTATAATTCGCGAAATGTAAAAAATGTGGTTAACGTGTTGGCGAGCTCTCTCATTAAAAAAACAAGAACCTATTTAATCAAATTATAAAGAGATGAACAATTTATTCTCCGTAAAGGGAAAAACAGCACTGATAACAGGGTCTACAGCAGGACTGGGACTTGTGTTTGCAAAAAGCCTTGCACAACAGGGCGCTAAAGTGATCATTAACGGTAGAAGCCAGGAAAGAATCAACACGGCTATCCGCAAGTTAAAATCAGATGGAATATCAGTTGAAGGTTCTGTTTTTGATGTAACCGACCGGCAGCAAGTGAAAAAGGCAGCAGAAAAGATCCATGTCCAAACAGGAGCGGTGGACATTTTGGTAAACAATGCTGGTATAAATTTGAGGAAACCTTTACATGAGTTTTCTGATAACGAATGGGACAAGGTGATTGGTATTAATCTCACCGGAACCTATAATGTTTCCAAAGCTTTTGTAAAAGGAATGATAGAACAGAAAAGCGGCAAGATCATTAATATTGGATCTATGCAAAGCGAATTGGGAAGACCTACCATTGCCCCATATGCCGCCTCAAAAGGGGGAGTGAAAATGCTTACCCGTGGTATGGCTGTTGAATGGGCCAAATTCAACATTCAAACCAATGGTATCGGACCCGGCTATTTTAAAACAGATTTGACCAAACCCTTGTACGAAAATCCTGAATTTGATGCCTGGTTGTGTGGCCGCACACCCAGCAACCGATGGGGAAATGTGGAGGAACTTCTGGGTGCTTTACTTTTCCTGTCTTCCGATGCCAGCAGTTATGTGAATGGCCAGATGATTTATGTGGATGGCGGATTGCTGGCAAGTGTTTAATGATAACCTCTAAATGACAGGCAGGATCAATTTATTTTGATCCGAAATAAATGCATGTCAAATCCAATCAATTGATTACATTATAAATAAAACTATAAAGCAAAATAAAACAATCATGACGAAACCTCACTCACATCCCTCAGAATGGAAGTATTCGAGTCCTGAAGAAGAAGGATTTCACGAAATTATAACCCCCGGAAATTCCCCTTGTATCGTTACCTGGGTTTATCGCCTGAATCTGAGCAAAGGAAAATCTTTTAGTTTGTACAACGAAAAGCTGGAATTGAACGGCGCTGTTATCGGAGGAAAAGTCGATGTGACCCATTCCTCTGGCATCGTCGAACTGGATAGACTTGATTCTTTTTACCTTCCTGCAAAAGAAAAACTGGAAATGGAGGCGCGCGAAGATACCATTGTTTTTATAGGAGGTAGTTTTTATGAAGGCAAGGGGGCATTTTTTACCCGCAAGTACGATCTGACCATGCCCCTGGGCGATATTCACCAGATACACGGTGAACCGCCTTACAAAAGAGAAGTTTTTATGACCATTGCACAGCAGGATGAAGGCTCACGCCTCATTTGTGGTATTACCGTTGGCGAGGAAGGGAAATGGACGAGCTGGCCACCCCATCAGCATTCGGAGGAACTGGAAGAGGTTTATTGCTATTTCGATATCCCGGCTCCCCAAAAAGCTTTTCATTATGCCAGTCGCAAAGCGGGTGAATTTGAATATATCCATTCGGTGTCATCTGGCGATTGTGTGGTTATTCCGGAAGGATATCATCCCACATGCGGAATGCCCGGAGTGAGAAGTGCCTATTTCTGGGTGATGGCAGCACACAAACCAGAAACCCGCAGGTATGATCTTGCTGTAAACGACCCTGTTTTTGGTAAAATGTAAGTTTCCAATAACCAAAGCGATCTGATAATTCGGACAAAATGTAGTCTTATTTTGCACGTAGTCAGTCCTTTTGAAAAAAGTTCTGACAATTTTTCCTTCCAACGTTGAAAGCAAGGAAAAACTTTCTACCTTTGCAATCCGCAAAACGAGACGGTATTTTTGAAC
>CAYMLS010000564.1:0-2477 GCA_964390665.1 uncultured Bacteroidales bacterium | reverse complement strand
CGCTTTCTTTATCAAGCACAGATAAAATCGTGGGTTTTCTTGCTGATACTAAATAGGTTCTCGTTTTTTTCAACGAGAGAGCTCGCTAAAACGCTGACTACATGTTTTACCATGCCACGCATTATAATCATGCTCGTGTGTGTCAAAATGTTTGACATTGCTCGGTTCAACACCCTTCTTACTGCTTCATGGAATCAGGCATATTGCTAAGTTTTAAATCGAGTGGTTTTATTTCTTCTCCCCAGTAAACGGTTGTATGTGGGAATGGTATTTCAATATTTTGCTGATCAAAAGCAACTTTGAGTCGTTTGCGGTATTCACGACCTACGGACCACTGTTTGATCGGTTTGGTTTTAAGTCGGGCTTTGATCACAATGGCACTATCACCAAACTTATCCAGACCGAAAACCTCCATAGGTTCCAGGATATCCTTTTTAAAATCAGGGTCGTTGGCCAGTTCATCGCCCACTTCCCTGATCACATCCATTACTTTTTGGGTGTCTTCCTTGTAAGCAACGCCAATATCAAACACCATGGCCGACCAGTCTTTTGTCATGTTCGAGAGGGTGTTAATTTTTCCGTTTTGTATAACATGTACAGTACCGGAAAAATCGCGCAGGGTAATGGTTCTGAGTTCTATCTGTTCCACCAGTCCGCCCGTTCCGTTAATGATGGCAACATCGCCGGTACGCACCTGATTTTCAAGCAAAATAAAAAATCCTGCGATAAAATCCTTGACCAGTTCCTGTGCTCCAAAACCAATGGCCAGCCCCAAAACACCCACACTTGCCAGGATTGGACCAATGTTGATTCCGAATTTCTGCAGCAGGAGCATCAAAAATACGACAACCAGAGCAATGCTGGCAGTTTTATGAATAATGTCCGTAAGGGTATTGATCCTTTTGACGGATTCGTCCTTGTCAGGCATATCGCCTTTTTCAGTCCTTTTAATCAGGTTCTTTTGTAATTTCGACATGAATATACGGATGATCCTGGTGGCAACAAAAAAAAGCACGATGATGATCAACAATCCCGGAAAGTCCGTTAATATCCAGTTGATGATACTGTCAATGGCTGAGTTCCAAAAATCCTGACTCCAAATTTTTTCCATTTTTTGACTGTTTTAAGTTTTGTAATGATATGACTTAGTGATAAGAAGCAAACCTTACTTTTGTTGCCACACCCCTGACAAAAGGGGTTTTTGGAAAAGCACATCTGTCCGAAACCCGGAACATGGCATTACCACGGAGCAACAGTAAGGTCTGATCTGTATTCGTTTTAAAGCAGAGCAATGTTTATTGCAGATCCTTCTTCCTTTCCTCAAATTCCTGTTTGTTGATTTCCCCTTTGGCATATCTTTCTTTTAAAATACCCAAAGGATCCTTACCAGAGGGGGAATCAGAAATGTTGTTATTTGATTTTCCTTGTTTTGACAAAAACCAGATCACCACGACCAGGATAACAAGTCCCAGTATCCAGATCCACGCCATTCCATAATAACCATGCATGATTGCGTCCTTTCTTTTTTAAAAATGATTTTTAAATAGTGTCAATAAGAAAGCCCCCAATTTTTCCAGTTCAATCTTCTTCATAGATCATTTTGCGGGTCATACCGCCATCAATGATAAAATTTTGTGCAGTAACAAAACCTGATTGATCAGAAAGAAGATACCATGCCATTTCGGCAACATCTTCAGGTTTTCCTATTCTGCCCACCGGATGTTGAGCATGATGTTTTTCCTGCCAGTTTATTTTTTTCCGCAAACTTTTTTTCTTCCATTCAGAAACGTCTATCCATCCGGGGCTGATGGAATTGACCCTCACATTGGGTTCCAAACTCATTGCCTGTGCATGGGTAAGAGAAAAAACTCCCCCTTTGGAGGCTGCATATGCTTCGGAATGAGGTTCAGACATTAATGCACGGGTGCTGCAAATATTCACCACCGATCCTTTGTTACGGATCATTGAATCAGACAAATATTTTACGGTAAGAAAATATGATGTGAGGTTGGTATTGAGAATACGGTGCCATTCTTCCAGGGATAGTTCCTGGAAAGGTTTGAATTCCGAGATACCTGCATTGTTTACAAGATAACGCAACGAAGGTTTTTGTTGCGCTATACTATGCAGTATCTTGCTGAGTTGCGATGCATCAGAAACATCGCACTGCAGTGTTTGGCAGTTGTGAGGATAAGCAGTTTCATCGGCAAAATCAATCAGTGCCTCTGAATCGGCATCCAGAACAAATACAAAAACACCCTGTTCAATGATCTTATTACTGATAGCTTTCCCTATTCCCTGTGCTCCCCCTGTAACGATTGCTGTGTACATAAAAAATTGTTTTTAAAAATAAGTACAGTCTAAAAACTTGTTTTTAGACATTCGTGTAAATTTTGTTTTGTTTTATATTGCTGAATTTCAAGCAATTAAATTCGTGTAAATTTGTGGACAAATACTTTTTTTACTGGACTCAAAAA
>CAYMLS010000563.1:0-2482 GCA_964390665.1 uncultured Bacteroidales bacterium | reverse complement strand
TTTGTAATGATTCCGGATGTTTTTTCATCAGTATTTGACCTTGGCTATTCATGAGCCGGATCTCCAAAGGGAGTTTTTCAAATATTAATTCCAATTGGGCATTTGCAGGATTAGGGTGCATGGCAAATTGGCGGTCTGCGGTGATGTTCGGTACCTGTGTTCCTAAAGTAAAAATCAGTTTATATTCTGATGAGAAGGAAGGTTCTTCAGCGGTTACTCTGATGGTGGCGGTACGTTGTTCTTCCGTTCCGCTGAGATCTGTTACCGGGTCTGTTTGAATGCTTGCAAAAGGACTTTGCGCTGTTGCCTCCACATCAGGTGCTTCTCCATCCTTACGGGTATAATCGATTTGATAGGTAAATATTTCAGGATCAAAATCGTCAAATATGCTTCCGTTTATCAGAATTTCTTCCAGAAGGGCATTGGTGTGTTCCATACGCATGTTGATGGTATAAACTGAAGAATATTCAGGGTCTTCAGCTACAATTAGAATTTCTGTTTTTCCCCAGAATCCATCAGGTTCGGGCGCCTGAAATTCAGAAACTGTAACGGTGGCACTTTCATCGCTTGCCAATGCGGTGATCACCGGAAAATCTTCATCGTAAGGTACAACGTAATCGTATTCAAATGTTTGACTGTTAAATTCTTCCAGCGCAATTTCATTCAGGAAAATATTTACCAGTGTTGTATCATTGTTCATCAGGCGAAAAGTAAAAGCATATTCACGGTTGTTGGTTTGGTCTTCAGAAGTAACCATTACGCTGGCAGTTCTTTCTGCTTCGCTACCGGTAAGGGATGCAGCCTGACTGACCACCACATCTGCAAAACTACTTGCCGGTGTTGCATCAATCTGAGGAACTTCATCCGTAGCATGGGGAAGAGAAATAAGATATTCGGTAACTTCCTGATCGAAATCAGGGAAAGGTTCACTGTTGATGGAAACTGCCTTTAAATTTGCATTGGATGAGGGTTGTCTGAGTTTAACAAGAAAAACATCAAAACTGCCCCAGGCATTAAATGCTGTTTCTCCATAGGAGTAGGTATCCTGAAAACGACCGATGACATAAGAATGCATTTGGGGAGAAACAGCCATTTGACCAACGGCATCATTGGTGGTTGACCCAAAACTCATTGCCTGCAGAATGTTCCCTTCTGTATCGGCAGATGCCCAGAAGCCGTCTGACGATTCCTCTAAGGAGGTAAGGGATATTTCTTCATTCAGTTCCATGGTGCCTCTGTAATTTCCTGCCATCATAAAGTTTCCATCGGTACCATAAACCAATGATTTGATCTCGTCATTTTCATTGATGTCCCCATAGTTTTTGCCCCATTCCCATTCTTTTGTTTCTCCATTAATTTTGATGATGAAACCATCACTGCGAAGAGGGTTTTCAGTGAAAAGAAATGCCCCGGGTCCAATTAAAATATCGGTTCTGTATGATCCTGCCATGTATATATTCTGTTGGGGATCAAATTCCAGTGCAAAGCATCTTACGCCGGTTACCAGGTCTGACTCGGTTGCCATAAAAAGATGCGACTGATAGTTTCCCTGCAGATCGAATTGCACCAGTGCCAATCCTCCCTGGTCTGGTCTGGCAGATATATTTCCATTGATGTCGAGGGTGTCAGCGTATCGTACCGTAAAATAAAGTTCATCCTGTTCGTTTACGTTGATGGCCATCGCATTATCTGTTCCACCATAGGTAGAGTTCCAGTGCCATTGATAAGCACCATTGGCATCGAGTTTAAAAACCAGGGCATTACCCAGATTCTCGAACGGGGTAGGGTCTGTCACCACCACACCAGCAATATTCACAGAATTTCTGAAACCTGTAGAAAGATATACGCCACCATAATCATCAACGGCCAGTCCGTGCGTTCCACCAACGGTTACCAGACCAATGGAATTATCCGTTGTGATGGGTTTTACCCATTCCAGCACTCCATTATCACGGTATTTGGCAATAAAAAAGGATCTTCTTTCGGCGTTGAGGGTAATATCGGCAAAGTCAGCGGAGCCAAAAACGGTTTCGCCCCTGAAATCGCCCAACAGGTAAATGAATCCGTTCTTGTAAACACTTTTAAATCCATTGACACCTTGTATGCCATCTGCTTCAGCAGTTACGGTCCATAAAACTTCATTGTCGGGTGATATTTTGGTAAAGAAAAGACTGTTTCTGTCGGAGTTTACCTGCAAAGTATCTTCATTCATTGCCAGCCGTAATTTAAAGAAACCGGTAATATAGGCATTTCCGTCGTTATCGGTACTTACACCTTCTCCAAACAGAATATCAGGAGAACTGATATGGTCTACCCAATGGGTAAGATTTTCCTGAGAGAAACCTCTGGTAAAAAATATCATCGTAAGAACAATCATTAAAGGGGTAATTTTTCTTTTCATCTGGTTATAGTTTTATTAAATAGGTTAGATAGCCTGTCCCGCCTATGCGGGAGAGCTCGCCAGCAGACTGACTGCATGCTT
>CAYMLS010000562.1:0-2484 GCA_964390665.1 uncultured Bacteroidales bacterium | reverse complement strand
TTCAATTCCAATTCAGCCCATCTTGCTGCTAAGGCCAGTAGATCATAGTTTCTGGGGCGGAATAATTCTTTTTGCAGTTTTTTAATGAAGTCCACGATTGTTTTATTCTTATCATGTCTTTCCATCAATCTTTTAAGAAAATACACTGTATGCCATTTGAAACTTAATTCAGTTTGGTAATTCGGGTCATCTTTTAATCTGCGCTCATTTTCCTTCTTAATACCGCCATAAATCATCAGTTTGTGCAGAATAGATTTGGACATTTTTTCTTTAAGAATTAGTTTGAGGAAATCTTCTTTCATCGCTTTCACATAATCAAACTCCTCTTCCCAGGAAACAGTCTCACCCAAAAAGCAAAAGGCGTTTTTCTCTGTTTCGCCAATGTATTCTTTGGCTTTTTTCTCTGCCACTTCTGCAATTTGCGCGGCTTTTGCAATAGGGAATTTGTTGTTGACAATGGCAACACCACCCGATATTGAAATATCATGCCTACCCATAAAACCGGCAAACTCTTTCCTGAGGTCCTCAGCAAAATCAATGACCAAATCCCATCTTCCTACTGCAAATACATCATCTCCACCGGAATATAAAATGTTTACATGATTTTTATATTTATCATGATTACGAATTGTATTGATATATCCACTGAAAAAAGTATCCAAAAGAAAAGACATGGTAGCATATGCAGAAAAACTCTTGTGCTCCTCTTTTAATCCCTTAATAAATATATTGCCTAAACCATCCACATCCATCCTCAAAATGGCGAAATAAGTTTCTGAATCAGAATCATCCTGGCTAACTTCAGTAAGTTGTTCAAAGGTTTTGTTTTCACCGGTTATGGTTTCTGCTTGCCTATTACCACCGTAAAACTGAAACCCATAACTCACATGGTTTCCCTTTAAATTGGCTGCTAAAAAATCAGTTTCGTTAATTCTTTTGATCCGGCTAACATCAGCAGAAGATATTTTAAAAAATTCAGGATTTTCTTTTGTTAAGTCAATTTTTGGGAAAAGATGGTTTGCAATACCTGTAATTCCTATACTGAAAAGTCGTTTTTTCAGGTAAACAGAATCAGCAGATTGACCTTTGAAGGTAATGTTAAAATCAGCATTTTTTAAGTTTTTCCCCAGCTCAATTTGCTCATTAACTGATACACTTACAAATTTATCTGGATCACTGTCAATTCTCACATGATTGTTTTCTAACAAATTCTCTCCGGTCACAGCACACACTTTTACATCACCACCATCCTTCTGAGATTCGAAAAAGGAACCAAACTGCCCCAACATCACATTTTTGAATTTCTGTCCCTTCTGTGCTTTCATTTTATCATCTAACCCTTTCCAGATTGCTCCCAATTTTTCTGCTTGTCCATTTACTTTCAACTGTTTGTCGCCAGTATATGCAAAAGGTATATATTCTATATTAACCAACAGTTTCCCTTTGTGTTTTTCCCATAATTCCTCCTCAATTGATTCTTTAAGATCCTTTAAAGCGTCTTTTACATCTATTGTATTGGGCAAAAGCATATAAAACTTTCCACCTGAAGAATAAACCACATGACCAAGGGTCGCATTAATTTTCTCATGGGAAATAATTCGTTGTATGATAGAATCAATAAGCAATTGCAAATAGAATGATCTTCCTTTCAAACTCATGGCAGCTTTTCGCGAAGCAATATTATAGATAAATTTCTGTATGCCGGAAATATCGCCACCTACCATTATTACTGGTTGGGTGTTATCTTTTATTATCAATCTTTTTCTTTCTTCTTTCCATTCAAATTCTTCCTCGTTTTCCTGGTAATAGTTGTATAAACAATCGGCAAAGGCGGCGGTGGTTTTCAAATGCTCATACAAACTTACATTAGCCATATCCATTGTATTAGATGGTATGCACCAGGTATATTTTTTCAACAAATAGAGCAAACTTTCGGTAAAACCCTTCAGGGAATCTGACGGTAATTTGTCAAATTCATTTACAAACCCTTCCCACAGGGTATAGTAATCGTTTTCATTTACCCCATCTTCTTTCTCTTTTATTTCTTTTGGAAAGATATATTCTTTATGCTTAATGTCAAGGGGTTTGAGAGGGAATGCATGATTGTAATTCCCATTGTTGATTTGATTAAACACAGAATATAGAGGAATACTTTTATACCTTTTTTTACCCCATTGAATCTTTTCGGTCTTTGATTCAGGTTTTTCGAGGGTGCTTTGATTTGTTCGGTCAATTCCCGCACTCCACCAGTCTGCCACAGTAACAATTCCCTGCAAAAGGGTTTGGGGTTTGTGGTGGTTGACTGCAAGGTTCATTAAGTTGTTTTCACCTGAATTTTGGGACTGGAAAAGGTTCTCTTTAATTCCAGGGATCTTCTCAAATTTGTTCTGGAATTTCTCAAAAAACTCATTACCCCATATTACATGCTGATATCCAAATCTTCCCTGATCATTCACAGGGCAAATATCTTCCGCCATTTTCTTT
>CAYMLS010000561.1:0-2487 GCA_964390665.1 uncultured Bacteroidales bacterium | reverse complement strand
TATGATTTTGAAATATATTAAAAATGATTTTTAAGTTTACTTTATATTTGCCACAAGTATTTAGAAATGATGAACAAGGGAGAAAGCGTGGAAGTGGAGATAAGATAAAACAAGGCACAGCAAAACCCACCCTGAAACTCCTGAAAACAAGGAAAGGAGGTTAGATTATGATATTTTATTAAGTACCATTTCCGGTACGATATTCATTAACAATACATTTTAATTGCCAATTTTGAAATTTCCTTGGTAATAAAATTAAATTTGGACAAAAAAACATATTCTTTAAATTCTTAATTCAACAATTATGAAAATTATTTTAAATTTAATATTGTTTTCCATTTTTTGTATTTCAACTTACGGACAAGAATTTAGTTTCTCTATGTATTTTGAGGATTCTCTGGGGAACAAAGACACCTTAATAATTGGATATGATATAAATGGGGATACAGATGTGATTCTATCTGAGTTTGGTGAAGAGAATATTGCAGATACTCCATGGGGTCCGGATTTTGATGTAAGGATTTCAAACCGTGTAGATACGGAATATTATCAGATTTCAGATGAACCCTTATTTCATTCAAAAAAGAAAATTGTAGAAATGGATTGTGATCAGGAGAACCTTCATCCTGATATAAGACCCTATGTTGCTATTGATATTAAAACAGATAATTGGCCGGTTACCTTAAGTTGGGATTCTTCACTTTTTGAGAATTGTTGCCGCTCCAATTCTCTCTTTACATCGTGGGGACCCGAAACCTGGTGGGATGCAGGACAAACACCCAGTGGTTTTGATTGGGTATTTTTAAATGAACAAGAGCAATTAGAATTTTACGCTAATTATTATGACGATTATGAAGATTTTTTAGAATATCCTATTGAAACTGCCTCATATTATATTATTAATGATAGTATTCCAATTGCCACATATTGGATGGTATTTAGAAATTTCACAAATACAAAAATTAATGATAAGCTAAATTCAAAAACATGGAGTATAATATATCCCAACCCTACCAATGGAAGTAATTCGATAAATGTAAAAGACGATTTTGGCGAAATTGAGCACATAAAGGTTTTGAATATGCAAGGACATACTGTGATTTTTCAGAAAAGCTCCACTTTAGATATAGAACATTTGCCAAATGGATTATACGTTTTAGATATCTTACTCAAAAATGGAAACAAAACCTTCAATAAAGTAATTAAGAACTAGTTTATAAATAAAAACCCAAAATAATATAAAAATGAAAATATATATATTGATAATAAAAATAACTATTTTAAGCTTCAATTTGGTTTATTCTCAAAGTCCAATAGATTGCTTCACGCCTTCATTTGAAGATAGTGTTGAGTATTTTGAAAAAGGGAATTATAATAATGCATGCATAAATCTTTCCATAACCAGTGTAACAGATACTCTTTTTAACTCTGTTTTTGTTCCTGTTTCAAATGAACCAATAAAACATATAAAGGTGAATTTGCATGTTATTCAAGATCAATTTGGTAATAATAATTTTGATCAAAATAATCAATATCATGTTGATTATCTTAATTCAATCTTTGAAGAGAGCAGTAGTGTCAGTGTAAATGGAATTTTCAGGAATTTAACTGAACCCATTTATGAAGGCCAAATTGGCGGATATCATCTCCCTGATTCGAGAATTCAGTTTTCCTTAGAAGGAATTTATTATCATGTCGATAGCGGCGGATTAGAAAATGTTAACGGAACTACAGTTTATAATTTTGCACAGTATTGTGAGTCAAATTTTGGAATTAATATAGAAAATGAAATTAATATTTATTTAATTCCCACTGGTTATCATGAAGAGCTTGGTAATACTAAAGTAGGTGGTTTTGGACCTCCAGGTAATGTTAACAATAATTATGTAAGCAAAGTTATGCTGTTTAATATTTATACCGATTACATGAATAGTGGAGGCAGTTTTTGGTATGTTAATCCATTGATTGGACATGAACTGGGACATAATTTTGGTTTATGGCATACTCATAATTTAAGTGAATACAATAGATTTTATCCAGAGCTATTTTGGCCTGTAGATCGCGAATGGTGTTCACCTATGGATATAACTGATAATATTCATTGTGATAACAACATGATGGGATATAATTCATCAAAAATGTATCTTTCTCCCAAACAAATAGGTCATATTCATCGAATATTTGCCAGTAATCCTGTTAGAACAAGATATTTAAAAGAGTGTAATTATGACGCTGCAAAAAGTGTCACTATAAATGAAAACCAGATATGGAATAAACCTACTGTTATTGGTGGTGATTTGATCGTTTCTACTGGTAATACCTTAGAACTAACATGTAAACTTTCAATGCCTCATGATGGTAATATTATTATCCAAAAGGGTGCTAAACTTATTTGTAATGGTAGTATTATAACTAACTCATGTGGTGATTATTGGAGTGGCATCTTCGTAGAAGGCGACCGCACCCTACCCCAAACCTTTGACAACC
>CAYMLS010000560.1:0-2492 GCA_964390665.1 uncultured Bacteroidales bacterium | reverse complement strand
GCATTTCCAAGATTATATTTGGCCGCTAAGTGGCAGGATATATCAATCACCATCTGTATGGATTCAAGAAAACCGTAACGAAGTGCCCATTGTGTTGTAGTATCATTTCGAACATCATCAAGAGAGTATCTTTGCTTGAAACGCTCAAGCTCTTCCATATTGTTTTCCAGTTGTTGAAGTTTTTCCAGGTGCATTCTTTTGTCTTTTAATGACCATCAATCCATCAAAAAATTCCGCTTCCCAAAGGCATGCTGATCCACCCTTTTATTGAAAGCTTTGTTCATTTGACTGCGAAGGTATGCTGTATCAAAATATTGTCGCATCGTATTTTCCCGGAAGGCAACCAGGGCATCTTCATCGTTGTTTTTCACCAGTTTTCCTGTACTTGCCACCTGGTGAGCCATTACCGGAGATTTTTCGGGCAAACCATTGAGGGGCAATACATCAATTTTCGTTTGAAGAATTTCGCTGAGTTCAGTATGAATCAGACCCAGTTCCAACAAACCAGGGGGATTCTTAAAAAACAATGCAATATCTATATCACGATAGTTATCCCTGGTTAAGAAAGACCCGAAAACAAAAGCAAAGAGAATTTCTTCACGTTCCCTCAGGTAGTGAGTTATTCTCGTTTCTAATGTTTGTTTATCCATTGGGTTTTGGATTTATGCTGGTTTTACACCGTTAATTTCCATAATACCCCCTATACCACGCAACAAATCGTTGAATGCCTACTGTTACAGGTGTGGAGGGGCGGTAGTCTAAGTCTTCTGTGAGGTCGTCGACATTGGCAAAGGTGGCGGGTACGTCGCCGGGCTGGATGGGCATGTAATTTTTAATGGATTCCTTGCCGAGGAATTTTTCGATGGCATGAATAAAGTCCATCAGTTTTACCGGATTGCTGTTGCCGATGTTGTAAATTTTGTATGGTGCCACCGAGCATGACGGATCGGGATTTTTTCCGCTCCAATCTGCTCTTCCTTTGGGTGCATTGTCGATCACCCTGACCAGTCCGTTTACAATGTCATCCACATAGGTGAAATCGCGTTGCATGTTTCCATTGTTGTAAATATCAATGGGTTTTCCTTCGGTGATGGCTTTGGTGAACAGAAACAAAGCCATGTCGGGTCGTCCCCAGGGTCCGTAAACGGTAAAAAAGCGCAATCCGGTGGTGGGCAGCCCATACAGATAACTGTAGGTGTGTGCCATGAGTTCGTTGCTTTTTTTGCTGGCGGCATACAAACTGATAGGATGATCCACATTGTCGTGTGTGGCAAAAGGCATGGATTCATTCAGCCCGTAAACGCTTGAACTGCTGGCATATGACAAATGCTTTACGTTGTGGTGCCGGCAACCTTCCAGGATGTTGATAAACCCTGTAATGTTGCTGTCGATATAAGCAAAGGGGTTTTCAAGACTGTAACGGACACCTGCCTGTGCTGCCAGATGGCATACCTTGTCGAATTTTTCCTGTTTGAAAAGTTTGAGAATGGCGTCTCTGTCTTCTAAGTTTAACTGAACAAACCTGTATTTTTGATAAGTATCGCTTTGAACGACCTCACCATAACGGATGTTGTCTTTGTGTATCCCTGTTTTTTTCAACCGGTCGTATTTAAGACCGACATCGTAATAGTCGTTGATCGCATCCAAACCCATTACTTCGTCTCCCCTTTTCAAAAGCACCTCCGCCAGGTGAAACCCAATAAACCCCGCTGTTCCCGTTACAAGTATTTTTGCCATAAATTAAAAAAATAAGGTTTGTTTCGTTATTTTAAAATTGAGAAAACCAAAAGTACTACATTATTTTTAAATGTGTTGATGGGAAAACATACATTGATTAAGTGAAACCTTCATGATTGGCTTAAGACACACATGAGGATGATTATTTGGAAAACCAACAGTCAATCAGCGTGATAAAGAAATTTTGGAGGTTTTCTTGCTGGAAAAAGAGAGACAAACTATCTGACATTTAAAAAACAAATATAAACAGATAAATGTTTCTCCTTCAAATGGTTATAGTCTGTTTATGATGGTTACGATCACCAATGCCAATGAGGTAAGGGATGAACTGATGGCAATGGTTTCCTGCAATGTTCTCCCTTCGGTTTCCGCTTTTTCGGGTACAATGATCTCTGAGCCGGGTTCTACTTTTGGATAGTTTTTAAACAGCAAATAGTTTCTTGTCCTGTCAACTGATCCATTGGGATATACAATAAAAACTTTACTTTTTTTGGCATTGTCAGAATAACCTCCTGCTCTGGCAATATAACTTCTGACACTTCTGTTTTTTTGGTAGATGGTGGAAACAGGATAAAGAACCCCACCGGTAAGTCTTACCGTTTGTAATTGTGTTGGAATGTTTAGTACATCTCCTTCTTTCAGAATCAAATCATCAATTGAATAAGGATTTTTTAATATTTTTTCCATGTCAATGCCAATGGTATTGTTTTGTGTATCCTGTTCAATCACAAATTCATCTGTTTCAAGGTCCTGCA
>CAYMLS010000559.1:0-2509 GCA_964390665.1 uncultured Bacteroidales bacterium | reverse complement strand
GCTTTCTTTATCAAGCACAGATAAAATCGTGGGTTTTCTTGCTGACACTAAATATTGCATCTGTTCCGAAAACTCGTTTTCTGAAACGGACTTCGTCGAGCTCTGCAATACGATGAATAATTAATCGGGTATTTTCCAAACTGATTTATTAATTTCGCAAATTAAAACCATTTTTAAACCAAAAAGAATCCCCAATAATGGAGTTACATTTAGAGAAGCCCATCGCATTTTTCGATATTGAAAGTACAGGTACCAATGTTGTGAAAGACAGAATTGTTGAAATATGCATTTATAAAGTGATGCCCGATGGCACTTCTGAAACCAAATTAAGAAGAATCAACCCTACCATACCCATTCCGCCGGAAGTAACGGCAATACATGGTATTACCAATGAGGATATTGCCAATGAACCCACTTTTAAGCAGATATCCAAATCTTTGAATGATTTTCTGAAAGACTGCGACCTGGCGGGTTACAACTCCAATAAATTTGATGTACCCATGCTCATTGAAGAGTTTCTGAGAAGCGGAATCGATTTCAACCTGCAAAACAGAAAACTGGTGGATGTACAAAATATTTTTCATAAAATGGAACCCCGGACACTGAAAGCAGCATACAAATTTTATTGTGGCAAAGAGCTGGTTGACGCCCATACCGCCGAAGCAGATACCATAGCAACTTACGAAATACTGGTTTCGCAAATTGAAAGATATAAAAACACAGAATATACGGATAACGACGGGAAAGTTTCAAAACCCATCCAAAACAACATCAATGCTCTCTATGAGTTCTCCTACAATCACAGAAATGTCGATCTGGTAGGGCACATTGTTTTTAATGCCCAGGGCAAGGAATCTTTTAATTTTGGAAAACACAAAGGAAAAACGGTAGAGCAGGTACTAAAAAAAGAACCACAATACTACGACTGGATCATGAATGCTGATTTTCCGCTGTATACCAAAAATGTACTGAAGGAAATAAAATTTAAAGGATTTGAAAACAGCAATATGATCATCAAAAAGCAATAACATTTATGTGAAAACATTTCTATAATAATGCCAACCCTTGGGGTTTTATGGATTGGTGGTTGATTGTGATTTAATATATGAATCGTCATCCTCTTGAAATTTTGTGGTTGAAAATTGTTTTTTTAATATGTGTAAATATTTCACAACTCCTGGTGTTATAATCTCAAACATGCTTACCTGGATTTAAGTTAACCTTTTGAATTTACCAAAGCACAAGCACATAACATCCATGTCTGTTGTTGGCTTGCAAAACCCTGAAAGGGTACAAAGATTATAGCAAGGATAATCGTATAAGCCGGCAAAACCCCGATAGGGGTGACAGGATTTTGATCATAGACGAATTCTTTGGGAAAAGTGCGAAGATCGATAGATGTTTTATAAATTTGTTTTACGCAATCAAATTAGATGAACCAAGCCATGACAAAAATTTTGACACACAGGTACATGATTATAGTTCGAGGCATGGTAAAACATTAGTCAGAGTTTTAGCGAGCTCTCTCGACCGAAAAAACGAGAACCTATTTAATCAAATTATAAACAGATGAACCGAGCATGACAAAATTTTTGACACACACGCGCATGATTATAATGCGCGGCATGGTAAAGCATGCAGTCAGACTGTTAGCGAGCTCTCTCGTTGGAAAAAACGAGAACCTATTTAATCAAATTAT
The DNA here is from genome assembly GCA_964390665.1 of uncultured Bacteroidales bacterium. Taxonomy (GTDB): domain Bacteria; phylum Bacteroidota; class Bacteroidia; order Bacteroidales; family UBA7960; genus SKVR01. The sequence goes on along the minus strand of CAYMLS010000559.1, from coordinate 810 downwards.
AACCAGATGAAAATAATTTGCATAGGAAGGAATTACATTGAACATGCACATGAATTAAACAACCCCGTTCCTTCAGAACCCGTATTTTTCATGAAACCGGAAACGGCACTCATCAGAAAAGGTTTGCCGTTTTTTTATCCCGATTTTTCAAAAGATGTGCATTTTGAAGTAGAACTGGTATTGCATGTATGTAAAGTAGGAAAACATATACAGGAAAAATTTGCTCATACCTATTACGATGGAATTGCCATTGGCATCGACTTCACCGCCCGCGATATCCAGCAAAAATGCAAAGAAAAAGGTTTACCCTGGGAAGTAGCAAAGGCATTTGATGGTTCAGCACCCCATAGCAGGTTTATCCCCAAAGAAGAATTTAAAGATCTTTATGATATCCATTTTCATTTGGAAAAAAACAACCAGCCTGTTCAAAAAGGGAATTCGGGCATGATGATCTTTAATTTTGAAAAGATCATTGCTTACATTTCCCGTTTTATCACCCTGAAAACAGGAGATCTGATCTTTACCGGAACCCCTTCAGGCGTGGGACCTGTAAATATTGGCGACCAACTTTCTGCCTACATTGAAAATACCAAACTCATGGATCTGAAAGTAAAATAAGATATATGCGACCACTCCGAAAACATGTTTTCGGAAATTCTTGGAAATGTTTTTTTGCTAAATTGTCTGAATGTCAATGATTAAATTTAGTGTCCATTCGTGTAATTTGTGGACAATATACTTCTTAGCGTGGACTCATATATCCAATATAAAATGCATACCATCAACAACCGGGGTACGCCGAAACCAATC
>CAYMLS010000558.1:0-2514 GCA_964390665.1 uncultured Bacteroidales bacterium | reverse complement strand
ATTTTTAACGGGATGACTGTTCTTCAGTCATCGCCCGCCTTGCACTTGATGCTTTCTTTATCAAGCACAGATAAAATCGTGAGTTATCTTGCTTACACTATTTACTTCAAATTTAAGGGTTTTAACTCATAATTTCTCTATTGAATACTTTCCATGCTTTTTCCATACGTTCCAATATTTTGGGTTGAATAGAATCTGTTGACGAGCATAACTTTGCCCGCGATCGTATACTTTTAATGATGTAAGCACGTACAAACATGTTATTACTCCTTCGTCAGTCTCCTTATTCAACCATTCTGAAAATTCTGGTAATACATTTAACCCTTTTTGTTTAATCCAATAATTAAGTTTTTCAATCTTTTCTGTTTTATCTGTTTCATGTCGGTATTTAATGTCTTCTGTATTCTTTTTACAAAGTTGAAACATTTCTTTTTGCAATTTATCAACAACGCTATCAACTTCCAGATGATAAGGATTCACCTTGAGAGCTTCCCTGACAAGGAAATGCTCCGGTTCAGCATATTTATTCAGATAGTTTTTTATTCTACTCTCCAATTTTATTTTTTTTAATTCTTTTCTCTCTTCCTTTTCCTGCATCTCTAAAGCTTTCTTTTGAAATTTCTTTTCTATGTCAGAAAAGCTCTTAACAAGTTCATCATATCGGTTATTATTTTTATCAAGCCAACCATCAATTATTTCTCTGAACTGTTTCCCATTTTTGGGGTCATGATACATAAAGACTTCAAATAAATGGTTTGGGGTTGCGTAAACAGGGCATATATCAACGCGAAAACCACCCATACGCATAAGTGTACCGAATAAATCTTCATTACCTGATTCTAAAGATTGTTGATTCGTGTAAAAATTATCAAGAAACTCTCGTTGCTGGGGTGTCCAAAGAATATATTGACTCAAAAGGTCTTCCAGGATTTCAATGTAATTATATTTATTTGCTTTTTTTACAGCGTGTAAGTCTTTCGGGTCTGATAAAAGGATTTGCTTAGAACGTTCAAGTAATTCCAATGACTTTTCGAGGCTTTTAGTAGCGGCTATCCAAGGAGTAAAGACATCCGAAAAACCAAAAGTCCCAAATTCAGTGTGGGCTAATACTTGCGAATAATAGTCAAGAGACGGTTTATATCCTATTTGTTGTAAAGCAAATTCCATATTGGTTTTAAACTGCCTGAAGTACAAAATATCTAAGCGACCTACTAAATCAGTTTTATTGTTATAGAATTGGGATAAATTATCTAACAATCGGATTTTGTCAAAATAGATGGGCATGTCAAAGCTTTCATCAAAAATGAATTCTAACCACTTTCTGGTATTGTTAACTTCTTCATTACTTGTTTCTAATGAAATAATAAATGCCCTACCGGGTAACGTGTTTTCAAGCATTATTCCAATTGCCACAACGGCATAGCGATATAGCGCATCTATTTCGAGATAATGATTATCAAGTTTAGCCCCATTGGCTTCTGGAGGATAACCCGAAAAATCAAAAACCTCAGGCAAATACCATATTATTGGTTTTGTAGGGTCCTTTTCATGATCAGTTAATCCTTTTTTTAGCTGAACTTCCCAATTCTTATAAAAGATGACTGAAAAACCGGCGGTATTACTCATTTGGTCGCCCCAAAACGAAATATGTTCATCTTTTTGATTTTTGTTTACAGTTAATTCATCATGTATTTTGTCGGTATTTCTGGAAAAACCGTCATAACTTTCTATGCGTTGAAGTTTCAAGGGGAATTGATTTACGATCTTGAGAATCTTTCTGAAGGAATCATCCCAGTCGGTATTTGAAATTTTTGAGGTTTTTAAAAATATCTGTATCATTTCAATTTTACCTTTCTAATCTATATTACACACTAAATCTCTTAATCTAACAAACTACGTTCGGGTATAAACACAATAGCCGCTTCCGCTGACTTTTCATAAAAACAAGAAATTTTTATCTGTTTATAATTTGTTTTTCAATTGTGTAGATGGAATCTCCATTTTTAAATTGTTGGATTGTCATATTGATATATGATTTTGTCTGATTATCATTTGATTAAATCGCTCAGATAGGCTTGTTCCGTTCTTTGAACTGGCCATATAATCATCCGCGTGTACTTCGACATGCTCAGCAGAACTGTGTCAAAAATTTTGTCATGGTTTGGTTCATTTAATTTTCTCACTATCCTATGAAACCCTTGCGTTTATTGGGTTTGATAACTTGTCAAAATCAACCCCGCAAGCGGAATAGAAAAATTAAGGCGTAAAAATATGAAATTTATGCATAAGATTCTGTTTACTCACTTTTAAAATACAATTTTATGCGAAAAAACCAGTCAACAACCTTGAAACGTGCTTTAGATGATGTTCCTGAATTCGAAAAGGTGGTCCTTGAAAATGGAGCAACAGGTAGAGCTGTCTTAATTTATTCATATCACTTTATATTTTTCATGAAATCTATGAGTCCAGTAAAAAAAGTATTTGTCCACAAATTTCCACAAATTTCCATGAATT
>CAYMLS010000557.1:0-2516 GCA_964390665.1 uncultured Bacteroidales bacterium | reverse complement strand
GTTAAAGTTGTTTTTCCGTGGTCAACGTGTCCAATCGTACCAATGTTTACGTGCGGTTTGGACCTGTCAAATTTTTCTTTAGCCATTTTATAAAATATTTAATTAGGTGTTTACAAAAAGGTTATTTGTACTTGTAATTATTTTTCAATTGGAGCCAATGACGAGAATTGAACTCGTGACCCCTTCCTTACCAAGGAAGTGCTCTACCCCTGAGCTACATGGGCTAAAAGAGCGGAAGACGGGGATCGAACCCGCTACCTACAGCTTGGAAGGCTGTCGCTCTACCAGATGAGCTACTTCCGCATGGTAAAGTTGGAGTTAGAGTTATTCTGTGAGTGATCAATAACCATTATCTCGCACTCAAACTCACACTCAACTGGTGGGGAGGGAAGGATTCGAACCTCCGAAGGCGAAAGCCAACAGATTTACAGTCTGCCCCATTTGACCGCTCTGGAACCCCCCCAACAAGTATGATAATTGAATAATAATGAGCCGATGGAGGGATTCGAACCCCCGACCGTCTGATTACAAATCAGATGCTCTGGCCAACTGAGCTACATCGGCACAAAATATTGCCGCTTTATCTAATTGTATTGCTGAGTGCTTTTAAAAAATCAAAGAACAATAAAAAAGCAGACCTTCTTTAAAAGGTCTGCAAATGTACGAAAGATTTAAAAACTACCAAAATTTATTTGAAATTTTATTTATTTATTAAAATGTGCTGTTATTCAGTTGGTTACAGTCCTTTTACCTTCTCCTTATGACGGGTTATTTGTTTTTTGAGAGCACCAATGGCATTATCTACTGCTTCTTCGAAAGTTTTGGATTGCTTTTTGGCGAATAAATCATTGCCTGGAATCATGATTCTTATTTCAGCAATTTTATTGGTATTGTTTTCCGACTGGTCAATCTTTAATGTTACTTCACTTCCTATTACTCCATCAAATAAACTACTTACCTTCGATACTTTTTCGCGTACAAAATCTTCTAATTTTGTATCTGCCTTGAAGTGTAATGAACTAATTGTAACTTTCATACTGAAATCCTCCACGTTTATGCCTTCGGATGGGCTTGTTTATAAATATTTTTTAACTTCTCAACCGAATTGTGCGTGTATATTTGTGTAGCACTTAAACTCGCATGTCCAAGAAGCTCTTTGATGGCATTGATATCTGCACCATTATTTAACATGTGGGTGGCAAATGTATGACGTAGAACATGTGGACTTTGCTTGCCTGCGGTTGTATATTTGCTAAGATAAAAATTTACCAAACGATATACAAACTTCGGATATAATTTTTCTCCTTTATTTGTAAGAAACAGGTAATTTTTTTCTTCTATGGGATATTGCTTTGCCTTTTCCTGGTTGTAGTCTTTAATCAAGGTGATAAGAGAAGGTAAAAGCGGTATTATCCTTTGCTTATTGCCTTTACCGGTAACTTTCACCTGTTTTTTTGACAGGCTTATTTCGAAATGTTTTATTTGGATCAGTTCTGATAATCTGATACCTGTTGAGTAAAACATTTCAAGGATCAGCCGATCTCTTAGTCCTGGAAAATCTTTCGTAAATTCAAACTGGTCAAAGAGCGAATTAATTTGTCTTTCACTAACAAAATCTGTGATGGTTTTCGGAACTTTAGGTGATGTTATTTTAAGCATTGGATTGAAATCCACATCCCCTTTTTTTTCCAGAAACTTATAAAAGGATTTTAAACTTGAAATCTTGCGGTTGATGGTTTTTGTTGTTACACCCTTTTGTATGTTTTCAGAAAGCCAAATCCTTATTTCTCCTGATCCTGCATGTAGGGGGGCCAGAGAATAATTGTTCTTCAAATATGTTTCAAATTGATGAAGGTCGGTTTTGTATGACTGAAGGGTGTGATCCGAATAACGCCTTTCAAATTTTAAATAATCTATGAAATGTTGAATTTCCATAAGATGAAACTTTTGCAAAAGTACTAATTTTGTTACAAAAAGTGAGTAGCAAAAGTTGATAACTTTTATCCTGAAAATTCAAATTATTGCTTCCGATCAGGATTCACTCTCATCACGCAAACGCTGTACATATTTTGCTTTCAGCTTTTGCTCCCGTTTTATAACAGAGGGTTTGGTGAATTTTTGCCTTTCGCGCAATTCTCTTAAAATACCGGTTTTTTCAAATTTTCTCTTCAGTTTTTTCAAGGCTCTGTCGATATTTTCACCTTCTTTAATGGGTACAATAATCATAGATTTTCTTTTATATAATTGATAATGTTTTATTTCCGTTGATTTTCCGTTTTAACGGGTTGCAAAATTACAAATACATTTTTATTATTCAATATTTTTTTTGAAATATTTTACTTGCTTAGTTTTTTCCTGATCTTTTACTCTTTTTGTTGGTGCAGGACATGACATATTTAAGTAGTGTCAGCAAGAAAACCCACGTTTTTATCTGTGCTTGATAAGGTAAGTGTCAAGTGCAGGGCGGGCGATGACTGAAAAACAGGAGTTTACTTTTCGTAATCGACTGTTTTGAA
>CAYMLS010000556.1:0-2518 GCA_964390665.1 uncultured Bacteroidales bacterium | reverse complement strand
AACCCGGTAAAATATAGTTGCCATTCTCTATAACACTTAAATTTCCTGCACTCACATCGCCCCAGATTGAAAAGTCAATAGTAAAGGTTTTCAATACCCTGTAGTTATCGCTGAAAAAAGCAATTGGAGCAGGGTTTGTTTGCAATAGTGTAAATTGCCTGTAATCATTGGCAGGGGTTGAGGAAATATCAAAGGTCAGACGCACCCATTTTTGGGTCTCATTTACACTTATTGTATCAGAGTTCCAATCGGCATTTTCTCCTTGCGAAATACTTGCTTTTGCCGATATGAAAAATTCTGTTGAGATGTTTCGTTTTGCTCTTTTGTTATGATTATCTGATTCAGGAATAAAAACATCAAGAATTAATTTAGAGTAATCTTCTGATAGCAAATCTCCTTCACTTTTCCAATACATAGGACCAGAGTTGGTTTCGCTATTGGGGTAAAAGAAAAGAGAGCGCTGACTTTTATTGATACCGTCTTTCAGTGGATTTGATTGGTTTTCTACCTCCGATACACCTGAACCATTAAATCCCTGAGATGTAAAGTCTTCGAAATCGGCAAAAAAATCGTATTGTTTTTCAAATTCGACCTCTATATTTAAATCTGCTTGAATGCCAGGATAAATGAAATGAGCATCATTTATTTCCTGTCCATTAACAATCAATTTTCCCCCATCTATTAACCAATTTTTTATTTTATAGTTTTGATCGGGATGAGCCATAAAAATGATTTCAGTATCCTGAAATACAAGATCACCTGAATCAATTGTTTGATTATTTGTTGAAGCTGATAAATAGCCTTTTTGATGAGTAGAGTCATTGAAAAAAACAGCATATTTGTTTTTTAGTTGAATATTATCTGCAAAGAATTTTCCGTTTTCAGCTGTAGAAAAAATTTGGTAAATCTTATAGTCATCGGTAGGCATTTCCGATATATCAATTGGTATGGAATACCATTTATGTGGTTGCCCGACCCAAATTGTGTCGCTTCTCCAGGATTCTGCACCTGAAATACTATTGATAGCATGCACATAAAAGCCCACCTTTTTGTTTTCTTCAGAAGAAAAATTTTGAGGAAAGGCATCAATTTCAAGCATTACCTGTAATTGCAGAAAATCAAACTGGTCATTAAATACAGGATATGATGGATTTATGCATGCAGGTCCTTGGTTTTTATTTCCTGAGAAATGCAAGACCCTTTCAGATGTGTTTATTTCTTCGGGAAAGGGATTCGGGATATTATTCACCATATTATTTGGGAACCATGGGGCGAATCCCTGTGTGGTCCCATCTTCAAAATTGGCGAGACTTTTTGTGTTTGAGATTACATTGAAATTATCGAGTAGAAAAAATGCAATACCGCTTGGCACACCAGAATAATTCCATTTAAAGTAAACATTTGGTTCACCTGCCAGCAAGGGCATTTGTTTATGGAAAAAAGATGGCATACTGTCTGAAAGCTCTTCCCACTGTTCTATCTGAACCCAGGATAAGCCATTGTCTGTTGAATAAGAAAAAGTAACTTTTTCATCTTCCCAGTTCCTGAAATAATATTTGAATTCCAGTACTATATTATTATGATTACTGAAATCAAAAGCAGGTGAAATAATATCAGAATCATGTAACTGGTAATAATAATCACAAAAAAAGTAAGCATAAGATCCTGTATTATCGCTAAATTGATCTCCGCTTTTTATTCGACCGATCTTCCATTGTTTGCCTGTATCGCTATTATTTTGGATTTTCCAGCATACGGGAGCAAAAGTTTGGTCAAAGTTTTCAAAATATGGCGGGGTAAGTTTATATTCCGCGCATTCTTGCTCGATCGTGGTGTCTAAACTTCTTCCTGTAGAATATTGAAAGTTGTCGTTTACAGAGAATATTTTATAAGAATAAACTTTACCCCATTCCAGATCGGAATGTAAAAAATGAGAATTGCTGCCGGAATAAAGAACTATTTCTCCGTATTCAAGAGTATCGCCTTGGTTGTATTGTTGATTGTTTTGAGGTTCTGAGAAGTTTCCCGTTTCAGAATAAACAAGCAGTACATCATTTCCTGCATCATTTTTCTCCCATTCGAGTAATATGTTTTTTTCCCAAAAAGCAGAATTTGCCAGCAAAGAAGCAGGTTTTTCCAGTCCTGTTTGTTTTTCGTTTAACGCTCTGAGAGCATTATGGGCATTTAAACGCCCGCTTCCCAGTAATCCTAAATAAGATTCATTCAATCCATAAATATTATCTACATTTTCAGAAAGTAAGTCGGCAATATCATTATTCGTTATATAAATGTTGTTTCTTGCCGCATATGAAATTAAAAGAGCTGCAACACCAGATACATGGGGTGCAGCCATAGAAGTTCCACTTAAATGATTATACGAATTACCAGAATAAGTGCTGTAGATATAAGTTCCTGGTGCTGAAATATCGACCCACGGAGCAAAATTGGAAAAGTTTGATTTATAACCTGTGTTATTGTATGAGGCAACAGTGAAACAACCTGAATATGCTGAGGGATA
>CAYMLS010000555.1:0-2539 GCA_964390665.1 uncultured Bacteroidales bacterium | reverse complement strand
TGCCACAGCCAAAGCAGTGAAAGCTATCGGTCTGAGGGTATATCTTCAGGCTGGGCTTGTGGTCTTCATGAAAGGGGCAGCGCAGCATGTTATTCCGGTCGGGTTGGTGGCCGTAGTACTCGAGTACGGTTTGGATGCGTAGAAGGTGCTTTATTTCGGGGATTTGCATGGGATAAAAAATTTTGTGGTTAATTTAACCACCACAAAATTAAAAATAAGTTTCTTATTTCAAAACTTAAATGTTTCTTATTTGCAAACATGTTCTCAAAAGTGTTATTTTTTGCTACATTTGTAACGTTAACAAAGCATGCAACCCAATGAAACTGGCAGAGAACATAAAAAACATAAGAGAGGAAAAAAATCTCAAGCAAATTGAAGTTGCTACCCATATCGGAGTAGACAAATCAGCATACAGCAAAATTGAAAAAGGATTAAGGGCTTTAACGGTAGAAGAACTGCAAAAAATGGCGCAGCTGTTTAACATGTCTACCGACCAGATAATAAATTATGACGGGAAAATACCCAAAGAAGTAGTTATCGAGGATAAAACCACCATTGAGCAAATGAGACTCATTGAGCAGCTCGATGAAGACGACAAGCAAACCATTTTCCGGTTAATCGAAAAAATGCTTACCAATAAAAAGTTTAAAGAGTTTTTTCAGAAAAATGTGGCGGCGTTATGAAATAACATTCTCTATTGAAAAGAATTATATGTATGGATGTATTTTTTGCAATGTACCTTGGAGCCTTAATAAAATGGATATCTAGTGGCTTTAAAAATAAATTAAAAAATGAGTTGTATGGAAAAAACAAGCACACTCATATCTTTAAAAGAATATCAATAGATAATGAAAATATTTTATTAGGAGTAAGTTTTTCAGTATTAATTATAATGTTGATTGTATTTATTTTCTTCTAATTATAGTTCTCACAAACTTTGTGATAAATTGAATCTGCAAAAGAATAATTTTCTCCAAGTATCATTCTGAAATCATTACAAGTTCGAAGCGTATCTTCCAATCCCCAAAAAATAAGTCCCCGTAGGTAGTATGCATGCATAAAATCCACATTTAATTTTAGTGCATATTCTAAATCGTGAAAAGCTTCATCTAACTCCCCTAAGTGTACTCGGGCTTGCGCTCTGTTAAAGTATGCTTCTAAATAGTCAGGTTTTTTATCTATTGCCTTGGAGAAGCAAAGAATTGCTTCATTAAACTCTCCTGTTTCAACAAATGTTACACCAGCACCATTGTAGGCATAGCTGTAGTTTTTATCAAGACTAATTGCACGCTTGTAATCATTCAATGCATTATCATACTCTGATAGTGAATAATAGGAAAACCCCCTATTATTATAAAACTCTGCACGGGAATCATTAAGTCTAATTGCATAGCTAAAAAACTCAATCGATTGTTCAAACTCTCCCTTGTTCTGCAATAAAAATCCTATTTCGTTATGGGCTTCAGAGTTGTTGTTATTATGGGAAATAGCCTTTTTGTAATTAGTAAGGGCAGAATCTAAAGAATTCAAATGAAAGTAAGACATTCCAATGTATAAATACAGTTGATCTGCCTCCATACTCTTTTCAGCTAATGCCTTATTGAATAAATCAATAGCAACGCTATAATTGCCTTCCTTAAACGCTTCAGTACCTTTTCTATGGTTAAGGTTTTTGTCGACACATCCGGACAGAAAAATAAAAGGAATTATAAACCAAGATATTTTACTCATTATCGTCTTTTACTTTCCTGAAAATACTTAAAACACGTTGTACGTTTGACTGAAAGAAACCAGCATTTTTGGATGTTACTTCGTTCGCATTGTTAACCTGGTAAGCTCTACTGGCACTAGCATTTGAAATCCGGCCTTCCTGCTTCAAAAATGAATTATATGTGTTTTTAGGAAGATTGCTTCCTGTAGTTTTTACAACATTTGCTACCTTAACAGCTTGCAAAACCGCTCCAGGAACAGTATTTACAAATGCATCGGTTTTTTCAGATGGTAGTATGGGGGTTCCAGCAATAGTTCTTCCTGTTAGAAGTTTTACAGGTTCGTTTACTGTTCCATACAAAATATTCAAACTTGCTTTCATTATACTTTCCCCGGTGTTTTCTCCAGGTGAGTTCATGTACATTTCGGCTGCTTGTAACCCTTCTACTTGCCTTATCTCCCCAAAAGGACTTTGTTCACTGCCATCTCTGTTAAAGTTTTGCGATGTACCAACCAAAGTAAAAACTCCATCTATAGCAACTCCACCGTAAGAATAATCTACACTGACATTCTTTCTATGTATGTTCTTTACTTCACCCCCTGTTTCTGCTGCAAACTGTCTTGCTGCCTGTCGTTGTTCTCTGGTAGAACCGATAATTCCAAAAATATAATTACCATCAGGGTCTATAAAAGCAATCGGATTATTGGCTACGTAGACATAAGGTGAAATGGGATAATAAGATTCGGAGAGTGCGTCAATCACGTGCCAGCGTGCAATCTGCGCATCATAAAACCGGGCGCCGTAATCATACCAGTTTACGCCAAAAAA
>CAYMLS010000554.1:0-2543 GCA_964390665.1 uncultured Bacteroidales bacterium | reverse complement strand
TAGTGCTCCATGTTTCATTGCCACTTATAACAATCGGTGTACATTCTGATGCTTCTAATACTGCAGCGTAAGCATCAAGTCGGCCTGTGCCCAGTAAACCTATATAGTCTTGATTTTCTGGAATATTATAAATGCTCGCATCAGCAGTATTTAATAAAATGTGTGCCACTTCATTAGCTGAAAGATCGGGATTAGCTGAAAACACCAATGCTGCAGTCCCTGCAACCATAGGGGCAGCAAAAGAAGTTCCTTTAGAGCTATAGTAATTGTTGGGCCCAAAACCACCTGTTGAAACCACATCATAACCTGGAGCACAAATATCAACTTTATCATTGTGATGATGTGTTGAGCTAACGTCGCCAATGTATCGTTCATGAACATCCTTCCAGTTGAACTGATCCGGATGTCCTTGATCATGTAAATGTCCAACGGAGGAAACAGAAATTACACTCTCATATGCTGCTGGATAGATATAGGCATTTTCACTGCAATGATCTGAGGAATTACCTGCGCCAGCAACAACCAAAACATCCAAATCATTACGTATAAAATTATATAGATCCCTAGTAGTTGTATTAGGAAGGCATGCATTCATCCAACTTAAATTAATAACTCTAACTTTTGGAATTTGAGCTATTTGAAGAACTTCGTTGTCAGAAAACAAATGACTAGAAAAAACAAGATTTGTATTAAAACCAATAGAAGCAACACCTTTATCATTATTGGTATGAGCAGCGGCAAAACCAGCAACAAAAGTTCCATGATGTTTGTTACTAGAGTTATGAAGGATAGTATGGATTTTATTTTCTAAATCCTCATGGTTTTCTAAAATTCCAGAATCAGTCATACCAATTAATATACCTGGACTTCCTTTTTCAATATACCATGCTTCTCTTGCATTTATCAAATTCAATTGTGATTGACTATCTGAATTAGTAAGAGAATAATCATTTGGTGTATATTGGTCAGCTAAGGATTGATGATCAAAATTACAGTTAGGTTCAACAAATACAAAAATATCAGTTAGAGTCTTAAGATTTTGATCTAAATTACTTTGGGTAGTTGTAATTGTAATAGTGCCGTTTAATCCTTTCGGCAGTTTAGCTGAGGAAGGAAAGGTTTTAAAGGCTTGCACCAAATTATTCTTGATATAATTTATCTCATTTTGATCTGCTTTAGTTGTAATGGATAAAAGATTGTTAAAATCCAGTAGGCTAAAATTATCGTTTACATCACTTTGTACTAATCTCACATAAAACTGATAATTACCATTTTGATCGGGTGGGCAATCTTGCGCATTTATTTCACTTAAACCAGAAAGTAAAATTATTATATATATATTTATTATATTATTGAGTTTAAATTTGTTCATTTTATTGTCTTTTTATTTGTTTCAAAATACGATTTTCATTGTTTGGGATTCCCCTGTGGAACTAATAACATTGAGTAAGTATATTCCTCTTTTTTCACTTTTAGGCAGCGTGAGCAACTTATGAGTAGTATTTTTTACCCTGTTCTCTAAGATAGTTTTCCCTGTAATATCGAACAAATACAACCGGCCAGTAAACGGGTAATTAAAAAATACTTCTAAACTATTGTCTTTAATCGGATTTTGGGATATATAAAAAAATGTAACTTTATCTTTTACATTTTCATTGCTCATAGATAGAGATACATTGCACTCTCCGTCATAATACAAGTTTGAATAAATCTGCTCTTCTTCCTGCCAGGCGCATAGCAAATAGGGATTTATATCTCCCGCAATCAAGTCTTTATAGGATAATCCCAAATTGGTGCCTATTCCTTCAATAAAAGTAAGTTTTTCATCACTAGCATAAAAGATTGGGAAATTTATCTGCACATGCTTTCTATTATTTTTTTCATAGACAGAATCAACTTCATAATATCCCGGATTATTAAAGGAGGCACCCTCAATGTAAAAACTGTCACCCTTTTCCAATGACAAATCCATTAGCAATCTCAAGGTTTCATCATCATCAGTAAAAAATTCAACCTGCCCGGTTTCTGTTTTTTCACTTAAGTAAATGGTTTTATAAGGTGTTTTAATAACCTTGAATGTTACATCGTTTACAAGAGTATCCCTTTCAATTTTTAATGTATCAGTCCAAACACCCGACAAATTTTCACTTTTGATTGTCCATTGCTTTCCCTCCTCCAGAACAGGAAGATAATTTTGCCCCATTAAAGAGAATGCATTGAAGAGAAGCAATAATGGGATAATCAGCATTTTTTTCTTTTTCATAACTGTTTTTTTGGTTTATAGATTTTTTTGATAGGTTATTTTGTTAAAAAATACCCGTTTAAATTTTTCAAAGTGTTGAAAAACACGAATTACAATGCAATATATTTACATACTTCATTAACTCCTTTCCTTATTTTCAGGAGTTTCAGGGTGGGTTTTGCTGTGCCTTGTTTTATCTGATCTCCACTTCCACGCTTTCTCCATTGTTCATCATTTCTAAATACGTGTGGCAAATATAAAGTAAACTTAAAAATCATTTTTAATATATTTCAAAATCATA
>CAYMLS010000553.1:0-2545 GCA_964390665.1 uncultured Bacteroidales bacterium | reverse complement strand
CCTTTCCTTATACCTTTTTAAGTGCAATTATCATTTCAGGCATAAAGATCATACCAGAACATTATAATGAACTCCAGTTGGTCGTTTATGCCATTTTTATTTTTCTGTAAAAACCACCCCTGTTGCAAAAAAAGCAGGCACAAATAAATACTTACCAACCTGTTGTGTATAAAAATCAGGACAGAAAAAAATCTATTGTTGCAGAAGAAACTCTTTGAAGAAAAAACATGCTAAGACTTTTGATATTTATACAAATCCTTATCTTAATGATTGCCTGTAACAATAATAAAAACAGCAACCATAAGAAACAAAATTATGATGACATTACATTGCAATTAAAATGGGAAAGATTAGGGGATCATTCTGCATACATCCAAACCGAAAAAGAATCTTTTAACATCAAAAAGTCGGTCATTTCACCTGATAACAGATTTGTATTATCAGGCAACAACATGGGAAATGATGTGATTTTGTGGAATGCTGAAAATGGTGTAAGTATATGGGAAAAAATCCTGGACGACAAGACACTATGTGTGGGTTTCTCAAAAAACAGCAACCATGCCATTACCGGAAACAGCGACAAATCAGCTAAAATATGGGATGTTGAATCGGGCGAACTTATCAAAACACTGTCATTAAATTCAAATCCGGAAAATATTATTTTCTCCCGAAATTTATCTCTGATGGCAATTTGTAATACCGATGGATCCATCTCTATCTGGAAATCCAGAAACTATCAAAGGATTAAATTCATCTCCAATCCATCAACCTCATCTGATTCAACATCATCAAATCGTGTATCCAAAACAAGTCATGTTTCATTTTCACCTGACAACCAATTTCTTACAACCATAGACAATCATGGTGAAATTAATTTTTGGGATGTGAAAGACTTTACACTGGCCAATTCCATAAAAGCAGCCCAGGATGAAATTCTGCTAACCAGCATCTCTCCCAACGGTCAAATATTTGCCTACACCTACAAAGATGATAATCAAAACAGCAGTGGATTTAAACCTGAAGTACTGGTTTTATGGTGTTTGAAAAACAATGAAGAAATATACCGGCATGAATTCCCTTCAGGATTACAATCAATACTTTTCACGCCCAACAACCAATTTTTAATGGCATATGGCGCTGAAGGCAAAAATCTTGATAAACCCTTCAGCGAATTCTCAAATACTTACTTTTTCAAACTTCAATATAAAGACAACATAATGGACTCCATTCATCTGATCAAAAAAAGCAAATCTTATCTGCCCGAATATGTCCGGTTCAACCAGAACGGCGACTTATTGATCAGTTCACACAATGACGGAATGTTAAGATTGTGGCAGGTATCTTATCATTAAAAAAAATGTTTCTGCTTCTGCAAACAAGTAAACCCTGACAAACACCTAAAAAGATCAAAAACACCTCTCAACGATTACCAGAAAAATGAATAGAATATTTTAGCAATTGATTACACCATTAAACCCCAACACTGTTTTCTATGAATACCTTTAAAAACCCAGAAAATGCTGCTGTTTACAGTTTTATTCCTGTTGATTGCCAATTCATTGAGGTCATCAGAGATGAGTAATAATTTGGAAAATGAAAAACAGTGCAAAATAAAAATTACGGAAAAAAACAATCAATCACTTACTAATTATAGAAATAATGAGAATATTTATCATCTTACCTGTTAAAATTTTAATCGCAATTTTTTTATTCATGGCGGGATGTAATTCCCCCGATACAGAAAAAACTACTATGGAGTATGATTTTCCTTTTCAAAACCCGGAATTGACGATCGACGACCGAATAGACGATCTGATCTCAAGATTGAGCCTTGAGGAAAAGGTATCACAAATGATGCATGAAAGCCCTGAGATAGAAAGGCTCGGCATACCAGCCTATAACTGGTGGAACGAAAGCCTGCACGGTGTGGCACGTGCCGGACGTGCTACAGTATTCCCTCAGGCCATCGGCATGGGTGCCACGTTCGACGACCAGCTCATCAACCGCGTAAGCACCGCTATCTCTGATGAAGCAAGGGCCATGTATCATGCCGCCGCCAAACTCGATAACAGGGTACGCTACGCCGGACTTACCTTCTGGACACCCAATGTGAATATTTTCAGAGACCCTCGCTGGGGAAGAGGCATGGAAACTTACGGCGAAGACCCCTACCTGATGAGCAAAATGGGCGTTTCCTTTGTAAAAGGACTGCAGGGCGATGACCCAAATTATCTGAAGGCAGCAGCATGCGGTAAGCACTTCGTGGTACACAGCGGCCCCGAAGCACTGCGTCATGAATTCAATGCTGTTTCTAATCAGAAAGACATGAACGAAACCTATTTCCCCGCATTCAAAGCACTGGTGCAGGAGGCGAATGTGGAAGCGATCATGTGCGCATATAACCGAACCAATGGAGATCCTTGTTGTGGCAGTGATGTACTGCTCAATCAGATCCTCCGCGAAGAATGGGGTTTTGACGGGCATATCGTATCCGATTGCTGGGGTATCATCGATTTTTACGACGGTCACAACGTGGTTGAAACAC
>CAYMLS010000552.1:0-2557 GCA_964390665.1 uncultured Bacteroidales bacterium | reverse complement strand
ATTCTGTATATTATTTTGCAGTACATACTTTACCTGTTCACGTAAAACCTGTTCCAGCAAATCATTGGGAACAACGCCGTTAGTTGCAGGATCTCCCGGCCATCCAAATTCATTTTGATGTCCGCGGTTTGTATATTCCATTCCTGCAACGATCTGTTGTCTTACCCCTGTTTTTTCGAGGCGTTCGATCATTTCTTTACTTTTCAGACTTGTGTTTCCACGTTGTTCTAAGGGTATATTCCATTCCCAATGCCATCCATAAGGATCGGGATAATCCATCATTGCGTGATATCTGACAAGTCTGGGTTTTAATACTTCAAAATACTTTTCTTCGGGTAAATCAGCAGAAAAACCATATAAAAAACCAGAAGAAGCATGTGTAATGGTATCATTACCTGACGAGAGATCAACTATAACTTTATATATGCCATCTGGCGGAACGGATCCATCGTATTTTGTGCACCCATTTAAAGTAATAACAATAAAAAGAAGCGATAGGATGCATAATGTTTTTTGTGTTTTCAGAATTGATATTTCCATCAGATTTTTTTAATTTTTGTAATACGTGAGTGTTTTCAAGAGAACAACAGATGTTGCTTTGGATTGCCTTCAAAACATTCATCCCCAATAGTCATCGCCTGCCTTTTACCAGACGCTATTTTATCAAGCACAGATGAACCGTGTCATGCTAAAAATTTTGACACACCCGCGCATGATTAGATTTCGCGGCATTTTAAAACATGCAGTCAGCGTTTTGGTGAGCTCCATTGAAATCATGAATTTTTTTGCAGGTACTAAATATAAAGATTAGTTGTATTGCGACTTGAAAAAATCAGTCATTAGTTTATTCAGTTCTTTAACCGTTTTTTGATATGCATCTTTATCTATCAGGTTCTCAGTTTCCAGAGGATCTTTTGCATAGTCGTATAGTTCACGAGCGATAACATGTTTCATATCAAGTTGTTGGTATGATCTGTATCCGTCTTTAATCCACCAGGTCAGGCGATACCTTTTTGTCCTTATTGAATATCCCATTATTTTACCCCATCGGGGAAACTGACTTACGGCAAATTTTTTAACCTCATGATCCGGGTTGTCCATAACAGGAACAAGGCTTTCGCCATGAAGGTATTCAGGGGCAGTCAATCCGGTAAGGTCGGCAAGAGTAGGAAATATGTCAATAAATTCAACCACTGATCTGGACCGGGAGGAGTCAAATTTGGGGGCAGCAATGATCAACGGAGATTTAGTAGATTGCTCAAAGTTGCTGTGTTTACACCAAAGGTCATGATCTCCCAAATGCCATCCATGATCTCCCCATAAAACAATAATTGTGTTTTCCATTAATTCCAGGCTATCAAGATGAGTGATTAATTTGCCTATTTGTGCATCTATATAACTTACAGAAGCATAATATCCGTGAATAAGTTCTTTCTGTTTTTCTAATGGTAAACCTATTCTTCTGGTTTGATCGCTAAAACTTGTAAGAGGTGGAATATCCGTATATGCCCTTAATTCGTGAGATGCATGATAGGCAATTTCAGGAGATCCTTTCGCGTGTTCCTGAAATTCAGCCAAAGGTATTTGGTCTCTGTTGTAAAGATTCCAGTATTTTGCCGGTGGATTAAAGGGCAGATGTGGTAAACTATATCCTACGGCAAAAAAGAAAGGTTTTTGTCTTTGCGCCAAATCATAAAGTATATCAATTGACTGATTCGTAATTGCTCCATCAGAATAAGCATGATCAGGTGCATCAAAATTTTCGGTTGAAGGTCTTACGAATTGCATTGCATATTGATAAGCTTCATGGGAAGTGATTCCCTGATCGTTGGCTTCTTTGATATATTTCTGTGCTAACTTTCTGGTCTCTGGCTCCTGGTACCAATAAAGAATGGGAGGTGTTTGATTATGATAGTACTTTGTATTTATTCTGTGAAAAGGTTCGGACCATGATGCTTTGTCCATTTCCCAGTCAACTGTCCTGAAATCGAATATTTTTCCAATACCTGTTGTGATATAACCATTTTGTTTGAAAAACTGAGGCAAAGTAATAATATCCGGGCGTTCGTCCCTTATCAGCGTTTTCAGATCCCAAACACGCGTATAATCCGGACGCATACCCGTAAGAAGACTTGCTCTTGAAGGTCCGCAAACTGCCTGTTGGCAATGTGCCTCAAGAAACACGGATCCTCTTTCTGCCAGTTTGTCAATGTTAGGTGTTTTTATGATTTCATTTCCATAGCACCCCAACTCTGGTTTAAGGTCGTCTACAGAAATAAAAACTATATTGGGTTTTGTGGCATTTGTTTGTATGCATGCTGCAAGTGTTGGTAAAGTTGCAACGATGATCTTTTTTAAAGTTTTGATATTCATTTGTTTAAATTTGATTAAAGTGGTCAGATGGAGCTCGCCATATAATCATCGGCGTGTGCGTCAATAATAATGTTATGGATGGGTTCATCACTAAATAGTGTTTGCAAAAAAACGCCAATTGCTGCGTTGGGATCGCTTTCAAAACAGTCGATTACGAAAAGTAAACTCCTGTTTTTCAGTCATC
>CAYMLS010000551.1:0-2564 GCA_964390665.1 uncultured Bacteroidales bacterium | reverse complement strand
GAAATTAGAAACAATTCTATTATTCATATGCCTGGATCAGTTGAATGTTTTGTTTCTCTAATTCAGTGAGTCTGTTTGTTACATCAGCATGAGCAGGTTTATACCATGATTGTTTTTCAAAATAGTTTTTCATTTGCGTTGTTCTAAAGATATATCCATATCTGGCAAATATTTCATTTCTCATAATTCTTAAGTCTGATTTTGACAAACCTTTCAGATCATCATCTTTGAGCAGCCTTAATGAAGCTTGCGGATATATGCCCATAACATTAGATTGACGATGATTGTCAGAGACTCCGGAATTTTTGATATATCCTGTTGTTCCATCACTCAATTGAATTTTCTGATGGTTACTATTAATTGACAGAACTTCAAACTGTTCACCAGCAGAAATTTTCCTGATAACATTACCGTCTGGTTTATTTCGAATATATAAATCAGCACCATGGTTTCTTTTTTCCAAACTATGTGTATTTGTCCCGGAAGCAGGTTGTCCCTGACTGTCTCCTTTTAAACAGCGAACCGATAAACCTCGAAGTTTTTTATTATATATAAAGCTTGTATGATCATTTTTATAGAAAAGGCTGAAGGAATTACCTTCTTCGCCATTTACGACACTGTTACTCCACCATAATCCTCTTTCTCCCATATAGTTAAAGGAATTTACATCGCGAATACCACCTGGTCTTGCTGTCAAACCGCTTGAATTGGAACCATTGCCTCTATCCTTCCAACCTTTTTTGCTTTTGAGCATTTTACCAGCGTTTCTTCCCAGATGGCTTGTGAGTTTTCTCCAATCACTGTCAGATGGTATACGCCATCCTTCTGGTGCTAAGCCCCTTGGATCCATAAGTGCATACCAGTTATATAGTTTACCAAAAACAAGACCATTGATAGGATCGTTTGCATAATAGCACCAGGCAGGTACGCCGTTTATCCCTGCCTGTTCCCACTCCTCTGTGCTCCCGGCATAAAATATCCGATCGCCATTTCTGAAATTTGTCACGTTCAGGTTTTCCGACATCCATACCTGGTCTCCAATTATAATTTCCTGAAATTGCATGTTTTCAGAAAGAGCGATGCTTGGATTTTTATCTCTGATTTGAAAAATTTCAGCTTTGACATTTTCCTCAAACCTTCCACCATGAAAGTTTCTTAAGTACATGACATATGCATCATATGTGTCTTCGTTTCGGGAATTATTCCATGCCTGCCTGTCTTGATAATAATCAACAAAAAAGTATCCGCCCACAGTAATAAAAATAACTGAGATTACGACCGAAGAAAAGATAACCAACCTTTTCTTCTTTTTACTGGCAATCTTTTTGCGTTCATGTTTTAAATGATCCAGTTTATCATCGTATGATTCATTATCTGGTTCCAGATTCACACATTTCTCCATTGAAACAATGGCATTTGAATAGAAACCAAAGCTTTCCTGTTTTAAAGCAGTGGCATACCATAGTGAAGCATATACCTGCCAGTTTTGACCAGGGAAATATTTATCAGGATCGTACAGGTATTCTGACGTTAATTTTTTTATTTCAGAATGAAAAGCAGATGCACGCATATGATCAAGTTGATGCAACTTCAGTAGATATACGTTTGAGATGGTATTTGCCAGATAATGATCATGCAATTGATGTTGATTGGATTTGAGCACATCCAGATCAACCGAATTAATCCATTGGTCGATGGTCTGGGGGTTATCAACAGTATTACTTAAAGCATAGGCAAGATATAAAGACCCAATTACATTATGGGGTTCTGTTAAAGGGATGTCTTTATTTGTTAATGCCGTTGAAAGAATTTCTACAGCCGTATCAAAGTCATTCCTGATTGCTTTTCCAACCCCGGCATATAATACAATTAACTGATCAGTTTCACCTTTGTCAAATAATTCTTCAAACACAGGAATGGCATAATCGGGTTTGTTTTGAATTAATAATGCCATTGCTTTGCGATAAGCAACGCTGTTGTTTTCAGATTCGATTTCAAGGATCTGATCGTAAAAGTCAACGGCACGATCCGTATGCCCGGCATTTTGGAAAGCGATGGCAAGGTTTTCTATAAAAGATATGTCAGTTTTGCCGGCATTATAAATCTCTTCACCCACTTCCATGGCTTTTTCATAATTTTCTAAATGAAGATAAGAATCGAAAAGTATTTCTTTTGCCTGTCTATCCTTTTCATCTATGGCGATCAGTTTAAGTGATATGGAAGAGGCTTTTTCGAATATTTTGTTCTCATAAAGAAATTGAGCATATTCCTTTAACAAGAGTGCATTCAGGGGATCAGTTTTAAGTTTTTCTTCAAAGACCTGGTTTTTTGCTTCAGTTTTGGGTTCAAGTTTTATCAGGTTCTCCAGGGCCGAACCGCAATTTTTACAAAAGTTTTTGCTATCCTCATAATTCAGATCGCATTTTCGACAGGTTTTCATGTGTTGATTATTTGATTAATTCGGGCAGGTGCCTGGCCCGTTTCTTTTATAAAGGGAACTGGTAAACCATACTCTGACTATATAAACATCCAAGTGCATTTTGACATAGTAAGTAGACCTGTGT
>CAYMLS010000550.1:0-2573 GCA_964390665.1 uncultured Bacteroidales bacterium | reverse complement strand
GGCGATGACTGAAAAACAGGAGTTTACTTTTCGTAATCGACTGTTTTGAAGGCGAACCCAACGCAGCAATTGGCGTTTTCTTGCAAGCACTATATAATCAACCAGTTTGCATTTGCATACAAGAGCAAATCCGGATTTTAAAAAATGACCAATATGTCAGTTGTATTAAAAGAAGTAAGTAAATATTATGGTTCGCAAAAGGCTTTAAACAGTGCCTCTTTTGAGATCAGCCAGGGAGAAATAGTAGCGCTTTTGGGTCCTAATGGAGCAGGGAAAAGTACCATGATGAAGATCATAACCTGCTATATCCCTCAAAGTGAAGGTGAGGTATGGGTATATGGAAATAACGTGACGGAGGATTCTTTGAAAGTGCGGCAAATTACCGGATATCTTTCGGAGAATAATCCTTTGTATACTGATATGTATGTAAGGGAATATCTGGAGTTTGTGGCAGGATTGCATCATCTTGAAAACAAAGGAGGAAGGGTAAAAGAGATGATAGAGATCACCGGTTTGCAAACTGAGCATCATAAGAAAATAGGTGCCCTTTCCAAAGGTTATCGCCAGCGTGTTGGCATTGCCCAGACATTGATCCATGATCCGAAGATCCTGATTCTGGATGAACCCACCTCCGGGCTGGACCCCAACCAATTGGTTGAAATACGCAACCTGATTCTCGAAATAGGGAAAGAAAAAACCATTTTGCTTTCCACACACATTATGCAGGAAGTGGAAGCAGTATGCGACAGGGTGATCATTCTGAACCACGGGAATATCATGGCAGATTCCCCAACTTCTGAACTTCAGCTGCTGGGTGCATCATCCAGGATCGTCAATGTTGAGTTTGAAAAACCCCATTTGTGGGAAGAACTCGCCAGAATAGAAGGAGTTTTGGAGGTGAGGCATCAGGAGGATAACATGGTGAAGATATTTACACATACCAGCAAGGATGTGAGGGGTGATATATTTCGCTTTGCCGCAGAAAACCGTTGGGTGATTCTTTCCATGGGTTATGAAGATCAGCGTATTGAAGACGTCTTCAGGCAACTAACCAAAGAATCTTAATTTTTTAAATAATGATTTAATTGTTTACCTTTGCCCGGTTAAAAAATTCAGGTTTAATTTTATATACAAAAACGATGGGATATCTATTTACCTCGGAGTCTGTATCAGAAGGACATCCGGATAAAGTGGCGGATCAAATATCAGATGCTTTACTGGATGAATTTTTACGACAAGACCCCGAATCAAAAGTTGCATGTGAAACCATGGTAACCACCGGGTTGGTGGTTTGTGGTGGTGAAGTGAACACGCGTGCCTGGGTTGATATACAGCATACCGTTAGAGGCGTATTAAAAGAAATTGGTTATACCCATTCGGCTTATAAATTTGAAGCAGAATCCTGCGGTGTTATCTCTGCCATTCATGAGCAGTCTCCCGACATTAATCAGGGTGTGGTAAGGGCATCAGAAGAAGAGCAGGGGGCAGGTGACCAGGGAATGATGTTTGGTTATGCTTCACGCGAAACGGATGAATTTATGCCTCTTCCCCTTGCGCTATCGCACATTCTCCTGCAGGAACTTGCCACTATCCGGAAGGAAGGGAAACAAATGACCTATTTGCGTCCCGACTCCAAATCTCAGGTTACTGTGAAGTATGATGATCATAACAAACCGGTTGCCATCGATACCATTGTTGTATCTACACAGCATGATGAGTTTATTGCTTCAGAAAGCACGGATGCAGAGCAAAGAAGACAGGCAGAGCAAAAAATGCAGGATCAGATCCGTGAAGATATTCAGAACATTGTTATTCCACGTGCCATGGCTCAGCTGCCCGACCGTTTGCGTCCATTGTTTGAAAATGGATACCGGTTGCTTGTCAATCCTACCGGTAAGTTTGTAATCGGAGGACCTCATGGCGACAGTGGTCTTACCGGACGCAAGATCATTGTAGATACATATGGCGGCAAAGGTGCTCATGGTGGTGGTGCTTTTTCCGGGAAAGATTCAAGTAAGGTTGACCGCTCTGCTGCCTATGCAACCAGACACATTGCCAAAAATATGGTGGCAGCGGGCATAGCCGATGAAATACTTGTTCAGGTGGCCTATGCCATTGGCGTGGCAGAACCGGTAGGTGTTTATGTAAATACTTATGGAACTGCAAAAGTTGCCCTTACCGATGCACAGATCTCCGAAAAAATAAAAGAGATCTTCGACTTACGTCCTTTTGCCATCATAAGGCGTTTAGGACTGAAAAACCCTGTTTTCTATCCCACTGCGCGATATGGTCATTTCGGACGCACTCCTTATAAAATGAAAGTAGAGGTACAGTACAAAGATCAGGATACTTATACCGAAATGAAGGACGGTCGTGAAGTGATTTATAAAGATGCGGAGGTGTTTGCCTGGGAAAAACTTGATTATGTAGACAAGATCAAAGAAACTTTCCAACGCTGAATATAGAATCACCTATACAGATCATTTTTCTGAATATATTTTAAAACCCCCGGTTCCAACATATATCCGGGGGTTTTTTTATGGGATATCTTTTCCCTGATGTAAGATGAAGAT
>CAYMLS010000549.1:0-2588 GCA_964390665.1 uncultured Bacteroidales bacterium | reverse complement strand
GGAATTTTTACCTTTGCGCCCCAAAAAAACAGTATATGTATTGCGCGTTAGAAACCAAAGAGGTGCAGGAGATCGCGCCCGACAATATTGTTCAGCAAACATCTTTCTGGGCACGCGTAAAGTACCGGCAAGGACTAAAACCCAAGGCATTCATATTGACCAGCGATCTTACTGCCGAAACCACAGACGGAAACGGGAAAACACATGACGACATGCTTGTTTTGATACAGCCTATCAGCAGAGATCATTGTTTTGCTTACCTCCCCTATGGTCCGAAAACAGAACCCCACTACGAAAACTACGGCATTTTTCTGGAAGAATTATCGGAAGTGCTCAAGCCCCATTTACCCGTGGGGTGTATTTTTATCAGATACGACCTGCCCTGGGAAAATGCCTGGGCACAAGAGGATGATTTTTTTGATGAATACGGCAACTGGTTGGGACCCCCCAGCACCAATACACAGGAATTAAGAATCAACTTCAACACCCAAAAATGGAATCTGCTCAAAAGTCCTGGCGACATCCTGCCCACCAATACATTTTTCCTGAATCTTCAGCGGAAAGAAGAAGACATTCTTCAATCGATGAAACCCAAAACCCGTTACAACATACATCTTTCGCACCGCAAAGGGGTACGGGTGAAGGCATACGGAAACGAGAAACTTGATGAGTGGTATAAAATTTATGCGGAAACATCACAAAGAAACAAGGTAACCTTGCATAAAAAGGAGTTTTTCCGAAACGTTCTGGAAGACCGTGAAAACAAACAAAAAGATCTGGACATCAGTTTGCTGATGGCAGATTTTGAAGGAGAATTTCTGTCTGCCATGTTTTTGGTTTTGTCAAAAAATCGTGGTACTTATCTCTATGGTGCCTCCAGTTCTCAAAAAAGAAATCTGATGGCCAGTTATGCTATACAGTGGGAAGCGATCAGGCGTGCCCGGAAATCAGGTTGCAGCGAATACGATATGTTTGGATGCGCTCCCGGACCCGATGCCAGTCATCCGATGCACGGATTATTCAGGTTTAAGAGCGGTTTTGGAGGTGATCTTTTCCACCGCATGGGATGCTGGGATTACCCCATTGACAAGGAAATGTATAATGTGATCGCTTTGCAGGAATCGAGCCACAACAGTTACCATATCCGGTCGTAAAAACAATTCTTTCATTTTGGATTTAACAGGCACATCAGGATAACTTCATCTGATTATATTTTTTGGGGAAGATGATATACAGCGTTTTGTATTTGTTGATTTTTAAGTTGATCTTAGAGCGACCAACTACATACAACCAATAATCATGCTTGTGTGTGTTTGAATCTTCATCATGGTGGTTTCATCAAAAAATAACACCACAACCTGGATGAAATCCTATGGTATTTGATACCTTTGTCATGATTTTTTTTCATTGTTGTGAAGTCAGATTCGGGCGAAACAAACTGGTGAAAATTTTCACATCGGAAAGCAGAAACCCCGGCAAACCAATTATTCTGCTTTCAAAACGGAGCACATTACCTAAAAAAACTACAAATGAAGAACATAGCAGTATTTTGCGGATCGAGCACAGGACATAACCCTGTTTACAAAGAACAGGCAGCATTGTTAGGTAAAACCCTTGCGCGCCTTCAGCATCATATCATTTATGGTGGATCAAAAATCGGATTGATGGGCGCTTTGGCCGATGCTGCCCTCAGCGAAGGGGGAAAAGTAACGGGTGTGATCCCCTATTTTTTAAATTCAAAGGAAATAGAGCATCCTTCATTGACACAAACCATTAAGGTGCATACCATGCATGAGCGAAAAACGAAAATGAATGACCTCAGCGATGCGGTCATTGCCATGCCGGGAGGATTCGGCACACTGGAGGAGTTCTTTGAAATCCTTACCTGGGCGCAATTAGGACTGCATAAAAAGCCCATGGGACTATTCAACATAAACGGATATTTTGATCCTCTCATGGAAATGATCCGCAACATGAAAGAAAAAGGTTTTCTGAAAGAAAGCAACCAAAAAATGGTACTTATCAGCAAAGACATGGATAGCCTTTTAGAGAAAATGGGGAAATATGTTGCCGTACCTTCAGAAAAATGGATCCATAACAAGGAAATGACCTGATCTCAGATCTTTCCTTTCGTTATAAGGTATAAATTCCTGATTGGCAAAGAAATATTTGCCCAATCCACCAATGATCAAAAAAGAGATCCCCGCCTTACCGCTAAAGAAAAGCGGGGAAACCTTCCACAGTGCTTTAAATCCTGTTAAAATGCCGAGACGAAACCAAGACTCCACCGCCCGTAATCACTTTCATTGGCTGCATTGAGGATATAGGTGTATTCAGTGCATAACCTAATATTTCTGCGCAACACATATCCAGCATGAAAGGTAACAGATTCGTAATCAGCCGGAGTATAATCAGACTCCACCATGTTGTACATCCCCAGGAAATACCAGTCGCTGTTTTCAGCTTGCGGGGCAAAGATCAGTTCAGCAAGTATACCACTTGTTTCCACATCTTCTGTTGATGAGGAAGATGTTGGAGAATAAAAAACCCTGCTGTCGTTTCGCATGATATACTGGAAATTTAGTATC
>CAYMLS010000548.1:0-2608 GCA_964390665.1 uncultured Bacteroidales bacterium | reverse complement strand
AATTACATAAATAATAACTTTAGGTTAGGTTTAAATCCTGAAAAATACACTCAATTCTGGAGAAGATACAAAAATGACTTATTCTTAGATCATAACCCCAATTATGATCCTGAAAAAACACATAATCATTACAAAATGATTTTGGATGTAACAACGGAAACAGAATCTTATCAACTTATTGGGGAGGATAGATTCTCTTATTATTTTATTGATAATGTTGCAGTTATGGAGCAATAGGTATGATATATAAACAATTATTTGTAACAACAGGTGTTTAAAAATTTTCTTATTTGTTTGATTCTAACCCATGGATATGTTTTTTATATTTGAAACCCAAAATCGCTCTTTGAATAAAGAAAATCCCTGAAATCTAGACCAGAAGGCGCAACGGCGACAACTGGCTGAGTTACGATATACCCGGCACTTCCTTCTCCAAGTTCTACAAGCGCGGGTACATCGGGCATGTTCAGTGAGTTCCGGCTTTGGCGAGCATGCGAAGTCAAAGCCGATGAACGAACTAATCCCGTTGAGCACTACGGATGATTAAAAGCACCAACCTTTCTCAAACGGGAAGCACTTAGATGACTTCAAACTTCCCGCTAATTCCGGAAAACGGGCGTCCCGCTTTTTCAGCGGGAATCCCCGCCTGGCAAGTTTCCTGAGTCCTGATCCGGGAACCTGTCCCGTCAATACGGGATGCAGGCACCGGATTTCTCGCAGAGTTTTAATCGGTTTAGTTATTGTTGGAATAATCCGCTGAAGTACATGGATCCGAGTGGGGAGTGGATATTTACTTTTTTAACGGGTATCATTCCCGGGGCACAATTTTTATTACCCTATGCAATTGCGTTAGATATTAGTTGGATGGCAGGAGGTTTCATATCTGTAAATCAGGGCAAAAGTTTTTGGTATGGAGCCTGGCGAGGAGCGCTTACAGGAGGGTTGACCACTGTAATGGCACCAATTAGGGGTGCAGGTATGTCTTTCGTTTCTAATATCATTTGGGGTTCTGTACAGGGTTCAATTATTGGAGGTGTTAACGCACTCTCTGGGGTAATGACATTAACACTGGCATGCTGTGGGGTGCTGCTACAGGAGCTATTTTTACCACTCTTGAATCAGAAAACTTTAAGAATTGGACTAAAGGTGAAGGTTTTTATACCAATGAAAATGTCTTTAATAATTTGATTAACCGAAGAATGGATAATCAAGCAATGCTTGATTATTTTGGTTTTGAGGTTGAATATATTGGGGGAGAAGTTCAAAGCCATTTTTGGTTTAATAAAACCGACCACTAAAGACTTACCTGAAATTGAATTGTGAAATGTTGTATCTTTGAACTATGAAGGATGATCAGCAATTATTAGTATCAATTAAGAAAGCAGTTGAAAAAGTTGCTCCCGATGCAACTGTTATTTTATACGGTTCCACCGCACGGGGTGATGACGACCCGTATTCTGATATTGATATTTTGATTTTAGTAGATAAGGAGAAACTAACTGCTCAGGACAGAATTGATATTAGCTACCCCCTTTACGATATCGAATTTGATACCGGCAAACTTATCAGTCCTCTTGTTTTAACCAAATCAGACTGGGAAAAAAGGCACAGGATAACTCCTTTTTATGAGAATGTAACAAGAGAGGGCAAAATGATATGACTGAAAATGAGAGAAAGGAAATGGTTGCATATCGCCTGCAAAGAGCAAGAGAAACGCTACAGGAAGTGAATATTCATATCGCGAATAGATTATGGCACACCGCAATAAACAGGATGTATTACGCATGTTTTTATGCAGTTTCTGCACTCCTTTTACACAATAAAATCAGAGCAGAATCACACGCAGGTGCCAGAAGAATGCTGAGTCTGCATTTTATAAAAACAGGTATCATCCCTAAAGAACTGGGTAAGTTTTATTCAAATATTTTCAATTTACGACATTCGGGTGATTATGATGATTTTATCGATTTTGATGAAGAAGATGTTCAGATAAATTTAATACCCGCTGTCAAATTATTAGATCATATAGAAAAGTTGATTAAGAAAACGGAAATTTAGAGTAAAACTGTTAATGATCTGAATTGGTCTAACAGAGTTGGGCAATTTTTTACAAATATAAGTTTAATTTCCATCGTAAATATTCCCCTGCTAACCGGAAATTGCCTTTCCGCTCTCAACATAGCGGGATTTGCCATTCCCCTTCATCGCACTTCCAATCCCGGTTGCCTGTCGTCCGACGACTTCCAGCTCGTCGGACGACTACACAATACCTTGCGGCGACCACAAAGCGCTTGAATGTTTTGCCTTCCTGCGTGGAATATTGAATATTCAACTCCTTCGGAGTTGTTGTGCTGCTGCTATACTTCCATCCCCGGGTTGCAACCCGGGGTTATTCACATTGAAGTCCTTCGGACTTATCGTTTTTTTCTGACCATCTGCTGGTAGCGGAGTTTCAGGTTTAGGTTGAGATGGTTTAGTGCACAGGTTTTCTGGTAGATAAAGGCGCTTAGCGCTGATATGATGGTAGAAAAAATCGCGCCACCAACAAAACCCGAGGCGCGGAGCGCTGGCATAATTAGGTTTTTAGTGGTGGGACGAACTTGAAGTC
>CAYMLS010000547.1:0-2611 GCA_964390665.1 uncultured Bacteroidales bacterium | reverse complement strand
GGTGGTGGTTCTGGCAAATTACGCCAAATTTTTGAATAATATACAAATAGAAAACATAACCTATGGTAACTATGAAGGGAGAGATAAACAAACTGGTGAGGCACCTATTGTGAATCTGACTTCATTTTCAACCTTGCAAGACTGGACAAATGCTGTAAATGAATTTGTAAAATCCGGTTCTACCAATGCGTTGTCTCCGTTATTATTAAATGAAGCAAATAATTCAAAGGGAGCCGCCAGACAAACATTGCAAAAATTTGAAAAATCAATAAGGAACTTCACCAATTCAATATCCACTGTCAGAGGTGAGGAGATTTACAATAGCGTTAACATCAAAAAAATAAGAGAAGACATCAAACAGGTACGAAAAAAGATAGAATTGACCCCTTTGGTTCCGGTTTTAAATAAATTAGAAGAAAAAATAAAAGAATTCCGTAATAATTATTCAAAAGAAAATGGTGAAACAGCTATCCAATGGTGTTTAGATCACAATTTAGTACAACAAGCCTATACCCTGGGACAGGAACACATCATTTCCCTTATTTGCGATAAATTCAACCTTAATTACAGGAAAAAGGATGATCGTGAATTCGTGTCTTCTGCAATTGGGTATCTGAACCAGTTAGAAAAAGAACCAGATAGTGATCTTTATGAGAATTTAAAAAAGCGCAAGGAAAAGTATAAATCCATTGCCGGGGATGCAAGTGTGAAAAATATTTTCAAAAACTTTGGTTCTCTGTCAAGTATGAGAAATACCCTAAACCATGGAGGGATGTTAGGTACAGTAGATGCTAAAGGCATAATTCATAGTTTTGAAAAATTTTACTACCCCATCATTGAAGAATTAAAAGCAAAATAGTTTGAATTAAGATGCTATGAATATTCAAAAAAACATCCTCGTCACCTCCTTCGGTACCACATGGCAGATTGTACCTGAATTGATTGGCTATCTGAATTACGATGATTATCCATTGTATGAAAATCATACGCAATGGCAGGATATCAGAAACTATTCAGAGAAACAAAAAATTCCACCCATAGATGAATTATTGCTTATTCATACAGATTCATCATTAGCTAAACATGCAATTGAAAAGGTTGATAAATGGAAATCAAACGTGAATTTCACATTGCCGAAAATTCAATACTTTTCCTATGACGGTGTTTCAGATCTTTTTAATCCGGAAGAATGCCGGATGATGACTGATTTGATATTGCGCACAATCATGTATGCCAAAGAAAAAACATATGGGGGTAAGCTGTTACTCAGTCTGGCAGGTGGGCGAAAAACCATGAGCGCTGATATTCAATGGGGGAGTGAGATATTCGGATG
Source organism: uncultured Bacteroidales bacterium (assembly GCA_964390665.1). Classification (GTDB taxonomy): domain Bacteria; phylum Bacteroidota; class Bacteroidia; order Bacteroidales; family UBA7960; genus SKVR01. Next base: position 1,278 of record CAYMLS010000547.1, on the reverse strand, counting down.
TGATGCAATGATTCATATCGCCGATTCAATACCTAAAGATTCCCCTCTCCGCGGTCAGGAAGATTTAAATTTATTTCTCCATCCTTTGCCGGAGCAGGTAAGCAACCAGTTGTATCCCATGGTTGTTTTCAGTAAAAAATCGCCACACAGTATTGTTACGATTGACAAAGGAAAAGAAATCAATACTGGAAAATTCCGAATACAACCTGGCAAAAATCCAGCTGACACATCTTTTTATCAGCATATCTCGAAAGGTATCCGGGAATCGCGAAATATATTTTTCCATCACTACCAAAATCTACATCAGAAAAGCATGCAGACCTCTTTCAGAGGATTGCAAATGTTGGAGACAGAAAAAGTAAACCAGTTACAAAGGCAGTTCATTGCATCAGATTACTCACAAGAGGAAAATGATATTCACTGGATCAAAAGCCTGCCCAAAGCAGAACTGCATTGTCATTTGGGAGGAGTTTTAGATGCAGAAGGATTGCTACAGGTGGCAAAAACGCTTAAAAGAGAGGTTGACCGCATACGGATTGAGAATCATCACTTTAATGATTTTCTGAATCAAGTTGCCTTATATATTAAGCATAATGATCACACTACTCTTCTGAAAAATATGATCCACCAATCGAAAGAGAAGATCAGAAAAATCAAGGGAATACCCGAGCCTTTTGCTGTTGCCGGATTTTTGCAGCAATTTGACGGCAAAAGGGAGTACCTGGAAAATCTAATATATGGTGACTTCAAGGATGAGTCTGTATTTGCCGGTGTTGAATTTAAAAAGTATGAAACCCTTGGCGACCTGCAGGGAACCGGCATTCTGAAACATCCGGCAACGTTGCAAAAAACTTGTGAATTGCTCAGGGAATATTGCCGGAAAGATCATGTAACGTATCTGGAATTGCGCTGTTCTCCAGCCAACTATGTTACAGAGGATTTTCCGATTGAACAGGTAATACATGTATTGATGGATGCATTGGCAGACTGTAAACACACCCTTTTTAAATTGATCATCATTGCCAGCAGGCATAAAGAGCACCAACTCATTAAAAGTCATGTGGATTATGTGGTACAGAACATTGAGAATGAAAAATTTAAATCTTTTTTTGCAGGATTTGATGTTGCCGGAGATGAAAAACAAAAAACACCTGCACAGATAAAAGGTGCACTCAACGATTTGCTGAAACAAAGTATTCAAATGACGATTCATGCAGGTGAAACAGTGGCAGTTGAAAATGTTTGGGAAGCAGTTTATGAATTAAATGCCGACCGCAT
>CAYMLS010000546.1:0-2622 GCA_964390665.1 uncultured Bacteroidales bacterium | reverse complement strand
ATCGCCATACTTCTTTTTATCGTGGGCAAAAGTATGTGGATCATCATGGCCAAATTGAAAAATACCGACCTGATCTACCCCCTGATAGGACTCTTATCAGGAATGCTCGGCATCATGGTGGCATCCTATGGCAACGGAGTACTTGGTCAAATGCCCAACGGAATTATTATTTATATGAGCATGGCCTTTATTTTTATGTCGCCAGGGTGGGAAGACCAACACAGTAAAACATCTGCGGAAGAAAAAAAATTGCAGGATTATGAAGAAGGAAAAAAACTATTCGGTTGAAACTTTGAGAGGTGCTGCCATAATTCTTGTGGTTGCAGGACATGTGATCGGATCTGCTTCCGATGGAGGAATGAAAGTAGCTGACGACTCGGTCTGGCGGTACTTTTATTATACTTTTGAATACCTCAGAATGCCTCTGTTTACCGTTATATCAGGATGGGTTTACGCCTTGAAACCTGCTGAAAAGGGTAGTTTCCTTGATTTCAACAGAAAAAAAGTTCGGAGGATACTTCTGCCGCTGGTTTTTGTGGGTACCACCTACTTCCTGTTGCAATATTTCACTCCCGGTACCAATATGAAAGGTAATCTGAACGAAATATGGAAAATATATATATTTCCTTACACTTTATACTGGTTTCTTCCTTCTCTTTTTCTGGTTTTTGTAGTCATCTCTGCTATAGACATCAACAGATTGGCTTCATCCATTCAACGTTGGCTTATCATTACCGTTCTTGCATTTGCTTTTTACCTGCTGCGTGATTATCTCATCCCGGAAACATCACCCAATTATTTCAGTTACAAGGGTGCCATTTATTTGCTTCCATTTTTTCTTATTGGGGTAGGATTGAAAAGATTTGACCAGCTACTTGCAAAAAAATCCATCAGGATATCCTTTCTGATCCTGTTTATCGCAGGATTCTCATTTCAGCAGGTTCTTTGGTTTACAGTGGCAGATTCAGAATTGCTGAAAACCAACGGGCTGGGGCTCATAATTGGTGTTACAGGAATCTATCTCTTATTTCGGGTTAAATGGCATGTACCCCTTCTGGTTTTCTTTGGAAGTTATGCCTATTCAATCTACCTTTTTCATTCATTTGGCACCGCTGGTGGTCGTATACTGCTCAGCTACGCCGGCATTAATCAGCAGGTATCCGTTTTTCTTGTTTCCACCCTTCTGGGAATATCATTACCCATTCTTGCAGAAAAAATATTGGTGAGAAACCCCATCACCAGCATGCTCTTTTTAGGAAGAAATCCGAAAAAAGCAAAGTCAGGTACTACTCAATCAACCATCGCTGCAGCACCTAATGAACCAAATTTGGTAACTAATAATTTACGTCATGAGCAATAATCCGGTAATTTGTATCTCAAATACAACCTGGCATGGAGGATATACCAAATCCACGGTTCAGTTGATGTCGATTCTGGCGGGCAGCCGGGAGGTGCTTTTTGTTGAATATCCTTTTACTTTTAAAGACATCGCAACCACATTTATAAAGAAGCAAAACGCTCCTGTAAGAAAAATGATGGGGATACAACCCCGTCTTACCAAAATCCAAACAGCATATAAAACCACAGTAAATCATCTGGTAATGCCTCCGGTTTTACCTGTTGATTTTATTGGAAACAACACTGCTTTTGAATTTTTCTTCAGATACAACACGCATAAATACAGAAAACACATTCTGAAAGCCATTAGAAAACTGGGATTTATTGATCCTGTGGTAGTAACTGCCTACAATCCGTTTTATGGCATGCCCCTGATCGGGCATCTGAATGAATCATGCAACATCTACTATTGCTATGATGGCATGGGCACACGACGGCATGGGATTAGGATATTTGACCGTGACAAACGGTTTTCAGAAAGGGTGGATGCCATTATCGCCAGCTCCAACCACATTTTACAACAAAAAAGCGAATGGAACAAATACTCCTTTACAGTTACTAACGGTGTTGATTTTCAATCATTTAAACCATATGCAAGAAAAATACCAGCCAATAACCCACGCCCAAAAGCAGGATACCTCGGCAGTATGGATCACAGATTCGATATTGATACCGTGGAATATGCAGTAAAAATTCTTCCCGGGTATGATTTTGAGTTTGTTGGAAGTCTTCGTAATGAGAAGGTAAAGCAGGTTTTGTCAAAGTACCCAAATGTGCGTTTTTCTGATCCTGTACCTCCCGATAAGGTGCCCCAACTCATGGCATCTTGTAATGTAGGTTTGATCCCATACCAGGTAAACGAAATCAACAAAAGCATCTATCCTCTTAAAATCAATGAATATCTTGCAGTGGGCGTACCAGTGGTTATGACAGCATTTGCACAATTGCCCGAGTTTGCCGACATAACATCACAAACTTCTGATCCGGAGATGTTTACAAAATCGATCATTTCTGCCGTTGACACCGACAATAAGGAAAATATCAGGACAAGAATCAATTTTGCTCAACAAAATGATTGGATAGGAAAAACCCGGGAGTTTGACAGAATTATTTCCGAAACCATAAAAAGAAAGCAATATGGAAAAAAGTAACGGATTTCTTAACAAAATTAAATCCAACCCCAAAACCAAAGCCTTCGTGTTATGGTTGATTTCACCCCGTCGC
>CAYMLS010000545.1:0-2647 GCA_964390665.1 uncultured Bacteroidales bacterium | reverse complement strand
TTCCATCATGGTTCAATTGGGGTATCAGTAGATTAGGGTTCGAATCCCACCACCTGTTCGATTTCAATTCCATCATGGTTCAATTGGGGTCCGTAAAGGTACGTAAAAAAATTGATGTTTTTCAGGCATTTATATGCCGGGTTGAAGGGGGTTTTTTATTCCCGTGATCGTCGATCGATAATCATATAAAATTACCCGTATAACGACAACTGTGTTTTGCTTCTCATTATCAGTATTTTATGTTTTCAAAGATGTCAAAGAGCTTATGCATAGGGGCAAAAGGAATGCCTTCGACAATCTGAAAATTTGTAAAAGGCAGTTATCTGTTGGTTTACAGGAAATTGTCTATGCTCGAAGGCTCCTTGCCTACGATTTGTTTCTCTAACCATTTTTGCTCTCTGCTGCTGAATATGATCAGACTATCCTCCTCAAGTTTCATGATCTTTTTGCTTTCTGAAACCAATTGCTTTAATTTTACTTCTGTGATCTCTCCTTCAAAAACCGAATTCTGTATCCAGTTTAAATATTTCCTGCATAATTTCAGCATCTTAGATACCCTTTTCTCATTAATGTCATATACGGCAATTACATACATAGGCGGAGTTTTGTCTTAAGCCTGCTAAAATACAAAAAATAAACACCTGCCCCTATTGTTTTTTATGTTGGTAGACTTGTTGTTACCACCACATTCTGAATGGATTATATTCTTCCATGCCCAAAATGTGTTTTGTAAGCTTGTAGCATTCGAGTTTGATCAAATGCTTGTAACTTATATTTAAACTACGGTGCCTGATGGTTTCATGCAGTCTTTCTTCAAAAGATTGCACAAAAATTTTTCTTCCTGCACTGTTCAGCAGACATTTGTTGAGTTTTTGATCGAAATGCTTGCTTTGTAGCATTTTTTTGTTCAGCAATTTGAATATTACCCTGTCAACCAAAAGGGGTTTGAAAATTTCTGCCAGATCAAGTGCCAGAGAATAACGTCGCTCACCGGGGGCATGCAAAAAACTAATGGTAGCATTCAGCTGGGTTTGATGAATTGCTCTCAAACATTGCGAATAACACATCATGTTGCCAAATGAGATCAGCGCGTTTACCGGATTCAGCGGTGGTTGCCTGCTGCGCAAATCCATAACAAAATCATTGATGATCAGATTAAATCCGTCGTAGTAATGTATACGTATGTTTCCTTCAATACCCATTAATTCATCTATTTCCAAAGTATTGGGTATGCTTGCCTGTAGTTTTTTAATGGATTCAAGAAGGGGTTCAGTATCTTTCCCCCGGCGATTGTAATACATCAGATTTTTAAGCATGTTGTAGGATGCTCCTTCCACAAACTTTCTGGCAATGATCATTCTTTCTTTATGACTGGCGTGTGCTTTGGACTGTGCCATGATCATTTTGCCGGATAACAAACCATCACGCGGCATAAAACTTCCTGTATAGTTTTCATAATAATCGAAAAAGTGAACTGGTATGTCATTTTTGCCCAGAAAGTTGTACATGGCACTGTTGGCATCCAGCGCACCAAAGACATATAATTCGGATACTCCTTCCACAGGCAGATAGCGGGGCTTTTGTTCATTGCCTGCCTCATCAACTGGTGTAAACTTTAAGGTGTTATCTTTTCGCGATAATCTTCCCGGATTAAATAAATAGTAAGTTTTGCGCATGGTTGATCAACAAGATGGTTTTCAATGACAGTTTTTTTTGTATGCTATACAATGATTGATGGTGGCAATATTTTATCCAACAACCCACTCTCCCAAAATAAATCATGAATGTTCTTCTTCAATCCAGCAAAAATCATGATAACTACAGTTTTTACAAGCACCTATTTTTATTTTTTTCGGGCAGTGATCGCTGTCAATGATGGCACCGATCTCATAAAGAAAGTCTTGTATTTGTTGCTCATCCAAACGACTTAAAAATATTTCTTTGGTTTTGCGAAGGGAAGGGTATTCAAGAATGCCTTTTACTCCCTCAATGCCCCTGCTTTGCATAATGAAAATATAGTATTTCAGTTGCCATTCGTGTGCACTTTCGAGTTTGTCGGATTTCTTGATCTCGTGGATGATCTTATTTTTAGGATCGTAATAGTCTATTTTAATCCCTGGTAGTTCAACCTCCTGATAACGTGATGATCTTTGCGGATACGTGTTCTCATGGATCAATTTACCTTCAAAAACAAGGTCAGATGTATGCTCCATATGTATGCCATTGGCAAACAACCATAGTTTGCGATGGCAGATAAAGTAGTAATTGAAATGGGTTCCTGTTATGGGCATGTTTGAGTTATTGATTTTATTAATAAATGAATCCCAAAAGCCAAAGGGGTATTTTTCTACCTATACCTGTTTCTATGTTATCGGCAGCAAAAAAAGTATTTTCATAATCCGTTACCTCCGAAAAACGATCAACGCGTTGATTGAAATTGATTAAAAAATGATCAGTGGTTGTATTGGGTCTCTGTTCTGCTCCCCAGCGTTTTATTTCAATCAAATAACCTTGTGGAAGATCATTATGTGCTTGAATCTTCACAGAAGGGTCTGTATGTAATAATATTCATCTGGTTATAATTCTATTAATTCGGTTCTCGTTTTTTCCAACGAGAGAGCTCGCTAACAGTCTGACTGGATGTTTT
>CAYMLS010000544.1:0-2647 GCA_964390665.1 uncultured Bacteroidales bacterium | reverse complement strand
GACTGGAAATATTACGACCACAATACGGTTGTTTTTCAACCCAGAAACATGACGCCCTATGAATTGCAAATGGGCAAGATTTACGCCAGAAAACAGTTCTATAGTCTCAAATCGGTCATGAACAGAATGTTGGGCAATCTTTATAACCCACTCACTTATTTCCTGATGAATTACGGACACATGAAACAAGTAAAAGTGGAGGCAAAAAGAATAGACCGGATCAAATCAAAATTGTTTGAAAATCAGTATGAATCCTGAAAGAATAATGACCTCAAAATATCAAGTGTTTCCTACTGTCCTTTTCTTATATCGGGATTCCGGGAAACCGCCAATTGCTCCGTTTTAATCGCCTTTAAAACAGTCGATTGTGATCGTTTAACTCCTGTGTTTAATCTGTTTATAATTTGATTAAATATCCCAGATGCCTGGTCTTGTTTTTTCAACGAGAGAGCTCGCCAACACGCTGAATACACGCTTTACATGCCGTGAGTTGTAATCATGTGCGTGTGTGTCAAAAATTTTGTCATGGCTCGGTTCAGTCAACTACCACCTTGCACTAGATGCTTTCTTGCAAAGACTATTCAATTTACAAAAACATGCCTGTTCCAGAAGTCTGAAAATTCAGATAATTGCTTCGCCGAGTGCCAACGGGGATCTGGCAAAGGGGGTGCATAGATACCCGGAAATATTGTGATGACCTTATGGTGGGTGCCCGAGGTTTGCAAAATCATGTTAACCTGCCAGGTTGGTATTGGTCTGCTGATGCTTACGGAAAAAACTTTCAATCCATTCCGCATGGTGCTGGTGAGGTTGTTCTTTTCCTCGGCAGACAGAGATGAAAGTTTGATGATCCCGCTTGTTCCCACCCCTTCAGGATGATGTGTTTTGGGAATCCGGAACAAAAATGCTTGTTTCTGGTCGCCCTGCTCTTTTACTTCAGTGATGTGGTTCTGAAATTGCTGGAGCTTTTCCCACAAATGCAAAGGGTTGTATGCAAAATCAGGGAAAAATTTCGAACCTGGTTTTTGCATCATCTCATATGCCTCTTCAGGCGTGTGTTCCGATCCTGCAATGATCCGCTCCATCCATTCTGTATCTGTTTTGCGAAAATGGAGCAAAGTATGAAGTTGTGTTTCTAAGGAAAATTCAACGTTTTCTGGTAGCATTCTTTTTGAGCAATAAAATGACGATGGCGAAGATCACCGCCACCATAAAAGCAACACTGTAAATACTATAATTCTGGTTTCTTTCTACATTGATGACCGTTGCTGCCCATTCAGATCCGTCCCAAACTGCCGATACAACCGCCAAAAACGCCACGATCAGCAATGCGGTATTGATCCGTTTTTCACTCTGTGCCTCCTGTTCATTTCTTATCTTTTCCTTGATGGCGGTATCCCGGTCTATGGCAACCTGAAGTTTTTCAATTTCTCTGTCAAGGTGCTGACTGAACCGGATTTTCTCATAAATAACCTGAGGCAAAAAATTGTAGGATATCTGGTCGAAGTTGAAATCGCGGTCGAAATTATAGAACTCATTCTCAAGAGAATTCTCATCTTTGGGATCATGAAATACCTTGTTGAGTTCTATCAGGTAGTTTTTCACGAAAAGGGTTATTACATACAAAAAGCGAAAATACTTGGTCTCCCAGTTGTAGTTATACAAACTCCCTTTATGCAAAACTGTAAAAGTATCGAACAGCGCCAGTGCCGACCAGTTGTCAAATACAGCGATCTTGTTTTCCTCCACGATCTGTTGAAAATATTCCGGGGCGGGTTTCAGCGATGGAACCTTGCCTTTGCCTACAGAGGCGCCTATGGGTGAGCAGGTTGCGATGTCGAATAAAAGATGATCGCTGGTGTACTGCTCATCAAACATCAGATCGTGCTCTGCTACTGTAAATGCTTTGTACTTGTTGCCATTAAGCAAAGGATCTTCCAATGCAAAGGGTATTTCTTCCTGTGGGAACAACCAGGATGTTTGATCTTCTGAACGCATGGTATGGATCAGCATGGTCAGATCGTCGAAAGTTATATTGTCAGGATATTGAACCTTAAAGGCAACAATACCAATGTTGTGAGGAAAGAGAAAATAATCGGCATAACTGATGTTGATCTTATGCGCTTTTTTTTCGACAGTTTGGTTTAAAGGCAGCGTATAGGCGGGTTTCAGGTTGTCAGGCAGGGCAAAACTTTTTCCCTGCAGGCAATCGGCAAAGGAGGCATAAAAATAATCATGAAAGTCTTTCTCCAATTGTGCCGTTTTTTCTGCTGTTTCAGCATCATAGCGGGTATTGGGTTGGTTATCCTGAAATACATGTGCCTGCCAGGGTATCAATTTGCTTTCTTTTGATGGGGATGTTTTTGCCCGGCGGGGTTTATATTTAAAAGCACTGCAAAATATGGTATATACCTGTTTTGGTTTTCGTAATGTCTGATCGTCCATCTTGCTTTTAGGGTTGATTTGCATGTTTTTCAAGTCAAAATTACGTCTTTTTTTTACCCGAAAAAGATTTATGGGTGCATTTTCAAAAATTTGGTTGCAGTGATGGGGTCACTCAGAGTGGTCCATTCCCAATCCCGCTTGCCCATCGTCCGACGTAGTTTGCCCATCGTCCGACGACTTCCAGCTCGTCGGACGAATAGAA
>CAYMLS010000543.1:0-2667 GCA_964390665.1 uncultured Bacteroidales bacterium | reverse complement strand
TTTTCCCTAAATTTGCACCCACATTAAAACTCATCAGCCCAACCCGGTATGGGACTGAATGGGCGAAGCTATATGCGGCTAAGGCAAAGGTTAAGGCAAAGTCTAAGAAACGACCCTACTCAACCTCAACCTCAACCTCAACCTCAACCTCAACCTTAACCTTAATCTCAACCTCAATCTCAAAGAGATCTGGCGATACCGCGACTTGCATACCGCAAGCTACCAAAGCATCATCAATGGCAAAGGCTATGGGTTGAAAGATGCACTGCCTTCGGTGAAGATTGTGAAGGAGATAAGAGATACGCTGGTGGAGATAGTGTTTGCGTGATGGAGTAATTGTTTGCCTTTACAAATTACAAAATGGAAATATCAATCTCAAAAAATAATATTCCAATCAGGCTGACAAATGAACGATGGTTACACATTTCAACAGGGCACCCGGAGGTAGCACCATTCTATGATTTAATTCTGGAAACGGTAGAAGAACCAGATACCATTTATTTGGGCAACAATGGTGATCTAATTGCCAGCAAAAAAATTCAGTATAATGATCAACCCCTGTTTATCGTTGTTGTATATGAAAGAAATTTCTATAAAAGATGGTTTCATTATAACCGCCTTTTTAACCAGTAGATTAGGTTATCTTAGTAAAAAAGAAATCGTATGGAAACAGCAGAAATAAATCAAATAAAAAATTTACTTCCCTGGTTTATTAAACATGTTAAAGTCTGGACAGACTACGATCAGGAAGCGGATGTACTTTATGTCCATTTTAAAAAACCCAATCATGCTGACAATTCAGAAATGACCGATGATGATATTATTTTCAGGTATGAAAAAGATGAAATCATTGGAATATCTCTTCTGAATGCAAGCAAGAAGGGTTAGAGCAGGCAAGCACACCCCATCGTAAAAAGCAAAGCCTGGGCTAAAGCAAAGAAACAGCACTACTCAATCCCGAATCGCTTAATGCTCTCGGGACTTCGCTAAAAGCTCAGCCTGAATCTCAAACAAATAAACTGCCCCACCATTAGAAATCCCTATTTGTCTCCTATTCGCTCCCATACCAATCGGATGGCTTAAAGTTTCAAAGGGAGTTGAAAGGGAGATGGTAGGGAGAAGAATTTCGCCCAAAATAAAATACAAACACTTGCACTGAGCCCGTCGAAGTAACGAACAAGAAACAAAGAAAAACCCCATGCTTTTCCCTAAATTTGCACCCACTTTCCCCCGCATCATCCCAACCAAAAAATGGGACTGAATGGGCGAAGCTGTGAATAGTGAGGAATGATGAATGATGAATGAAGAATGGGCTCCACAGATGAACACAGATGCTTTTCACAGATGAACACAGATTAAGGCATACACAAACACCGAACAAAGAACAAAGAACAACGAACAAATGAATTTCCAACACTCCATAACCCCCGCCCGATCCCTCTTCGACCTTAAGCTGCAGGAGATCTGGCGATACCGCGACCAACCGCAAATTACGCCCAAACAGCATTCCAATAAAAATCCAAATTAGAAGCCATGAACGAAAGTCTTTTAAAACGCATAACGATAAATCCTGAGGTATGCCATGGGAAACCCGTAATAAGGGATTCACGATATATGGTTGAAACCATTCTGGAATATTTAGCCGGAGGCGATACCGTAGAAGATATTCTGGAAGAATTCTCTGACCTTACCCATGAAGATGTTTTGGCATGTTTTGCCTATGCAGCTCTTTCACTTCGTTTCAAAGATATTGAGATTCCGACTGCATGAATTTTATTATCGACGCCCAATTGCCTGAATCATTAGCAAAAGTATTTGCTGACCACGATGTAATACATACCAAATCCTTAGCAGAGGGGAATTACACCAAAGACAGGGCTATAAATAAGTTATCCATTAAAGAAAACCGCGTTGTTATCACGAAAGACGCTGATTTTTACTATTCTTATCTATCGGCAAAAATTCCTTATAAACTGGTTTTGGTAAAATTAGGGAACATAAAATTGAAAGAATTGATAGCCTATTTTGAGCAGAACAAAACTCAACTTATAGAGATATTAGAAACACACTCTCTGATTATTCTTGAAAAATCCAAAATAAGGATGTTGGAATAAAAAGCCTTATCTGTCATAATCATCAGCGAATTAAAGAAATGACAGAACGCAGATGATGTTGATTAAGTAACTTCACCGCAGTCACGACAGAAATTATATTACAGAAGAACAATATAACCTTCTTTGCAAAAAATCATTTGAACCGAGCCATCACAAAAACTTTAAACACTTAAAGATGGTTGTAATCTCGAATTAAATCTAAATCATTTGTAATTGTTATTGTTGGCGAGCTGCATCTGACCCACTTAATCAAATTATGATACAGATGAACCGAGCCATGACAAAATTTTTGACACACACGCACATGATTATAAATCGCGGCATGTAAAACATGTAGTCAGAGTTTTAGCGAGCTCCATCTGACCTATTTAATAAAATTATAAACAGATGAAATAACCAATAAAATCAGCGGACTCATGCCCTACCTCAAAAAATCAAACTTCCGCGGCACAAAATTCAAATAACATTCACCCCGTGGAATCACGAAGTGAATATTCCTACAGGGATTTACCCTGTGGAATTACGAAGTAAATATTCCATCAGGGCGAACATT
>CAYMLS010000542.1:0-2670 GCA_964390665.1 uncultured Bacteroidales bacterium | reverse complement strand
AAAGGTTGAAATAGAAATAATTGTTGCAAAAAAGACTAAGCAGAATTAACCATTCCACTTAGTCTTAGTCTGAGATACCGGAAAAATCTAAGCTCAAAGATTCGGTATTCGCGAAAAAACCGTAGGCTTCTTATTTAAAAAGTAGTGATGTAAATGTTTTAAACCATTTTATTGATTTCATCAATCAATTTCTCTTTGGATTGTCCGGTTTTTTCCTGTAATCTTCCCAACAATTTATCTTCTTCGCCTTCCACGAAAGCAAGATCGTCGTCAGTCAGCTCACCGTATTTTTGTTTTAAACTTCCCTTTACCTGATTCCATTTTCCTTTTATTTCTAATTTGTTCATAATATAGATTTTAAAGTGTGAAACATTATGTTTATTTCTGCTTGATGGTTATAGCCATCTGTGGTTTTCATTACTGCATCTTATCAAAGAAAGTTGTATGATCTCTGATCTGATGTATTCATAAAGAATTTTCATGAAACAATGCTGTTTGTTGTGTATGAAAGTTCAACTACTATACCGGAAAATCAGGGGGGCGAAGTGATCCCGTGAAATTTTCCCTCAGCAATTTTCAAAACATTTCGATAAATATTTATCCGCTCATTATCTGCTCATTACAGAATAAAATCCATGTTTTAAATCAGTAAACTATCCGTCAGAAAAATTCATCATAAAGCAGAGTGCAGAAAAAAAAAGGTAAAACGTGTAATTTATTCCCCATATATCCAATCTTTTTTCCACAACCAGAATGTAGGTTTGCGGATCTTGTGCATTATTGCAGGCAGTTGGAGTCAATGTCACCGGGAGGGTAGGGGTGAGTTCAATGAGCCTCCCCTGGTGAAATACTATTTTCCATTGCACTTCAACAGATCTTCTTTTTCACAGGCAACATTTACCATCATCATTTTTTGATATGCCTCTTCCGCATTCTGGCAATCTGCATTGCTCCGGTAACCGGAAAAATACTTCTCATCCTTGTTTTATCTTGTCTCTGATCGCCTTACCTGTTTGAATGATGATCAGGGGTAAAATGCTGGCTACAGTGATCAAACCCCAGTTTTTCAAACTCAGATCCTGGAAGGAGAGAACATTGGCAATGCCAGGAACCAGATACGCCGCTGCAAGTGCAGCAAAGCAGATAAACAGCGCCATCCAGATGTATTTATTGGTTGTTACCTGGTTTACAAAAATCTTTTCGTGTGCATCTCGCATATTGAAAACATGCAGCAGTTGTGCAATGGCCAGGCTGAAAAATGCAACATTGTTCGAAATTTCAGAAGATTGATTCCAGTAATAATGAGAAAAATAATAAGCACCTGCAATCGAAATGGTTAACACAGTTCCATAAACAGCGATCTGTATCCAGTTTTGTTTATTCATAATGGGCTCTTCGGGGTCTTTGGGAGGTTTTTTCATCACCCCCGGTGTGCCTTCACCCACGCCTAAAGCAAGTGCAGGGAAAACATCTGAAAGCAGGTTGAGGAACAGGAGCTGCAGTGGCAACAATGGCAAGGTGAACAAGGTAAAACTGATCAGTGCGATCACCATGATCTCACTCAGGTGGTAGGATAGCTGGTAGGTAATGAACTTCCGGATGTTACCAAAAATAATCCTTCCCTGTTTGATGGTTTCCACGATCGAACCAAAAGCATCATCTTTCAGAACCATATCAGAAACTTCCTGTGCCACCTGCGTACCCCTTTTCCCCATGGCGATGCCTATGTTTGCCCTTTTTAAGGCAGGTGCATCGTTCACACCATCGCCGGTCATTCCCACAATTTCGCCCTGATTCTGAAAATGCTTGATCAGACTAAGTTTCTGTGATGGATCCACCCTTGAAAAAATGACAGTGTTCACCAGTTTTTCGTCATGACCTTTGTCAAGTTCTTCCTGCAGATCGCTACCCGACAGCACCCCCTGCCTGCTTTGTTCATCTTCATCATACAGATCGATCTGTTCTCCAATATTTTTGGAGGTGCCTGGGTGATCACCCGTGACCATCACCACTTTTATCCCCGCCTGCTTACATTCGGCAATGGCATCCACCACCTCTTTGCGGGGTGGATCAAGAAATCCTATCAGTCCGGTGAAAACCAACTCCTCCAAAAAATTCGCTTTCTGCTCATCGGGTGGTAACTGGTCGGTGGTGCGCCAGGCAAAGGCCAGTACGCGCAATCCTTCGTCCGCCAGTGCTTCATTCTTAGCGATCCAGAATTCTTTGTCTTCTTTCGATATATCTTTTATCTCACCGTTTACAAGTATTTTCTCAGATCTTTCCAGGATGGCACCGGCAGCGCCCTTCCCTGCCACATAGTAACTGTCTTCATCCTGATAAATGGCTCCCATTACCATATCGTCCGAATCGAAAGGGTCGTGTCTTTTTCTTTCGAGTTCTTTTGTCTTATCGAAAGATTCTTCGTTGTAATACTTAACAAATTCAAGCAGCGCTATATCCAGTGGGTCGCCTTCACCTTTTAGTTTTTTATCCTGGTTGCTGGTGTTTTCCTGTTTTTTGTCTTTCTGCTGTTCAGTGTCGGATTCATGGTCTTTTTCCTGGCTTTTCAATGCCCCATCGTTTGCCAATACAGCAACCTTCAGAAAGTGTTGAAAGTTTTCATTTTCTTTCTGTTTTTCCGGCGGCGACCAGTTTACTGAAAAACTTTTC
>CAYMLS010000541.1:0-2670 GCA_964390665.1 uncultured Bacteroidales bacterium | reverse complement strand
CTAGTGCTTTTGCCCAAAGTTGAACTCTGAGGTTGTTGATTAGATCGCCGGTAGTGTCTCTACTATCAGTTTTTTTCTTATACCATTTCGAACGTGGCAATACATGTGCTTTCTTATCATTCTTACTCACTTTGTAAGATGCAAGCAATAGAAATGAGTATGCTGCTGCTATAAATGTGGGAACATTTTCTGCTGAATTAGGACTCCTCACTTGTGCTTTTCCCGCACCCAATAATGTTTTCTCATCCCTGAAGTTAACTTCTATTTCCCATCTCCATAAGTAAGCCTGTAAGAGTTTTTCAATACAGAGATCATTGTCAGTACATATCAAATAGGTGGGATTACGATAAATTAATTTTGAGTTCTTAGTTAATCTATATGACAATGGTCGAATAACCACCATTTGAACTGTATGGTTTTGTCCCGCTGTCTTCCATTTCAGATTTTTCACCACCTTTACATTGAAGGTATGAGTCTTGCCTGCAGCCCATCCTTGTACTTTTATCCATGGATAATCATCAGATTGTCTTACCTTCTCTGGTGTAGGTATTTGTTCTCCGTAAATTTTCTTTCTACCAGTTGCATTTTTCTGCACATTGTCTGTATATAAGCGACAATCCTTTCTTATTCGACCTATTATGCTAACCCCACCAGGTAGGTTCTTCAAAACATTTGAGTTGGTATAACTTCCATCAACACAAACATACAATTCTCTATTTTTTGCACCGTGTTCATCAAGATTCGCACGCAAGTTTTTAATGCAATCAACTCCTTGTTTGCTTAAATTTAATTGTTTTTGCTGCTCTCTGTAATTTTCTCTTTGTTGTTCTGTTGCTCTTTTTCCAGGGCGCTTGGCTGAGGGGCAATGACTGAAATCAACAGGTATGGATGTAGATGGACTTATTCCTTGGTGATCTGGTAAGGACATTGATAGTTGTATAAATCTTTGACCCCAAATAAAGTTTGTATGAAAGGGTGGTCCCAATGGATCACGTCTCCATCCGGTTCCTGGTATTTGGGTTCCAGTTTTCTTTATTATGGTATCATCCATATGAGCTACCATCATTTCATTACTCTCTAAATGATTTATAACTTCTTTCTGTGAAGTCTTCAATAACTCCTTTACATCTATCTTGTTATCTCTAAATAAACGATAACTAGCTGTCCAGTCTTTAAACTGTTGACCACTAGAGGTTATAACTCCTGTAATTGTTTGACGACCAAGACAAGATAATGCTCCATAAAGAAGATCACGAGATCTTTTTTTTGTGTTGTTTTGAACAAGATTTTGGGTTGATTTATGAATCAAACTGTCAATCTCTGAAACTAGGTCAGGGGAGTCTTCTGAAGTTTTTTTTTCAATGAATTAATAGTTTCTTCATCTTTCCTAACCATAACTAATCTTTTATGATCATCTATGATCCATTCAACTGTCTCACCTTTTTCAAACTCCATGGCTTGGGCAACAGCAGAGGGTAAATTCACATACCACTGTTCACTTGTTTTTCTTTTTATAAGTTGCACTTTTGTAGAGAATCCCATAAGAATAAATTAAATATACATAATCTAGTTATATGAATAGTCAAATATAAACATTAATTCTCAAATAACAAAATTTATTTTTAAATAACTAGTAAAAAGCCAAACTCGAGTCACAGGTGCAACCTGTGAAGAACGTGTATCAACGGTGCGCTGCACCTTTTGGGTCTGGTTTACTCATTTTTTTTACTACCCATATTTCCGCGCCGCTGGCGCTAAAAGCAGATTTTTTTGCTTTGCGCACCCTGAGCGAAGTCGAAGAGACACTTATAAAACCATATAAGGCATATAAGGAAATATAAGTTCATTCTTCATTCTTCATTCCTCATTCCTCATTCCTCATTCTTCATTCCTAACCACCCTGAACCCAATCAAACTCGACTTACAGGATGGTGGAGCATCATACCGGTATGCGCTGCGGCAATCTGCTGCATAGCTGCCCCAGCTGCCACCACGATAAACCCTGTCGGTGCCTGTTTCGGGCCCGGTGGGGTTGGTTTGTGATTTTCCGGGGTAATCATCATACCAATCAATGCACCATTGCCAGAGGTTTCCATGCATATCATACAAACTCTCGATATGCCCATTTTCCTGTGGTGTGTAAGGATGGGTGAATACCTGGTTCAGGTTGTTTTCAGCAAAAAAGGTCTGTACGGATTTAGCCACAAACCGGCTGTCATTATCGTTTCGGATCTCAATCTGAATGTCCCGGTTTAAACAATCGTATGGTTGCAAATAATTATTGATTACTTTCTCTCAGACCTGCTTAACCAATGATTGTTTTATTTGATAAGCAACCTCCCATGCAAGTATTGCCCGGGTAAAAGTATCGATAATTGTAAGAACAAAAGCATACCTGCTATATTGATTTACCCACACGTATTTTATATCCATTTCAATGACTTGCAAGGGTCCTTCGGGTAATACTTTTCGGTATTTTACGAAGGTTCTCTGCTTTTTTTTAGCAAAGTCTTTGAGTAACAGGTTTTCTTGAGTTTGTTTTCAAGTTCTTTTTCAGCAAGGAGTTGCTTGAGCATGTTGTTTTCTTTTCCCAACTCCCTGATCCGTTTCTGCTGGGCTGGGGTCATCCCATGGTTAAACCCTTCCTCACCCATCTGCTCAAACTTCTTT
>CAYMLS010000540.1:0-2694 GCA_964390665.1 uncultured Bacteroidales bacterium | reverse complement strand
ATGACTGATTCAAAAACGAGAATAACGCAGTATTTGACGTTTTCTTGCAAAGACTATATATTCACAAAACGCCCTTGGTTGAAGGCAATTGAAGGTTAAAAGGGTCGCGCTTTACGGCCATTTTTATGGATTTGGCAAAAGCTTTGAAAATGGCTTCTATTTTATGGTGCTCATTTTTTCCTTTTGCCTGAATATAAAGATTGCATCTGGCACCCACAGCAAAAGATTTAAAAATGTGCTCAAACATTTCTGTGGGCAGATCGCCCACTTTTTCTCTTTTAAATTTTGCTTTCCAAACCAGTTCGGGTCTACCACCAAAATCAATCAAAACCAAAGCCGCACAGTCATCCATGGGCAATGCAAAACCGTATCGTTCAATCCCCCTTTTGTCGCCCAATGCCTCCAAAAAGGCTTCTCCCAATGCTATGGCAGTATCTTCAAGCGTATGATGCTCATCTACATGGAGATCGCCTTCAACCTTTATTTTTAAATCGCAACCACTATGACGGGCGATCTGATCGAGCATGTGATCGTAAAAACCCAAACCCGTGCTGACATCTGCACGTCCTGTTCCATCAAGGGAGATTTCAACCGTTATGGAAGTTTCTTTTGTTTGTCTCTTTTTTACAGATGTACGCTTCACCAGCTTTTCGGTGCTGGCAGACTGCAGGGTTTCATTTTCAACCAAAACCTTTTTTTGAGCAGGCGATCCGGTGAAAAAAGAACTGACCGATTCAACCAGCAGATCGTTTTGTTCTCTGGTGCCTGTAGTGATGCGCAAACACCCCTCACACAAGGGTTCGTGCGACCGGTTGCGGACTATAATGCCACATTGGGTTAGGTAATCATACAACAACAAAGGTTCGTCCACTTTTACAAGGAAAAAGTTGGCATCCGAAGGAAAAACTTTTCTGATCCCCTCCAACTGCGAAAGTTGTTCCATCAAAACATTGCGATCCTTCATGATGGTATTGATCCGTTGTTGGGCTAATTCACCATTTTGGAGTGCCTCAAGTGCTTTTTGCTGGGTTAAAGCATTGACATTGTAAGGAGGTTTTACTTTCAACATCAGCGCAATGACATCCGGATTGGCAAATCCCATTCCAAGTCTTATCCCTGCAAGTCCCCAGGCTTTGGAAAGTGTTTGCAATACAACCAGATTGGGGAATTCATCCAAACGCTGCACCCATGAAGGTTTATCATTAAAATCGGCATATGCCTCATCAATGACCACCAAACCTTTAAAATTCTTCAAAATTTCCTCAATGGCAGCATCCTCAAACCTGTTGGAGGTGGGATTATTGGGAGAACAAATAAACAATAGTTTGGTATTTTCATCCGCACTTTTCAGGATATGTTCAGCAGGCAAAGCAAAGTCATCATGCAACAAAACCGTATGGAAACCGACGCCATTGATATCGGCAGACACTTTGTACATGCCATAGGAGGGTGAAACGGACAGTGCTTTGTCTTTTCCCGGGTCGCAAAACGTTCTGTACAGCAGATCAATAACCTCATCAGAACCATTTCCGGCAATGATATTTTCCTTATCCACATTTTTCAGGGCAGCGATCTTCTCCCTCAATTGATGATGCAGCGGATCGGGATACCGGTTCAAAGGTTCATTGTACGGATTTTCATTGGCATCGAGAAATATACCTTGTTGACCGGTAAATTCTTCGCGGGCAGAACTGTAAGGTTTCAAGGCAACAACAGATGACCGGGCAAGTAATTGAATTTGAGATGCATTCATAAAAGAGATATTCAAATGATCATGACGAAATTTCCACTTAGTTTTTTCCTTTTTCTTTTTGAAGGTGATCCATGCGAATGGAAACAGCCTGGGTATGCCCTCGCAGGTTTTCTGCTTCCGACATAACCGTGAGCGTTTTTGACAGCCGTGATAACCCTCCGGGGGAGATCTCCTGGAAGGTGATCTTTTTTACAAAACTATCCAGGCTAACGCCACTGTATGCCTTGGCAAATCCATTGGTGGGAAGGGTATGGTTGGTACCTGAAGCATAATCGCCGGCGCTTTCGGGTGTGTAATGACCCAAAAATACAGATCCTGCATTCACGATCTTTCCGGCTACTTCATCCGTGTTTTTCATGGAAATGATGAGATGTTCGGGAGCATACTCATTCACCATGTCAATCATATCACTGGCATCGCTCATGACAATGATCTTGCAGGATTCCAGACTTTTTTCCACAACATCCTTTCTGGGGAGCGTTTGCATTTGCTCCAGCATGGCGTCAATGGTTCTGGTCGCTGTTTCCCGGTTGTTGCTTAACAGGATCACCTGACTATCGGGGCCATGTTCGGCCTGGGCGAGCAGGTCGGAGGCAACAAAATCAGGATGTGCCGTTTCATCGGCCATCACCAGCACTTCCGAAGGGCCGGCAGGAAGGTCAATGGCAATACCCATTTTTTGTACTGCCTGTTTGGCGGCGGTAACAAACTGGTTACCCGGACCAAATATTTTATGAACCGGGGCAATGTCTTCAGTACCGAATGCCATGGCTGCAACTGCCTGGGCACCTCCTATTTTATAAATCTCATTTACGCCTGATACCCGGGCAGCAAACAAGATGGCAGGATGCACTTTTCCGTCTTTGCCCGGGGGGGTGCAAATGACGATCTCTTTGCAACCTGCGATACCTGCGGGTATGGCCAACATCAGAACCGAAGAA